>JBFFSQ010000222.1:0-4918 GCA_041572275.1 Gammaproteobacteria bacterium
GCATGAAGCTCGTCTAGCTGAAGCTGAAGTCTGGCCAAACCCCAGTGTTGAACTCCGTGTCGATGAGAAACTGGGACTGGATGATGGCTCGGGTGGTCTCGATGTGACTCAACTGGTGCTAAGTCAGCCATTGCCCTTAAAGCGTCTGCAGCATCAGCGCAAGGTAGCTGAAGCGTCATTATCATCTGCGCTATCGGGTAAAAACTTCCAGCAGTTGCAACTGGAATATGAAATGGCCCGTGTCTTTCACCGTTTGCAATGGGCCGCTGCTGAGCTAGCTTTGTCTGAACAACGATTAAAGACAGCTCGTCAGTTCCAGGGCACGGCGTCAGGTAAAAAGGATTTACTGGTTCGTTATCTGTCACCTCTGGAACGTCAACGTCTGGACATTTTACGAGAGACGGCCAGGCAGAGTATTGCCACTGCTGAGGGCGAATATAATGAAGCCCTGGCTCGTTTCAGAACCTTGCTGGCACTGGACGAGAACACCAGTCCCCAGCTTGTACCATTGACGCTGATGGATCAGCCAGGGTCGCTTCAGGTTTTACAGAGAGGTTTGGAGGAGCATCCACAACTGGTTGCAATCAAGCATGAGATAGAGGCGGCTCAGGCCGGTGTTGATGTGGCCCGTGCCACACGTTTTGCGGATCCTACACTCAATCTGTTCTGGGAACAGGATAATTTCACTGCTGGTCGTGAAAGTTATAATGGTGTATCCCTCAACTTTGAAATTCCTTTGTGGAATGCCAGCAAAGCACGGATTTCATCTGCGCGTTCTGAAGCCATCAGAGCGAGATCATCACTGGAATTGCAGCAACGTGATCTCACCAGTCAGCTGCATCAGAGTTATATCCATCTTGGACATTTGATCGGTCAGTCGCAGGCATATCGCGACAAATTACTGAAACCGGCACGGGTGGTGTTTGAGTTAACGCGCAAGGGATTCGAGGCTGGTGAACAGAATCTCCTCTCACTCATTGATGCCAACAATACTTATTTTGATAGCCGTTCGGGTTATCTGAAACTGTTGGCTAATGTTGGTTATGAACTGGCGCAGTTGCGTCTGGCTGCGGGTCTGACAGTACTGACCTCAGAACCTGAAACACAGGGAGCGTTGAAATGATTACTGCCTTAATTCGATTTTCATTGATCCAGCGACTGATGATTCTGTTGCTGGCTTTGGGTATTACAGGCGGAGGCTTATGGGCCTTTAATAGCCTGCCCATTGATGCCTTTCCTGATATTTCATCGCCTCAGGTGCAGGTAATTGTGAAGGCACCGGGTATGTCACCAACGGAAGTTGAAAGCCGTATTACGTTTCCGATTGAAATGGAAATGCAGGGCTTGCCCAGGCAAACGGTGCTGCGTTCCACTACCAAGTATGCGCTTGCCAGTATCATTATCGATTTTGAAGATGGTACTGATATCTTCTGGGCACGAAGCCAGGTATCCGAGCGTTTGAATCAGGTCTGGAGTGATTTGCCCGACGGTGTTGATGGCGGTCTGGCACCTATCACGACACCGGTGGGTGAAATTTACATGTACCGGATTCAAGGTGGTGGCCTGAGTAATCAGGAATTACGGAGCCTGCAGGACTGGGTGATTCGGCCACGCTTACGTACAGTGGAAGGTATTGCGGATATTAATTCGCTGGGCGGCGAGGTACGTAGCTTTCAGGTGGTGCCAGATCCCTCTGCTCTATTGCGATATGGCTTGAGCATGGATGATTTACAAATGGCACTGGAGAGTAATAACCGGAATGCCGGTGGTGATCGGGTTAATCGCGAAACCTCGATGCTGCTGGTGCGTACAGTGGGCCTGTTGCGTAATGCTGAAGACATCCGTGGGATCACGGTTGCGACTCGAAGTGGTGTACCTGTTCATATAGGTGATGTGGCAGAGGTGGGTGTTGGTTCACTGACTCGTTACGGTGCGGTTACAGCGGATGGTGAAGGTGAGGTGGTGACCGGTCTGGCGCTGTTGCGAAAAGGCGCGAATAGTCGGCTGGCAGTGGAAGGGATCAAGCGTGAACTGGAGTCAATCAAGACCACGTTACCCGAGGGGGTAGAAATTGTTCCTTTTTATGATCGCAGTGAGTTGATCAATGCGGCCGTGTGGACGGTGGAGAAATCGCTACTGGAAGCTGTGGTACTGGTATTGCTCGTGTTAATTGTTATGTTGGGTAATATTCGAGCCGCTTTAACGGTGGCTTTGATTTTGCCTTTATCGGTATTGTTTACCTTCATCATGATGCGCCTGCTCGGGGTTTCTGCCAATCTCATGTCATTAGGAGGGCTGGCCATAGCGATTGGTATTCTGGTCGATGCTGCTGTGGTTGTGGTTGAAAATATTCATACCCAGTTATCTCGAAAAACACCAGGAGTGAGTCGACTACATCTGGTGTATCGCGCTGTGTTGGAAGTAGCAACACCGGTCATCTCTGGTGTGCTGATTATCATCCTGGTGTTCTTGCCGCTGTTTAGTTTGAGTGGTCTGGAAGGCAAGATGTTCCGACCCCTGGCGATCACTATTTCCTTTGCATTGCTGGGCTCGCTGATGTTGTCATTAACGGTAATTCCTGTGTTGGCTAGTTTGCTGATGCAGGGTGGTCATGACAAGGATGGCTGGTTGCTAACAATGCTGAAAAAACTCTATCGTCCAATAGTGAACTGGGCCATAAATTTCCGGGTTGTCGCTGTTGTACTGGCATTGGCTGCACTGGTTGGTGCGGTAGCTCTATTTCCTCATATCGGAAAAGAGTTTATGCCGATTATGGATGAAGGCACCACGGTCATCATCGTTGAGAAAGCATCGGATATTTCCCTGGAGCATTCGCTGGAACGTGATGCGCCCATCCAGAAAGCGATGATGGAGTTGCCCGAAGTGATCAGTGTTGTTTCACGTACCGGTGCGGATGAACTGCGTATGGATCCCATGGGCCTGTATCAGACGGATAATTTCCTCATCACTAAACCTCGTGAACAATGGGCGGTATCGCTGGAAACTTTCCAGGAAAATTTACGCCAGAAGCTGGGTCAGTTCGAAGGTGTGGATATCGCCTTCACCCAGCCCATCGATATGCGAGTATCGGAAATGCTCACTGGTGTGCGTGCAGCCATGGCGATTAAACTCTATGGTGATGATCTTGCCTTGATGGAGCAGTACTCGCAGCAGATAGAACAGCAGGTTAAAGCGATTGATGGTGCCGTGGATGTGTTTCGTGGTCGCTTATCGGGACAGACTTATCTCCAGATCGATATCAAACCAGCAGCAATTTCACGTTATGGCATTAATGTGGAAGATATCAATCAGTTGATTGAAACAGCTGTGGGTGGTCGACAGGTGACTGAAGTAATTGAAGGCAATCGTCGTGCCGGTGTGCTGTTACGTTTCCCTGAAAAAGACCGCAGTAGTCCTGAGACGATCGGCCAGTTGCATATCAAGACCCTGGGTGGTGCTCAGGTGCCTTTACACTTGCTGGCGGATATTCGTGAAGTCGATGGACCCGTGGAGATTGCCCGTGAATCGGCCAAACGTCAGGTGGTGATTCAGGCCAATGTAGATGGTCGCGATGTGGTGAGTTTTGTAGATGAAGTTCGTGCCACCATCGAACGTGAAGTGAAATTGCCCCAGGGCTATTACGTCAGTTATGGTGGCCAGTTTGAAAACCAACAACGCGCGGCTGCTCGTCTGGGACTGGTGGTTCCGGTGTCGATCGTGCTGATTTTTCTGATGCTATTTACGACTTTCCGTTCGGTACAACAGGCTGGACTGATCATTCTGAATATTCCATTTGCCATGATTGGCGGTGTTGTCAGTTTGTATTGGTCCGGTCTTTATCTCTCGGTACCTGCCTCGGTGGGTTTTATTACTCTGTTTGGTGTGGCTGTGCTCAACGGGGTGGTGATGGTGACTTATTTCAATCAACTGCGTGAGTCTGGTCGCAGCATTATTGAAGCGGTTCGCGAAGGCGCTGAACGTCGGTTACGTCCAGTATTGATGACTGCGCTCATTGCCAGTCTGGGTCTGATGCCTTTGCTGACGGCCACTGGTCCGGGGTCAGAATTGCAACAGCCTCTGGCTGTGGTAGTGATTGGCGGCTTGTTTACCTCAACATTGCTGACCCTGGTGCTATTACCCACCTTATATGCCTGGTTGGAAAGTCGCTCTGAAGCGAAACTGGATCAACTAGAAGGAGAAGCTCCATGAAAAATCTGGTGTTGATCATACATGCCAGTATGCAACAGGATCTGGCCGATTATTTGCGTGCCATAAGCCAGGCGACTGGTTTTACCTTTAGCCATGTTGAAGGTCATGGTAGTCAGGTTGAGCATGATCCATTGTTATCAGTTCGTGACAAGGTGGTGGGATATACACCTCGTGTGCGGGTGGATGTTTTGCTTGAGGATGCCGATGTGGCTGATGTGCTCTCAGGTATCAGTCAGAACCTGCCGGGTATCAAGGGACACGGTGTTTACTGGGTTACCGATGTTGATCGTCACGGACGTTTATAAATAAAAACATTTGATGCTACGTCGTAGAGACGTTGCGTCAAAGTTTTTTTATTCGGTTTTTGCAGAATAACCCGGTGGAAATTTACCAGTCAGTATGTAGGCAAAGGCAATGACTTCGGCGACTGCTCGATACAGGTTCTCAGGGATTTCCTCACCCAGGTTAATCTGGGCCAGTATCTCCACTAAGCCGGTGTCTTCCTGCAGAGGCACGCCCTGTTCTCTAGCGATGGTCATGATCGTTTCTGCAATATCTCCAATACCTTTAGCGGTTACCCTGGGGGCATTGGTACCATCATATTCAAGTGCGACAGCGATTTTTTTCTGGGTTTGAGTCTTCATGCTTTCTCATCAAGAATGTGTACGCTATTGGGGATGTCATGACTGCTATGGATTTCGCCCTGGGC
>JBFFSQ010000223.1:0-4707 GCA_041572275.1 Gammaproteobacteria bacterium
TCTTTTGATAATGATGCGACTAAAAAGGCATTGAATCGAGCCGTGGCAAATAACAGGGCAGAACTAACTTTGGCATTTTTAGACTTATCACATTGCTCATTAGCGAAATTGATAAAGGCATCGGTTAGGGTCCAGAATTCCTGATCGCGTTCTTCTTTACTCATTGTTTATCTCGTTTATATTAAGGAAGCTCTGATTAATTTGTCATTTTAACCAAAGAAGAAGTAATCTTTTTCTTTATTACTACATAATTATCAAGCATTTAAGATCCCTCGGCAGTTGCTCCTGCATTGCCCTACTACCTACGTCCATGTAGGCATCCACTTCGGTCGGGATGACACATTATGAATTAACCAGAATATACTCAAATCTTAATCCATCGCAGCACCGTGGCATACAACCGCCAGGGACGGCGGAAGTGCAGAAAATGCAGGAGCATTTTTCTGCCAGGTCATCCTGACATCGCCGCTCCTTGCCATCTCGGTAACTGCTCCTGCGTTACTCTACCTCCCTACATCCCTGTAGGTCGCAACACCGCGGCATACGACCACCAGGGATGGCGGGAATGTCGTTTTTGCAGGAGCAAAAAACGACCGGTCATCCTGACCATAAAAAAGGGGATCCTAGGATCCCCTTTACCAACTAACCAGCAACGGTTTAAATCTTAGCTACAACCTTTTGGACGTGGCAAACCTGCAATTTTATTTGCACATTTGATCAGACCGGTTGGGAACAGAGAGTAGATGTATTTCTGATCACTCTTGTCTTTACCGTATTCTTTTTTCATCAGCTTTGAAAATGCACGGGGCTCACACACTGCGCCATTTTCCTGAAAATACTCACGAGCCATGTTGATGATATTCCAGTGCTCTTCAGTTAATTCTGCCACTTTTTCATTTTTGGCAATTTCTACAGCCAGCTCTTCTGACCATTCATCCAGGTTTTCTAACCAACCAGCTTCACTTAACTGGATTGTTTTACCATTTACTACAGCTTCCATCACTTAATACCTCATCTTCAATTCGGGGGGAATATATATAGTTGACTAATTTAGTAGGTTTTTATTATACAAAACTCTAATCAAATAACATATATTTTTTTGCTATTTCCTAAAAATAATATGCTTATAGCTAAGTCATTGAAATAATTGCTAATATCATCCATCAACACCCTTGTATGCGCATTTTATTGGCTAAAATCCGCTATCGACAGCCTTTAAACATCAGTAAATGCCAATATTCGTTGGCCAAAATAGCACTGTCGATCATCATCTCGCCTGTTGGCCTGCAATCACATACACTACCGCTCTACATACAACTGATCTTCATTACCCAATTAAGCGAATAACTATGTCCCTTGAACGTATTGAACTCCAGACCCACGACCAGCCTGATGCCAGTGTGATCTGGCTACATGGCCTTGGTGCCGATGGCCATGACTTTGAGGCGATTGTGCCTGAACTCCAGTTACCGGATAACCTGCGTCTACGTTTTATCTTTCCCCATGCACCGTATCGCCCGATCACACTGAATAATGGTTATGTCATGCGTGGCTGGTATGACATTGCCAGCCTGGATGTGTCTGCTCCACAAGATGAGGACGGTATTACTGAAAGTTCGGCCGCCATCAATGCGCTTATTGCCGAGGAAGTCAACCGGGGCATCGAGCATCAGCGTATCATTCTGGCCGGGTTCTCACAGGGTGGTGCTGTGATTCTTAATACCGGTCTGAGCCAACCCACACCTCTGGCGGGGCTGATGGCCCTTTCCACCTACTTACCCCCTGCTACACAGCTCAATACTGACAACAGCCAACTGACCATGCCGATTTTCATGGGCCATGGGCTGGATGACGATATCATCAATTACCGTTATGGGGTCGCCAGTCGATCACGTCTGCAAAACGCCGGTTTCAACATCGACTGGCACGACTATGCCATGGGTCATAGTGTTTGCATGCAGGAAATCGCTGATATTCGGGACTGGCTCATTCGCTGTCTTCACCGCGACAGGACTTAGACAATCATCTGAGCTCGTGCTACTGTCTTAAAGACTACACATTCTTTACTGTTTTCAACTAGAATTTATTTATTCGACGTTGATAACCTGGCGGTGTGATGGGGTGGTCTTATGACTGAGCAGAATATCGACATTTTCAGCGGCATAGTACCGGCTGAACCCCTTTGGAAAATTGCCCCTACCCGTGATGAAATGGGCAAATCCTATGTTGATTTCATGATGATTATTCCCAAGCTTAAAACCAGGCCCAGGCAGTATATCGAAAACACCTTAAGTAGAATTCAAATGGTCCTCGCACAGTACAGTCACGTAGTGGTATTTGCCAATATGAATCTGAAAATCAATTGTTTATGGGTGTCCCATAAGGCGTGGCCCGGCATGTGCACTGAACTGGCACAGGCTATTCGTAATCAGGTTCCAGAGGCAATGCTTGTCGGGGATTTCAGGCGCTAATTATTTATGACGATACAGGCAATAGATCCCGAAATCTTTAAAGAAATACATTCGCTGATGGATGATACGATGGCTGAATTTATTAAGACTTATCTCGATAATTCACCCCAGCTGATTAAAAACATGGCTCAGGGTCTGGCTGAACATGATGCACAACCCATCTACCAAAATGCCCACCAGCTCAAGGGTGGTAGTGGCAGTATTGGTGCCGCGCGACTGGCTGAATTAGCAGCACAGATCGAAGCCATCTGCAAAGAGGGTAGTCTTGAAGGTGTCGGCGATTTAATGAACCAGCTCAATACCGAGTTCGGCGAAGTGGAAGATGAGCTCAAAGCGCTGGCTAGTCATCTCTAAGCTCATCCACTGATACTTACATACGTTGACGTGCGTCTTTTACCGCCCGACGAACCTGATCGGGCGCGGTACCACCAATATGATCACGCGCGGCTACTGAACCTTCCAGCGTCAGTACATCGAATACATCATCGCTAATAATGTCTGAGAACTGCTTCAGTTCCTGCAGACTCATTTCGCTGAGATCCTTGTTTGTTTCGACACCGAGAGCAACGGCTTTACCCACCACTTCATGGGCATCGCGGAAAGGCAGACCTTTACGCACCAGATAATCCGCCAGGTCAGTGGCAGTTGAAAAACCCTGCTTGGCGGCCCGATACATGTTTTCACGACGGGCCTCGATGGCCGGTACCATGTCGGCAAAGGCACGCAAAGAACCTAATAAGGTATCAATGGTATCGAACAGCGGTTCTTTGTCTTCCTGGTTGTCCTTGTTATAGGCCAGAGGCTGTGACTTCATCAGGGTTAACAGGCTAATCAGGTGGCCATTAACTCGGCCGGTCTTGCCGCGCACCAGTTCTGGCACATCCGGATTCTTTTTCTGCGGCATGATCGATGAACCCGTGCAGAAACGATCGGGCAGGTCGATGAAACTAAACTGGGCCGATGACCAGATCACCAGCTCTTCTGAAAAACGAGATAAATGGGTCATCACCAGTGCCGCCGCGGCACAGAACTCGATGGCAAAATCACGATCACTCACCGCATCTAGTGAATTACGGCTCACATCGTCGAAGCCCAACAATTCAGCGGTATAGTGGCGATCCAGTGGGTAGGTGGTGCCCGCCAGGGCGGCAGAACCCAGCGGTAATACATTTAACCGTGTGGCGCAGTCCTGCATACGACTGGCATCACGTTGCATCATTTCAAACCAGGCCAGCAGGTGATGACCAAAGGTGACCGGTTGCGCCACCTGCAAATGGGTGAAACCCGGCATGATGGTATCGGCTTCTTTTTCCGCCAGCTCGAGTAAACCCTGTTGCAGGCGTTTGATTTCTGAAATCACATAACCCAGCTGCTCACGCAGGTACAAACGAATATCGGTCGCGACCTGATCGTTTCTGGAACGACCGGTATGCAGTCGTTTGCCCGCATCACCCACGATTTCCGTGAGTCGTGCTTCAATGTTCATGTGAACATCTTCGCGAGACACAGACCATTCAAATTCACCGGTCTCAATTTCCTGTTCGACCTGATCAAGGCCTTTTAATATCGCTTCACAATCAGTTTCAGTTAACACACCCACTTTTGTCAGCATACGGGCATGGGCGCGTGAACCCTCAATATCCTGCCTGAACATACGCTGATCGAATTCAACCGATGCAGTAAAGGCTTCAACAAAGGCGTCTGTGGGCTCAGAAAAGCGACCACCCCAGAGTTTTTCTTTTGATTCTTTGCTCATAATTTCACTATATATATTGAGTAGCAGGAGTATACCAAACATCCAGCACGCTGATTACGTGAACTGCATAAATTCACCGACCCCTCTAAATACACTACACTACTGTAATGACTGCCAGAACAACTAACGGCCAACAGGGCTTCCTACCCAATTTCTGTGATGTCACCGTGCTATTCATGACCATCCTGCTGGTTGAGTTATTAGCACTGGTGCTGGCACTGGCGCCCGGAGATAACACGGATTTTTGGCTACGCCTGGCCTTTATATCCATGTTTACCCAATGGCTGGCTTTGATTAATGCCGGCCTGCTATGCATCTGGCGCAAGCACCTCAACCACCTGAGCCTGCCAGTCAACGCCGCGGTCAGTTTCAGTATGATGATGTCGGTTAGCCTGATTTTCAGCATAATGGTGATTGTTTTTGGGCATCATTTTGGTTTTTACACCTTTATTGACGGAGACTGGATTCAGTATTTCCTCA
>JBFFSQ010000224.1:0-4698 GCA_041572275.1 Gammaproteobacteria bacterium
ATGCGCATGGTGGTGCTGGGTATGGGCAAGCTGGGCGGGCATGAGCTGAATTTTTCATCGGATATCGACCTGATATTTGCCTTCCCCGAGGAGGGCGAAACCCGGGGTGGGCGGTCACTGGCTAATAGTCAGTTCTTTATCCGGTTAGGGCAGCGTTTTATCAAGGTGCTCAATGATACAACGGCTGATGGCTTCGTGTTTCGGGTGGATATGCGACTGCGGCCCTACGGTGATAGTGGTCCACTGGTGATGAGCTTTGCCGGAATGGAGCAGTACTACCAGACCCAGGGGCGAGACTGGGAACGCTATGCCATGATCAAAGCGCGGGTGATTGGTGGGGATCGGGAAGCCGGTGACGAGCTGATGACTATGTTGAGGCCGTTTGTCTATCGGCGTTATCTGGATTTTGGTGCGTTTGAATCGATCCGCGAGATGAAAGCCATGATTGATAAGGAAATCAGGCGTAAGGGTAATATCAATAATATCAAATTGGGTAAGGGTGGCATTCGTGAAATCGAGTTTATAGGCCAGACCTATCAGTTGATTCGAGGCGGTGGCGAACCGGATTTGCAGATTCGCAGTATCATCCAGGTGCTGGCCCTGCTTGCAGATAAAGGGTATATGTCGCATCAGGAAACTGAAGCGCTGGCTGAGAGTTATGACTTTCTACGGCGACTGGAAAACCGGCTACAAATGTATGCCGATGGTCAAACGCATAACTTGCCCGAAGATACACTGATTCAGCATAGCATGGTGCTGGCCATGGGGTATGAGAACTGGGAAAGTTTGGTGGAGGCAACTGATTTCCATCGCCAACGTGTCCACGCCTGTTTCAGTCAGGTATTTGCCCTGTCTAAGGAAGATGATGACAGCAATATGTTCGAGGCCTTGTGGCAGGGCGATCTCGATGAATCTGAAGTGGTCGAGCTACTGCAGCAGCAGGACTGTACAGACTGTATGGATGTTGCACATCAGCTAAAGGTATTCAAGGAGTCAGGGATGATTCGCTCAATGACCGATACCGCCAGACAGCGATTGGATAATCTCATGCCGCTTCTACTCAGAGAGCTGGTGGCCATGGAGCATGCCGGTCAGGTTTTGCAGCGCGTGCTTAATCTGCTACAGGCTATTGTACGGCGCAGTGTGTATTTATCCCTGCTGGTTGAATATCCGGTTGCCTTGCAGCAACTGATTAAGTTGTGTGGTGCCAGTCCCTGGATTGCCAGTTTGTTAACCCGTTATCCTATCCTTCTGGATGAGTTGCTTGATCCGCGTGTGCTCTATGAGATTCCGACTCAGAAGCATCTACAGGCTGAACTCGACGCCATGATGAGTACGGCAGTGGATGATGAGGAGCGCGAAATGGAGATATTGCGTAAATTCAAGCAGGCTCAGGTTTTGCGAGTAGCGGCTATGGATCTGTCGGGCACCTTGCAGGTGTTTGATGTTAGTGATCAGCTCACGGCTATTGCGGAAGTGCTGTTGCAAAAAGCCTATGAACTTGCCTGGCAGCATATGGTAAAACGCCATGGTCAGCCGATGTGTGATGTTGATGGTGTCAGCATCGAGCCAGAAATGGCGGTGATCGCTTATGGCAAATTGGGTGGTCATGAGCTGGGTTATGGCTCGGATCTTGATATTGTTTTTCTTCATGATAGTCGTGGCGAGAACCAATACACCAATGGCGATCGCTGTATCGATAACAGTAGCTTCTTTGCCCGTTTGGCGCAGCGCATGGTGCATATTCTGGCGACGCAAACGGCCAATGGTCGTCTCTACGAAATTGATACCCGCTTACGCCCCGATGGTGCCGCTGGTATGTTGGTGAGCAGTCTGGAGTCATTTGAGTATTATCAGCAGGAAAAATCATGGACCTGGGAGCATCAGGCCTTGATTCGTGCACGGATGGTGATTGGAGGCACCCATCTTGCTGAGGAATTTGATAGAATTCGACGTTCGGTAATTACTCGGCAACGTGAGCCTGAACAGCTGAAGCAGGATGTCATCGAAATGCGGCAAAAGATGCGTGATGCATTGGGTAGTAAAAAAGCCGATGTATTTCATCTGAAGCAGGATGCAGGGGGTATTGTCGATATTGAGTTTTTAACGCAGTATTGTGTTCTGGCGACAGCGGTCGATCATCCACAGCTATTGGATGAGACAGCGACCCGCCGGTTATTGAGTTTATTGCAGAAAACTGGCTGTGTTTCAGATGCACAAGTCAGGATTCTTAGCGATGCGTATCAGCAATACCGAGCCTGTAGTCATCAACGGGCTTTGCAGGAACAGTCATCCACTATGGATGGCGAGGCTTTTCAGAGCCTGCGTAGTGAAATTAAACAAATTTGGCACAATGTGCTGGATGTTGAGTCCGGTGCTGATGTTTAGGAGAAGAATATATGCAAACCATGGCTGATCGCGATGGTGTAATCTGGTTTGACGGGGAGCTGGTTCCCTGGCGAGAAGCCAAGATTCATGTGTTAACCCATACCTTGCATTACGGCATGGGTGTGTTTGAAGGTGTGCGGGCGTATAAGGCCGAACAGGGTACGGCGATATTCCGTTTACAGGCGCATACCGACCGCCTTTTTGATTCGGCGCATATCATGAAAATGGATATGCCATTTGATAAAGAAACCGTGAACGAAGCGCAACGAACTGTTGTGAGAGAAAATAATCTCGAATCTGCTTATCTACGGCCGATGTGTTTTTACGGATCTGAAGGTATGGGTTTACGTGCGGATAATCTTAAAACGCACGTTATTGTTGCAGCCTGGGAATGGGGGGCTTATCTGGGTAAGGAAAATCTGGAGAATGGTATCCGTATTCGGACATCTTCCTATACACGTCATCATGTGAATATCAGTATGTGCAAGGCGAAGGCCAACGGTCATTACATCAACTCCATGCTGGCGCTACAGGAGGCTATTACGGATGGTTATGATGAAGCCATGTTGCTGGATGTCGATGGTTATGTCGCCGAGGGTAGTGGCGAGAATATCTTTATCGTTAAGGATGGTGTCATTTATACACCTGATCTGACGTCAGCGTTAAATGGTATTACCCGTAATACTATATTTACTTTATGTAATGAGCTGGGTGTTGAGATCAAAGAAAAACGTATTACGCGTGATGAAGTGTATATCGCGGATGAGGCTTTCTTTACCGGGACAGCAGCAGAAGTGACGCCGATACGCGAGGTGGATAACCGAGCTATTGGAAATGGTAGTCGTGGGCCAATTACAGAAAAATTACAGACCATGTATTTTGATGTGGTGCATGGTCGACACCATGTTCATCCTGAGTGGTTGACACTGGTGAATGACTGATTATTTTAAAAAGAGGAAATGCCATGCCCAATCCAAACACTGCTATACAGAGTGGATTAGCAAAACCCAATGAAAAAAATCAGTATGATGTAAAGCAGGAAGACCTGCCGCTTCATTGTCCAATGCCGGGCACTAGTTTATGGAACTCGCATCCGCAAGTGTTTATCGCTTTCGATAAACAGGGTAATGGTAAATGCCCATACTGTGGTGCTGAGTATCATCTCATGCGATGAAATTGGTCTGCTGTAAATGCCAATAGTGTCTCAATGATTTAATTTGTTTTTGCATATTATTCTTGCAGCATTATTTACATTCTTAGGGGAATGAATTAAAGCATGAGGCGTTATCTCTTTTTTATTAATCAGCTCTATTCGTATTCGATATTGCGGCCGTTACAGGAAGTGATTCGTGAAAGAGGCGATGAAGTCGCCTGGTTTGTGCAGGGTACCGATGGTCAGTATCTTCGGAATGACGAAAAACAACTGCATACGGTACAAGAAGTTAAGGAATATAACCCTCTAGCTGTCTTTGTGCCAGGTAACTGGGTGCCGGATTTTTTTCCAGGTGTGAAGGTCGAGGTATTTCATGGCCTGGCCAATGATCAAACTGGTAAGAAAGGTCATTTCAGGATCAGGGAATTATTTGATTTATATTGTACCCATGCACCCGATGTAACCCGGGTATTTGAGCAATTAGCTGATCAGCATAAAACCTTTATAGTGCAGGAGACAGGGTGGCCAAAACTTGACCCTTTGTTCAATCCTGAAAGGTGCCATCAGGATCAGCAAAATGACTTCAGGCAACAATTGCATACTGATAAGCCTGTTGTTTTTTATGCCTCGACATTTAGCCCTTCGTTAACCTCGTCCCCTCATCTTGTAGAAACCATTAACAAGCTGTCCACCATGGGCGACTGGTATTGGCTGGTGACATTACACCCCAAAACCCCGAGCAATGTCGTGCAGGAATACAAGCAGCTCGAAGGTGAAAATTTCACGTTTGTTGACAGTAGCTTCGATGTGTTGCCGCTATTGAAAGCAGCAGATGTGATGTTATGCGATACCTCATCCATAGCATTGGAATTTATGATGCTGGATAAACCGGTTGTTACCTTTAGAACCAAAGTGCCAGGTCCACATGTCATTGATGTCACCGAGCCAGAAGATATTCATGCTGCACTTGCCAGGGCGCTGCAGCGACCAGCCGAGTTGATGGCTGCTGTTAGGGCCTATGTGGATAAACTGCATCCTTATCGTGACGGTAAGTCTAGTGAACGCGTACTGCAGGCGGTTGATTCATTCATAAAAGATGGTGTTGCTGATAGGCTTAAACAAAAACCACTTAATCTCTGGCGCAAAATTCAGATGCG
>JBFFSQ010000225.1:0-4695 GCA_041572275.1 Gammaproteobacteria bacterium
AGATCAACAATGCCGTCTCTGACCTGAACGAAGACCAGGCAACCTCCCAGGTTATCCTCAACAGTTTCATCGACATGGGCCTGGAAAACATCGTTGGCCAGAGCAAGGCCTGCATCAATCTCACCGACAGTTTCCTGATGAATACTGATGCATTGCCTATAAAGCCGGAAAATATCATTCTGGACATCCAACAAAACATCACCATCAATTCAGACACACTAGCTGCGATCAATCAGCTAAAAGCCGCTGGCTTTACCCTGGCCCTGGACGACATTAGCCATCGCCCGGATTTTTTACCGCTACTCAAGCAGGCTGATATTCTGCGACTGGACGTAAAGAAACTATCACCGAAACACATCAAATTACGTCAGAAAGTACTCGGCTCATATGATGTTCAACTCCTGGCCGAGAAAGTCGAAAGCCTGGACGACTATGAAATCTACATGGACATGGGTTTTGACTATTTCCAGGGCTATTTCCTAAGCCGACCCCGCATACTAAAAAGTACCAGCCTGGAAACAAACAAACTATCGGTTATGAATTTACTCTCCACCCTACACAATGCCGGTGCCGATACCTCGGACGTCGAAAATATCATTAACACAGACCTGAGTATCAGCTACAAGTTACTCAAACTCATCAATTCCGCATTTTTTAACCTGCCCAGCAAAGTTGAATCCATCCGCCACGCCATTGTCATTCTCGGTCGTAGAAAACTGACCAGCTGGGCATCGATGCTAGCCATGAGCAGCATGGATGATCGCCCCGTTGAAATGGTACAGCTGTCGATGATTCGTGCCAAAACCTGCGAACTACTCGCTACGGCTATGGAGCTCGAATCAGCGGATAGCTTTTTTACCGTAGGCATGTTCTCAGCCCTTGATCTGCTGATGCAAAGACCTATTCAGCAGTTGCTTGAACCTTTACCGCTGTCTGATGACATCAAGCATGCCATACTCAGTCGCAACAACAACATGGGCCAGGCACTGAACTGCGCCATTGCACTGGAAACGGCCAGTGAAGTCGCCCGCCATTTCCACGACCTGACACCGGAACAATTATCCAGCCTGCACCTTGAAGCCATTGCCTGGGCCAATGAAGTAACCCGTACCCTGAAATCGGAATGAACGATTAGACTTGCAGGCAACGACAGGCTAGCTAAAACTCGCTACCACGGTACTGTAACAACAGGCTTCCGCTCTGGTCCATCACACTACTCCAGTACTCAGCCACAAATGTTGTTGATACTTTTTCAACGATCAATGCCGGTCCCAACAGCTCCTGTTCAGGTATCAGGTCATCCCGTTGATAAACGGGTACAGGCTGTGACACACCATACACATCGGTTTGATACTGTGGCTGTATAACAACATCCCTTGATGATTGCTTCAGTGGCAGCTGAAATGACGGCGACTGACCTTTCACACTGACACGCAGATTAACCAGCTCAATTGCTATATCCAAACTGTGACCATAACGTTGATCATGCAGAGCATGAAAATCAGTCGCCAACTGATGCAAATTTGTCCATGGCAAATCCAATGTAAAACTCTGTCCTTGATAACGGCAATCGACACTGTAGTCAACCTGCACCGACTGTCCCTTAAGCTCAGTACTCATTTCCTGCCGAGCCTTTTGCTCCAGTCGTTTGAAGCTGCTGACCAGCTCTGCTTCTGAACAGTCCTGCAGTAAGCGAGTGTGAGTCTGCGACATTTCCCGAGATGGCGCCGCCACCAACATACCCAAGGCAGACAGCACCCCGGCATGCACGGGCACCATCGCCTGCTTCATCTCAAGTGCCTCGGCCAGGGCACAAACATGCAAACCACCAGCACCACCAAATGAAGCAAGCACAAATTCTCGTGGATCACTGCCACGCTGGACCGACATCACCCGCAAGGCCCTGACCATATGCTCATTGGCCACTCGAATGATGCCTTCCGCCGCCGCCTCAACACTGATCTCCAGGGTCTCGGCAACGCTGGCGACGGCTCTACGGGCAGCTGCCAGATCGAGCCTCATATCGCCACCCAGAAAAGCATCCGCCTGCAAGCGACCCAGCACCAGATTGGCATCGGTCACCGTGGCCTGCAGGCCGCCTAGCCCGTAACAGGCAGGTCCCGGAAAGGCACCCGCCGACTCCGGCCCGACCAGCAGCATACCGCCGGCATCGACCTGAGCAATAGAACCGCCACCCGCCCCTATGGTATGCATATCAACCATAGGCACAGCAACTGGGTAATGACCAATACAGCCTTCCGAGGTGAGATTGATATCGCCATCGATCACAGCGACATCCGTCGAGGTACCGCCCATATCAAAGGTCAATAATTGCTGACAGTGACTCAGTCCAGCCACATACTGTGCGCCTTTCAGACCGCCAGCCGGCCCGGACAATAACAGGCGTACCGCATTCTGGCCTGCCTGCTCGGCACTGATGGTACCTCCCGCACTTTGCATCACTGATATACTTACATCAGCCATGCCCTGCGCCAAACGCTGTAAATAACCAGCCATCAAGGGTCCTACATAGGCGTTCAGGCAGGTGGTCATACCCCGTTCATATTCTTTGTATTCCGGTAACACGTCTGATGAACAACTCACAAACACACCATCGGGAACACAATCAGCAATCTGCCGCTCCTGACGGTTATCAAGAAAAGAAAACAACAAATTGATCGCCACCGCCTGGGGTTGAATTTGAATCAGCCGCAGTCTTAAATCATCCAGCGACTGCTCATCCAGAGTCTCCAACAATTCACCCTGTGCCGACAACCGCGTCGGCATCTCCAGGCAATCATCGGGGTGAATCAATAGCTCTCTGGACGGTGGTTGCAGGTTATACAGCTCTTGCCGGGCCTGGCGACCAATTTGAAGCACATCGCCAAAACCCTGATTGGTAATATATACCGTATGCACACCTTTACCCTCAAGCACTGCATTGGTAGCCACCGTCGAGCCATGTACCAGTCGCAATGACTGCAGTGACAAACCCAGCTCCTGCACCCCCTGAAGAATGGCGCGCTCTGGAGCTGACGGTGTCGACAACACCTTGTGAATCATGACAGACTCACCATTGAAATAGACAAAATCAGTAAAGGTACCGCCGGTGTCCACACCAAGCCAGGCTGTATTCATAATCATTCTTCGGCTAAGCTAAAAATCGCTAGCATACCTCAGCTTTAAATTTTATGCGCTGTGTGGCGAACGGAAGCCCCCACCACCGATCTAATTTAAAATTATTACAAAATGTGCCCAGCAAATGCTTACATGGCTCATCACCTGGACCACACAAGGTATACCATCATGAACAAATTCACTCTTCTCATCACAGCCTGCCTAATCATCAGCGCCTGTCAGCCCATGATCGTAGCCGATGAGGATTCAGTGTATTATCGAGTACCTGTAGGCTCCACACTGCAACTCAATCAACAACTCAAGATACCGCCCAATAAAGCTCGAATCTTTATTCAGTACGGCCAGATAATGACGTATAAAGCCGTCGACAAATACCAGCCTCATTGTGAATTTGAGATCAACACGCTGAAAGAAACCATACAGTATATAGAACCAGATCGATTTGAAATTTACAGGGTGGGCACTGAATATCGCGATGTCAGTTTGCAATTTTTGTATGCAAGCCTGACCATGGGAGATGAAGACTATGGCTTACCCATCGTCGGTTTTACCAGTGAATTATATTTACGATCGGAACATCAACCAGATGTGCGCAAACTCAGTTGTCTGCACTGGGATGGCCCTAAGGCTGATCATCTCAGTATTAGTCAGATAAAAACAATCCTGGGCAACATTTTCACCCTGCAATTGGCGAAATAAGACTAGAGAAAATCTCTAACCTTGCAGCGGTGCAAATCTTTGCATTTCTGACTGGCCATCGCCAGGAACAATTCAGCTGTTGCAATTGCATCCTGCAGAGCATCGTGAGCTTTATATCTTGGCAAGTTATAACGTTTGCGCAAATTGAACAAACGCAGATCATTGCTGGCCAATACCCGATGCTGCTGATCCAGTGTTTTTTTGGCCGACTTTAAGGTATCGATGACACGTAAGGGTAAAACGTGACCATATAATTTTTCACACACCGCATCAAGAAAGCCTGTTTCAATAACTGCATGATGCGCCACTATCACACGACCGGCCATCGCTGATAACAGTATCGCCATCGACTGCGACAAGTTACGTCCCAGTTGAGATCGATCGTCGGTGATGTTATGAATCACCACACTGTTTTTATCCAGCACCTGATCTGGCTTCACCAGCCAGTGAGCATTCTCCCTCATCAACACACGACCATTGCGAATCACCGTAAAACCCATGCTCAGAATACGATCATGCCTGGGGTCCAGACCTGTGGTTTCAAAGTCCAGTACAATAAATTCAGTTTCAAACAAGGAAACAGACGTATCGGCCAGTGGTGTTTGTAGATAGTCTAATAAACCATCATTTTCACACGACCTCAGCAGGTAACGTCGATACCATTCAGCTGGCAATAATCTTCGTAACAGTGTAGACATTTAATATCGTTGCGCCATCACCGACTGAATCGTACTCACCACATCAAACGCATCTTTCAGATGACGTCGTTCCAGTGAAGTGAGCTGTTCCGGCAGCACATAGTTGTCAATATTTTCTCCTCGACTTACCTGCTGAGCCTGATGCTTCAGGCGCACTGTA
>JBFFSQ010000226.1:0-4687 GCA_041572275.1 Gammaproteobacteria bacterium
ATCAGGCCACTTGTTTTCCCATTTACCGTTTACCTAAAGTCAGGCGATCGGATTATATTGTGATTGACCAGCATCATTTGAAATACCTGAATGTCATCGAACGGTTCAATTGTGTTTATTGCAGTTACGCAAATGTATTTCTTGGCTATGCACAGGAAGTTGCTGCGCGTTCGGAGCAATATTAGTGCCCCATTAAACATGCCCGTCGAATGAAGGGTGCGCATTCAAGATATGCTGGCTTTGTATCCTATGGCGATGCCGATGCTTACCTTAAAGAAGTGAAATTATTGCGCCAGCAGTTACACGATATGATAGACAAGGAGTCTTAATATAACGACAATGTTATTTGGTGTACATTTTTCTCGTTTGTAACTGTTTTTTTGGTTACTATTGCTGCCCAATCAGGTTAACTTCTATTATTTAACTGAACAGAAAAAGAGCATTGCAGTAAATAGGTGCACAATTTTGGAGCAGGTTACGCGCATTCTGTAATTAAAACCTCACAATCCATTGCTAATCTTCGGGGTTGCGCAGGGTGTCAACGATAGTGTTGTGCTGGTGTGATTTTTGCAGTATTAATATTACATTTTTTATGATTCAAGGAGACACAAGATGAATATGCAAGAAATACGAGAAATTGCCAAAGATCATGGTATTAAAACCTCTCGTATGACCAAATTAAAACTGATACAGGAAATTCAACGTAGCGAAGGCAATTTTCCCTGTTTTGCCACGCCGGTTGACGGCGAGTGTGACCAGCTCAATTGCATATGGCGTAAAGACTGTTTTACCTTGGCTGCTAAACAGGGCGATTCATAGGGCAGTGTTTAAACGGTTGTAATGTCTGCCAGTGCATCCTGATACAGACGTAAATATTGATTGGCACTGTGTTCCCAGGAATAATTTTGTCCCATCGCTGTCATCTGAAGCTGTTTCCAGAGAGCAGGTTGGTCGTAGTAAAACTCGAGTGCTCTTTTAATGGCTGAAATCAGAGCGCCCGCGGTGTCGTCATTCACATAAAAACCGGTAGCTGTTTTATTGTCCAGTGTTTCAGGCTGGGTATCGCAGACGCTATCGGCTAAACCACCCACATTGCGAACTACAGGGATAGTACCATAACGTAGACTATACAGCTGATTCAAACCACAGGGTTCAAAAGTAGAAGGCATCATGTAGATATCGGAGGCGGCTTCGATCAGATGTGACAGGGTTTCATTATAATCTACGATTACCGCGAGTTTTTCTGGGTACTTGGCTGCCCATTCCAGCAGACTTTTTTCATAATAAGTGCTGCCACTTCCAAGAATGACCACTTGTACGGGTAGTTTGAGTAGTTGGGGCAGGCTGCCCAGGATACTGTCCAGACCTTTTTGTTCAACCAGGCGACTGACCATTCCAATCATGGCCACATTATTATCAACCGGTAAGCCTAGTTGTTCCTGTAGCTGGGTTTTGTTGTCCGCTTTCTTGTTCAGGCTGCGTCGATTGTATTTGTACGTTAAGTGACTATCGGTTCCCGGGTTCCAGATGTCGGTATCAATGCCATTGATAATACCCGAAAGGACATCGCTACGGTGCTGTAATAAGCCATCAAGACCGTAGCCAAAATCACTGTGCTGAATTTCTTCTGCATAGGTCGGACTAACGGTATTGATACGGTCAGCGTAGACCAGGCTGCCTTTTATAAAGGAAAACTGGTCATGGAATTCAACACCTTCATGATGCCAGAGTCGATTGGGCAGTCCTAGATCAAAAAAAGTTTGTTTGGGAAAGATACCCTGGTAGGCCAGGTTATGGATAGTGAAAACAGTGGCTGGTCGATCAGCGTAAAGGCTAAGTAGGGCAGGTACGAGTGCGCTTTGCCAGTCATTACAATGGACAATATCCGGTTGCCAGGACAGATGGCATCGATCCAGCGCAATATCAACGGCGACCTGGGCAAATAAAGTAAAACGGAAGGCATTGTCGTCCCAGGGCTGACCGTCGGCATCTAGATAAGGATTACCACTGCGGCCAAATGCGACCGGGCATTCCACCAGCCAGACCTTGACTCGACTACCCGGTAAGCGCGTTTCAAGTATGCGGATTTCCTGGCCATAATGATATTGCAGGGCAACCACTTTCGTGTGTTCAACTTTTTCCAACAGGTCGCCATAGGCGGGCAATAACAGACGTACATCCTGTTTGTTCTTTTGCAGGGCGCGGGGCAGGCTGCCCGCTACGTCACCCAGTCCACCTGTCTTAATAAAAGGGAAGGCTTCACTACTGATATAAAGTATTTTATTCATGTATTTTTTTAATTACGACAGCAGCTAGAGGCGGTAGGAGAATTGACAGGGAGCAGGGTCGATTCATCCAGGAGATATCATCACTGTGTAAATAACCGCCATTTCCCATATTACTGCCGGAGTAATAACTGGAGTCTGAGTTGAATATTTCTTCATATTGACCCTGTTCAGGGACACCAATACGATAATTGTACCGCGGTACTGGTGTGAAGTTTAGTACAACAATAATTGTTTCCTGATCGGACTTGCGCAAATAGGACAGCACAGACTGGTCGGTGTCGTTACAGTCGATCCATTCAAAACCCTGTGGATCGAAGTCATAATGGTGTAAAGCCGGTTGCTGTTTGTAGAGTGAGTTCAGGTCACCGACCAGGGACTGTATGCCTTGGTGATGAGGATACTCGAGGACATACCAGTCCAGTGCTTTGTCATGGTTCCATTCGTCACCCTGGCCAAATTCACATCCCATGAACAGGAGTTTCTTGCCGGGGTAGGTGAACATATAGGTATAAAGCAGGCGTAAATTGGCAAATTTCTGCCATTCGTCACCGGGCATTTTGTTGATCATGGAGCCTTTACCGTGAACGACTTCATCATGGGAAAATGGCAAGACAAAGTTTTCACTGAACAGATACAGCAGGCCGAAAGTTAACTGACTGTGATGGTAATGACGGTATATGGGCTCTTTGGACATGTAACTGAGAGTGTCATGCATCCAGCCCATGTTCCATTTCATGGAAAAGCCGAGACCGCCGATATCCACTGGACGAGTCACCTGCGGCCAGGCGGTTGATTCCTCGGCAATAATTACAGTGCCTGGGTGTTCTGCATGGGTAACTGAATTGAGTTCACGGAAAAACTGAATAGCTTCGATATTTTCGTTACCACCGTGAATGTTGGGTATCCAGTCATGTTCTTCCCGTGAATAATCCAGATACAGCATGGAAGCCACAGCATCGACACGCAGACCATCGAGATGAAATTCTTCCAGCCAGAACAGGGCACTGGAGAGAAGGAAATTTTTAACTTCATTACGGCCATAGTTATATATCAGGGTACCCCAGTCTCTGTGTTCACCCCGTCGTGGGTCTTCATGTTCGTAGAGAGGGCTTCCATCATATAAGGCCAATCCATGTTCGTCTTTGGGGAAGTGAGCGGGCACCCAGTCCAGCAGGACGCCGATGTTATGTTGATGACAATAGTTTACAAAGTAGCGGAAATCATCTGGCGTACCAAAACGGCTGGTAGGTGCAAAATACCCTGTGGTCTGATAACCCCAGGAGGCATCTAGAGGGTGCTCGGTAATGGGTAACAGTTCAACGTGGGTGAACCCGGTTTTTTGTAGGTGATCGACCAGACGGTGAGCAATTTCACGGTAGTTCAGGAATTGCCCATGTTCATCCCGCTGCCATGAGCCCAGGTGCATCTCATAAATGGAGCTTGGATGATGCAGCCAGTCCAGATTCTTGCGATGTTGCATCCAGGATTCATCTTGCCAGTCATAGCTGGGTTCAGCTATGACAATGGAAGCGGTTTTCGGCCGCATTTCAAATTGTTGAGCATAAGGGTCGGTTTTGGCTACAACCTGACCGGAGTTACGGTTGCGAATTTCAAACTTGTATAGGGTGCTGGCATCCAGACCCGGAATGAAAATTTCCCAGACACCACTGCTGCCACGGTTACGCATACAGTGTTGTCGACCATCCCAGTCGTTGAAATCACCAATTACACTGACACGTTCGGCATTCGGGGCCCAGGTGGCAAAAAGCACGCCTGATATACCCTCAACACTATGCCGATGTGCACCTAGAATCCGGTAAATATGCCAGTGTTTGCCTTCAGCAAATAAATGCAGGTCATATTCTGAAACCTGAGTGGGGAAAGAGTAGGGGTCATAGTAGACCGATTCATGGCCTGAGCTACTCAGGCGCTTAAGTTGGTATTGATCCTTGATGGCATCATTACTGCCGGACCATTCAAAAAAGTCGCTATGTGGAACACGTGTTAATTCAATCTCTTCAGGATAGAGGGAA
The DNA here is from genome assembly GCA_041572275.1 of Gammaproteobacteria bacterium. Lineage (GTDB taxonomy): Bacteria > Pseudomonadota > Gammaproteobacteria > SZUA-229 > SZUA-229 > JBFFSQ01. The sequence continues at coordinate 4,322 of JBFFSQ010000226.1, forward strand.
AGACTTTGGGTGTTCGGGGCATAAACACAAAGGGAAGCCGTTTTGTTCTGTCGATGTACACCGAGGACAGAAAAGGGATCATGGTGTCTGGCCTGTGAAATTTTCAGTAGATCGTCGTTTAGTGTACTTTTTTTAGGTGTTTTAGCCATGTGTGTAATCAGTTTGTTTTAGTATGTGGTTTAATGTTTACAGCAAGTATCGTGCACATTAGGAAATTTGCTCATTATCATGATATTACGCAATCATAACAGTTACATGATGGACTATGATATCAATATAGAGGATTATAAACACTGCACTAGTGTAGTGCCGATTCAATCAGAGGCTTATTGATTTGGTGCATAAAAAGTTAACAATTAAGTTTTA
>JBFFSQ010000227.1:0-4684 GCA_041572275.1 Gammaproteobacteria bacterium
TAAAAAGGCCCCGTATGAACGAGGCCTTACATGTTTGGTAGCGGGGGCAGGATTTGAACCTACGACCTTCGGGTTATGAGCCCGACGAGCTGCCAGACTGCTCCACCCCGCATCAACTGGCGCAGATGTTACAGATTTAGGACAGGTATTGCAAGTGGCCATCGCAATTATTGTTCAGGCATCGGCTCAGAACACGAATCGGTGGCTCTCTATGCCTATAAAATCTGCATCTTCGGCACCACAACATGGACCAGTACTCCATTGCCGGCCAGTATTTGTCTATGGCAAACCCCACTCAGATTCTTTGAGCCAGTCCAGCATATCATTATAGGTCATGGCTTTTCCCATATAAAATCCCTGCGCGTAATCACAGCCTAAGGCAACCAGCCGTGAATAAACCGCCTCCAGCTCCACCCCTTCTGCTACCACGTGCAAATTAAGATTATGCGCCAGATCAATCGTTGCCTTGACTATGTTTTCATCCCGTTCATCCTGCAACATATTCAGCACAAATGATTTATCTATCTTTAATTCATTGGCCGGCAAATTCTTTAAATAGGAGAGTGATGAATAGCCTGTACCAAAATCATCTATCGATATGCCGACACCAATGCCACTAATATCCTGGAGTATTTGCAAACTCAGTTCTGGGTTTTTCATCATCGCCCCTTCTGTTACCTCCAGTAACAGGCTGGCGGGATCAATACCCCAGATATTAACCGCATCCTCAATAATCCCCACAATACTTCTATCACCCAGCAAGGCTGGTGACAAATTGATAGCTATTTTGAACGGACGAATATATTCCTGAAACTCCTGGCAACGACGCAGGGCCTGATTCAATGTCCACTTGGTCACCGTAATCAACAAACTGCTATCTTCTAGTATATCGATAAATTTCTGTGTATTTACCGCTCCAAACCTGTGACTTTCCCAGCGCAGCAGAACCTCTACGCCAGAAACTCGGTTATTTCGCAAATCAATCTTGGGCTGATAATAAACATCAAACTCTTCAAACTCGAAAGCATGATGCATTTCACGCTCAACAATCAAACTGGGCGGTAAACCTGACTCAGGCTCTTTAGTGTATACAGCATATGACTCCTGCTTCTGCTCAGCCTGGGCAATCGCATGAACAGCATTGAGCATCAGCTCATCGTGGCTATTGCCATGATCTGGTGCCACCACCACACCAATGACCAGACGCGTTTCGATAATATGATCGCCGCATTCAACCGGATCTTCAAAGTCTGAAATAATTTTATTAGCCGCTAAAATGGCATGAGAACGATTCAACAAGGATGGTAGCAGTAGACCAAACTCGTTATCGCCGATTTTTGACATCACATCCACCGGCCTCAGGATATTCTGTAACCGCTGTTCCACCTGCTGCAGGTAGACATCACCGATTTTGATGCCATAGGCCTTATTGATCTCCTGAAAACGTTTCAATTTAACCACAAGCAGGGCCATCACGCCCTGATCAGGGGTAACGTTGCTAAGTACGGAATCTATTATCTGGAAGAAGTTTTGGCGTTTAGGCATACTCAAACAAGAACAACTCTCTACAGCACATCGCCATCTAATTATAGATAAGATTTATAAATAATATTCACCGGGATCGATGCCATAGGCCCCTGGCTCGAGTCCTTTGGCAATATTGATCATATTTCCCATGGCATCAGCAGCCTGAGTCATCAGATCAATAATTTTAAAATTGCCGAAGGGAGCCTTGTCGCTGTCGAGAATCATCATGATTTTTGGTTTCAGGCGGCGGGTATTATTTTGTGACATAACAATACCCACTTCACCCGTATTCATCTCGACCAGTGAACCGGTTGGAAACGCGCCGAGACACTGAAGAAACTGCTCGACAAGCTCCTCCTGAAACAAACGATTACGCCAGCTATAGATCTTTTGCAGTGCAGCATGTGGTGATATGGCATCACAATGCGGTCGCTGACTGATCATGGCATCATAACAGTCGATGATCGCAGCCATACGTCCATAAACTGGAATCAGGTTGGCTTCCAGTCCCTGGGGGTAACCACTGCCGTCATAACGCTCATGATGTGTTTTAGCAATACTGATAACATCCGCATCGATACCTTCAATCTGCCGAATGATTTCAACTGAATACTCAACATGTCGCTTGACCTCGGTGAATTCTTCATCAGTCAAGGTTCCCTGCTTATTCAGTATCGTGTCAGGTACTTTCATTTTCCCTGTATCCAGCAACAACATGCCCATAGCCAGGGTCCTTAAATCATCCTTCGGTAAACCCATATGACGACCAAAGGCTATAGCTAAAGCGCAGTTATCTATCGAATGGGAATAGGCATAAGAATCTTTCTGTCGCAAGCGTGTCAGCCATAGTAGCGCGTCAGGATTACGGATAATACTATCCAGAATTGGCTCAACTACGCTTCTCACTTCACTTAACTGCAAGCTCTTACCCGCCTTAATATTCTCCATCATCTCGGCGATTTTGTGTGATGCACCTTCAAGCGCCGTTTTTGCAACCGGCATTTCCTGAATCGAGCTTTTCAGATCAACGTATTCTACTGATCGTCTATTCTGTGTAAGGAACTGATCAAGGTGTAAATTACTGGGGACAGGCTCATCGACATCCATATAGCTGTCAGCACCAATGCCTTTGTCGATATCAATAAAAACGTATTCGCAATATTGTTGCAATGAGCGCATATCCTCATTATCGCGAATAAAAAAACCTTGTAATAAAAAAGGGGTATCTAACCAGGGTCGGTCAAGATTGGAGACATACATACCTATTTTCAGATAACCGGTGTGGACCTTACGTTCCATTAGTACTTACTCCATCAAATCGCAGTTGCCAAGACACGAGTCCGAACTGCAATTTGAGTACTACTCACATTCACAGGTGAATACATCACTGAAAACAGACACTATGTTTGCATATCAAATACTATTAATAAGTAAAACCGCTTATGCAAAAACAGCAACACATATCGACATCAATGCCGTGGGGTAAATTCCGAGTAGTAAAATAGCCAGGCCATTAGCACTCAGGGCAACCTGCATGTCACGGCTTTTGACGATCGGTGACTGATCTTCTGCATCATCAAAATACATGAGTTTGATCACACGCAGGTAATAGAACACACCGACGACTGAGAAGAATACAGCAACCAGGGCCAACCAGAGCATATCAACATCAATCACAGCCTTTAGTACCGTCAGTTTCGCCCAGAAACCCACAGTCGGTGGAACGCCTGCCATTGAGAACATCAGGATCAACATCATAAAGGCAAACCATGGACTACGCTGATTCAAACCTTTGAAATCAGTCAGTTCTTCAGCCTCAAAACCAGACCGTGTTAGCAGTATGATCATGCCGAAACCACCCAGAGACATCAATGAGTAAGTTAAAGTATAGAACATGGCCGCAGAATAACCGTCTTTATTGGCTGCTAACACACCCAGCAAGATGAAGCCGACATGTGAAATGGTTGAATAGGCCAGCATCCGCTTCAGATTGGTTTGCGCGATTGCGACAACATTACCGAGCGCCATCGATAACACTGCCAGGATCATCAACATACCCTGCCAGTCCGAGTGCAACCCTCCCATGCCCTCAACCAGTAAGCGCATAATCAGGGCAAAACCGGCAATTTTCGGTGCGGATGCAATATAACTGGTGACGGTTGTGGGTGCACCATGGTACACATCAGGTACCCACATATGAAAGGGCACCGCACCCAACTTAAAGGACAGACCTATGACCATGAAGACCAGGCCAAACACCAGCACGATATTCATCTCTTCTAGCTGAGCAATTGCAGTGGCAACCTCAGCGATATTCAGGGAACCAGTCATGCCATAGACCATGGACAGACCGTAAAGCAGCATACCTGACGCAATAGCACCTAACACAAAATATTTCATCGCCGCTTCAGACGCTTTAGGATTCTCGCGATCAAACGCAACCATGGCATATAAGGATAACGATAACAGTTCCAGACCCAGGTACAGCGATAGGAAGTGATGGGCCGATATCATCATCATCATACCCAGCACACCAAACAGTCCCAGCACGTAGAATTCGCCTTTAAAAATCTTACGCTCGATCAGATAGTCCTTTGAATATACAAACACTATGGCGACCAGAGCCACGACCGCAAATTTCAGCACTACCGCCAGACTGTCACTAATAAATGTGCCATTGAAGGCGACCACTGTCTCAGTACTCGCAGTCATGGCAATCACCGCCAGGGTAATGATCAATGATAGCTCTGACAGTACATAGGTTACTTTTCGCTGTTCATCTTTCAGATAAACATCTACCAGCAAAACAATACATGCCATAGCCAGCAAAAAGATTTCTGGTAAGGCCACATTATAATTAAGCATCTCAAGCGTCATGTTTGTTCTCTATTCTCAGAGCTTGGAAACAGCGACATGCTGTAACAGGTTATCAACAGATGCATGCATCACATCTACCAGGGGTGCAGGCCACAAGCCTAATGCAAGTACCGCAACAGCGAGCGTTGCCATAATAATCAATTCTCGTTGATTGATATCTTCCAGAGCTTTCACATTATCGTTCTTGATTTCACCGTAGAACACTCGCTTCACCATCCACAAGGTATAGGCTGCACCTAGAATCAGGGTTGTTGCCGCCAGGAAAGCAATCCAGAAGTTA
>JBFFSQ010000228.1:0-4677 GCA_041572275.1 Gammaproteobacteria bacterium
CCGGATCGAATTTCGATTTTCAACTATGCGCATTTACCCGAGCTGTTCAAACCCCAGCGTCGCATCAATGATGATGACCTGCCATCAGCGGCAGAGAAACTCGACATCCTAAAAATGAGCATTGAACACCTGACCCGTGCCGGTTACGTCTACATCGGCATGGATCATTTTGCCAAACCCGATGATGAACTCGCCGTGGCGCAGCAAAACGGCAAGCTGTATCGGAATTTCCAGGGTTATGCCACCCATGCTGACTGTGACCTGATCGGTTTAGGCATCACCTCCATCGGTACCGTCGGTCGCAGTTTTGCTCAGAATGTCAAAACACTGGATGAATACAGCGAACGCATCGACGCCAACCAGTTAGCCATTTTCAGAGGTGTGGAAATTGACGATGACGACATCATCCGCCGTCACGCCATCATGCAGTTAATATGCCATTTTAAATTGGACATCACCCAGTTTGAGATCGATAATAATATTGAATTCAAGTCTTATTTCGAAGACGAAATCAATCAACTGGCCCCTATGCATAATGATGGTCTGCTTGAATTAAGCGATAAGCACATCACCGTCACCTCGAAGGGTCGTTTACTGATTCGCAACATCTGTATGGTGTTTGATCGTTACCTGAAAAAACCGGAGCAGAATAAACGCTTTTCAAAAGCCATTTAAGCAGTCATAAAAAATAGACTTTTATCGCCGGGTCGGCCTCAAGACAGGACTTTTGCCATGCCATCAAAATTGCTAAAAGAGTTTCTGGATAATAATGACATTAAATATGTCAGCATCATGCATTCACTGGCTTTTACAGCCGTTGATATTGCCAAAAGTGTACATATACCGACCCGGGAAATGGCTAAGACGGTGATCATCAAAATTGATGGCGAGCTGGCTATGGCGGTTGTCCCGGCGAACTATAAAGTAAAACTCGACAATCTCCAGCAAGCCCTCGATTCAAACAATGTAGAACTCGCCAGCGAGCAGGAATTCAACAAACGTTTTGCTGACTGCGAAGTGGGCGCCATGCCACCCTTTGGCAATCTTTACGACATGGACGTATATGTTGCGGAAAGCCTGACGGAAGACCGCAAAATTGCCTTCAATGCCGGCTCCCACTCCGAGGTCATACAAATGGACTACCGTGATTATGAAAGCCTGGTCAAACCCCGCCTCATTCTGCTATCTAACTGATGCCCGCCCATGAACAAACAACGCATTGGCGACCAGCATAAGCCACCCGAGCGCATTCAACGCACTTATCATATTAATGACCTCTGGTATTTCGAACTCAGGGGCGGCGGCCAAATGGGGCCTTTCGACAGCGAAGAAGAGATGCTTGCGGCCCTGCAGGAATTTATTGAACTGAATCGCTCATTCGCTGAATCTGAGCAGGCCAAATAAATAATACCGCTGGTCGAATCAACATTGATCTATGGCGATTCTGCATTAATATTAAATTAAGCAGTTTTTTGTAAAAAATGAAAAAAGGAGCCACTTTATGGATGATACACATCGAGTTGGAGAAGACCGCCCTATCCCATTCAGAAATGAGCGCTACTTCTGTAGCAATGGTGAATGGTACTTTGATGTACGCGGTGGCGGCCAGCGCGGCCCATTTATGGATAAACAGGAAATGCAGGCAGAACTATTACTGTTTATCCGTGAAAAAGCCATGGAAAAAAACGCGATCACCAACGGCTAGTCGACTATTTAGACACCTGATTCAACACCACCAGACCCTATGCCAGCAATGACTGATGGTAATTATGGTCAGGAGGTTAATTTAGTGCGGCCTGAATCTAATCCCGGAATTCAGATACACGAATACGCCCGTTCACCATTTTCGATTCACGCTGCATAATTTTATCCATCTTGTCCCAGAATGCCTGTTTCAGGTCAAAGTTCTGGGCAATAGCCGTACCCATTACCAGAATGAACAAATCAGCACATTCTTCCGCCAGCGCCTCGACGGATTTCCCCTTGGTGACACAGGCTGAAATTTCTCCCAGCTCTTCCGCCATCAGGGCAACACGGTAATTCAACTCTTCACCACCGGTGTTCTTGAAATCATGCTTGTCATGAAAGGCCTGAACCTGGGCCAGCATATCGTCATAGGAATCTTTATTCATAGGTCAACTCGTCTTAACATCTAAGCGAAAATTATCTCAACTCAATCTAAAGCCAGCATATCAGGCCATTACTGATGTTGTTTCAGCACCTGATCAAAACGCAGGCGATGGCGTTCGTCAAACAGGCGGTGAGAAATCAGCCACAATACGGTAATGACACCAAAGCCTGTGCCCGCGGTAATCAAAAACATGATCAGAATCTGGTACTTCACCGCTTCTACCGGCGGCGCACCCGCCAGTATCTGACCAGTCATCATACCAGGCAAACTGACTATTCCAGCTGCAGCCATGGAATTGATTATGGGAATCATACCGGCCCGCATGCTTTCACGTCGAATTTCAGCAATAGCCTGGACACCACTCTGCCCCAGCATCAGACGTTGCTCGATCACGGCACGTTGCTGCCAGGCATTCACCACCAGACGATCCATACCCAGCGCAATACCGGTCATGGTATTGCCCAGCAACATACCCAGTAGGGGTATCGCATACTGCGGGTGATACCATGGATCGGCCTGAACGATCACCAGCAGCGCCAGTAAGGTCACCGCAAAGGATGAAATAAACAGAGACCCTGTGCTGACTCCAAAACCCCACCAGCCTTTCAGCTTGCGATGCTGGCGAGACAGGATCTCCCAACCCGCCACGGATAACATGACCATTGCAATCATCACCACCCAGGTAATCTGCACATGGGCAAAAAGAGCCTTCAGCACCAGACCAATCAACAGTAATTGCACAGTGGTGCGTACCGCAGCAATCATCAGCTGGGCTGTCACACTCAGCTGCATACGCCAGCTCACAATGGCCAGTAATAAAACCGCTACCGCCGCCAGGGTCAGATCAAAGGCTGAAAGTGAAATAATCATCGTGGCTCTCGCTCCAGTTGGCCATCTTGCATGGTGTAGCGAACCTGCGCCACACGCGCCAGTTGCTCAGGGTCGTGACTGACCCATATCGCACAAGCTGACTGCTGCTGTAGATAATTCTGAATTATGCCTTCAAATACACCGCTATTATGCTGATCCAGATTGGCGGTAGGCTCATCCAGAAGCAACACACGGGGATGATTATTTAATAATCGAAGCAGAGCCAGGCGCTGTTTCTCACCACTGGACATACGGCTCACTGACCAGCTCATGACATCTTCATCAAAACCAAAGGCTTCGAGCAAAGCGCTATCTACGTCATCAAAATGTTCGCCAATGGTATCGAACCACCACTGGCTCTCCGCTGGTAACAATGCGACCTGTTGCCGCCACTGCGGTGCGTCGACATCATTGGCTGACTGACCTTCGAGTAGCACCTGCCCATCATGTTGATCGAGATCGGCGATGGCGCGCAATAACAAACTTTTACCACTACCGGATGTTCCACTGATACCCATACACTGATGGGCATCCAGGACCAGATCCACAGGGCCGCAATGGCGAAATACAAGCCGGTTTATTTTTAAAAAGTCAGGCATTACAATGGATTCAGACGTTATCTTTCGAATCCGCATGCTACCAAAGCAAGGCTATCTCCACCATGAAATACTGGCTCATTATCACTGGCTTTCTGATTCCTGCCCTGGTTGCTGCAGAGTCCAAGCGCATTGAAGTCTATCCCGAAACCCAGACATTCTGGGATGTACAGCAAGGTGACACACTGAGCGGCATTGCCATACAACTGGTACCCAGGGCACCCCGTTTACGTCAGCAACTCATGGCTGACATTCTCAAACTGAACCCCAATGCCTTTATTAACCAGAACCCGGATCGCCTGAAAGCCCATATCCGCCTGTGGCTACCCAATGCGACTCAGGCACTCAGGCAAACCCGACAGAATGAACGCTATATCATCAGGGATTTCAGCTGGGGCTATATACAAACCCCACGCTGACCAAACTTGGCTAGATCAGGCCTCGTTCCGCAAACGACACCACCTCATCACCCACCACACAATGATCCAGCACCCGCACATCGATCAACGCTAACGCATCTTTTAAGCGACGGGTAATACGCTCATCCGACTGGCTGGGCTCGGCAACACCGGATGGGTGATTATGCGCAAAAATAATCGCGGCAGCATTATAGTGTAGCGCCTTCTTCACCACCTCACGGGGATAAACACTGGCGCCATCGATGGTGCCACTAAACAGCTCTTCAAAACAGATCACCCGATGACGTTGATCCAGAAACAGGGCAGCAAACACCTCATGGGGATAATCTCGCAAACGATCACTCAGAAACTGACGTGTTTCCTGAGGACTCGTAAGTACATCACCCCGTTGCAGGCTTTCGGACAAATAACGCCGAGCCATTTCCAGTACCGCCTGGAGCTGGGCAAATTTGGCCTGACCCAGACCACGGTGGGCACAAAATTCTTCGGCACTGGCTTTGAGCAGTTGCCGTAAGCCGCCAAACCCTTCCAGCAAATCCTGTGATAAATCCACGGCGGTCTTACCCTGGATACCGGTGCGCAAAAATATGGCCAGTAACTCCGCGTCGGTCAAGGCTGCACTGCCTTCAACCAGTAATTTTTCCCTGGGCCGTTGCCGTGC
>JBFFSQ010000229.1:0-4641 GCA_041572275.1 Gammaproteobacteria bacterium
CCTACACCAACTTCTGCTATCGATACTGAAGTTGCCAATGAATATAGCAAAGCCTTATCAGCTGCTAAAAAAGGCAATACCAAAACAGCCATTAAGCTGTTACAGGCCATTACGGAAAAACATCAGGATTTTTCTGCTGCTTTCACCAATCTCGGCCTGCAGCATTTAGCAGCCGAAAATCACAAGCAGGCTGAAGCCGCTTTACGCAAAGCCCTGAAGATCAACCCTGAGGATGCTGTGGCCTGTAATCATCTGGGGGTTATTTTACGCTTTAAAGGACAGTTTGATGATGCCAGGGACATGTACGCTAATGCCATTAAACTCAAGCCTGATTACGCATTGGCCCACTACAACATTGGTATTCTCTATGATATTTATCTTTATGAGTTGCCACTTGCACTTAACCACTACAGGCAATATCTAGATCTAAGTGACAAGGACGATGAACTCGTAAAACAATGGGTTACGGATCTTGAATTACGAGTCAATCAGCAGAATACAAACAAAGGTTAATTTATGGCTAAACATCGATCCTTGCTAATCCTTCTATTCATTTTTAACGCTGTGATGACACCTTTAGTTGCAGCTGAAGACCGTATCGATATGGAAGGCATCTCTATTATCGGCAACAAAGAATTACCGAACATTCTGTATATTGTGCCATGGCAGTATGCAGAGCATGCTGAAATTACAGATCCGCCATTATCAACCCTGATTAATGAAGCGCTGCAGCCAGTCAATCGTGAATCCCTACTCCGCCACCAATCTTACACGCGCTTGCTTAAGAAACAGGAACAATCACAATAAAATATCGCGATACAACAGCCTGTATCAGACTGCTTTAGTCTGTTTTATAACCAAGAATTCCAGCCATTCCTGTTCCAAGGCCTGGCACTTTTATTTGTGACAACACAAGATCTATGAGTGTGATCTTACCTATCCACACCTGAACGAAAACAATCAGGCAAAAAAAAGCCCCGACTTTATCGAGGCTTTTTTGTACATCAAGCGTGGTTATTTATTCATAGGGATTACGCAGAATAATTGTCTCATCACGCTCTGGACCTGTTGAAATAATATCAACAGGCACACCGACTACTTCTTCCAGACGTTCCAGATAGGCAATTGCATTAGCTGGCAAGCCATCTTTGCTACGCACACCAACGGTTGATTCAGTCCAGCCAGGCATATCTTCATAAATCGGCTCACACTTTTCAATCGCATCCGCACCTACAGGTGGTAACTCAAGAACTTCACCCTGATACTTATAGCCTGTACAAATACGCAGAGTTTCCAGTCCATCAAGCACGTCTAGTTTAGTAATACACAGACCGGTAATACTGTTGACCTGTGCTGCACGACGCAGGGCAACCCCATCGAACCAGCCGCAGCGACGGCTACGTCCAGTGGTGGCCCCAAACTCATTACCTTTTTTACCCAGGTACTGACCAATGTCATCAAATAGCTCTGTTGGAAACGGACCTGCACCGACGCGAGTCGTGTATGCCTTGGTGATTCCCAGAATATAATCCAGATCCCTGGGACCTACGCCAGAACCGGTACATGCACCACCGGCCGTACAGTTCGATGAAGTCACATAAGGGTAGGTACCCTGATCAATATCCAGCAATGTTCCCTGTGCCCCTTCAAACATAATATTAGCACCGGATTTACGCAGCTGATACAGCGTCGCAGGAATATCGGCAATCATAGAAATGATCTTGTCACGCATGCCCATAATTTCATCCAGCACAGTCTGGTAATCGACTGGCTCAGCCTTGAAATAATTAACCAGCGCATGGTTATGGTATTCCATTACACCTTTTAGTTTTTCAGCAAACGCATCAGCGTCGAGCAAATCACCCACACGCAGGCCACGACGTGATACTTTATCCTCATAAGCAGGACCAATACCGCGACCTGTAGTGCCAATGGCTTTCTTACCGCGAGCAATTTCACGTGCCTGATCCAGGGCCACGTGATAGGGCATAATCAGTGGACAAGCCTCAGAAATTTTCAGCCGCTCACTAGCAGGAATTCCCTCTTTCTCCAGCATTTCAATTTCTTCGAATAATGCAGATGGTGATAACACCACCCCATTACCGATCAGACACTGGACGTTTTCACGCAAAATACCTGATGGCACCAGATGCAATACCGTAGTCTTGTCACCAATAACCAGTGTGTGACCTGCATTATGTCCACCCTGAAAACGAACCACAGCCGCTGCACGATCCGTTAAAAGGTCAACAATTTTACCTTTACCTTCATCGCCCCATTGGCTACCCAGAACAACAACATTCTTACCCATTATGATATGCCTTCTACTGACCATTGACCGTCACGTTGAACCAACTTGCGGTTACAACCCATTGCAACAGCATCACCCAGTTGACCGGGTAACTCTGTAATGACCTGCTCACCCTGAGATCTTAATTCGGCGATTACCTTTGACAATGCAGCATCATCACTGCTTGGCGCAAAGATAGCCGAGGACTCAGAATCCGTTTGCTGGTTAACCGACAAGTTAACCAAAGTTTTTAAATCTGTACTGAAACCTGTAGCGGGTCGGGCACAACCGAATACTTTACCAATATCATCATAGCGACCGCCACGGGCAATCTCCTGCCCCTGCCCTGGCACATAAGCCGCAAACACAATACCGGTATGATAATGATAGCCACGCAATTCAGAGAGATCGAAATGCAATTTCACACCCGGTACACGGTGACGTAAACGATCGGCCGTCTGCTGTAAATACTGTAATGCCTGTTTTACCGTGTCACTAGCCTGGTCGAATACGGTTGCAGCCTGCTGCAAACATGCATCACCGCCATGTAACTCAGCCAGGCTGGATAACATCGTGCGATCATTCTCACTGATCTCCAGATCATTCAGGAAATCTGCAATTTCAGGAATAGCTTTGCGCTGCAACATTTCAAATAAAGCGGCTTCTTGTTCTTCATTAAGACCTGCTTGCTCTGCCAAGCCGCTGAAGATACCAACATGACCGATATCAACAAACACATCTGCCACACCGGCTTTGCTGAATGTTTCCATCATCAGGCACAGTATTTCAACATCACTTTCAATACCTGCATGGCCATACAATTCAGCACCAACCTGTAACGGGCTGCGACTACCACCAAAACCATCTGGACGTGTATGTAATACAGTACCCATATAACACAGACGATTCGGTGCATCCTGCTTTAACTGGTGGGCATCGATTCGAGCGACCTGCGAAGTCATATCAGCGCGTACACCCATCGAACGGCCTGTTAGCTGATCGACCAGCTGGAATGTCTGCAAATCGAGATCATGACCGGTACCCGTCAGTAATGATTCCAGATATTCAATAAATGGCGGCATCACCAGACGATAGCCCCATGAGGTATACAAATCGAGTAATGTGCGGCGCAGACTTTCCAGTTTCGCAGCCCGTTCAGGTAATGCTTCTTCTATACCCTGAGGTAACAACCAACGCTCAAATGTCGCCATAATCGAATAAAACTCAGTTCAACCAAAAAAGTAAAATCACACCAAACAGCATACTGGCCAGCCCAATAACACGCAGTGACTTATCTGATAGCTGACAGGCCTGTATCATCGTTTGTCGCCAGTTATGTGGGCTAATAAAAGGCATAATACCCTCTATCACCAGCACCAGGGCCAGCGCCCTGAATAATTCATCCCAAGCGATCATGTTCCAACTTCATATGTTCTGTACATAAAAATGCCGGGGTATTAATGCCCGGCATTGTATCTCTTTTTAAAGGGTTATGCTTACTTCGCCTTACCCGTAGCATCCTTGAAATAACGGAAAAACTCAGAATCCGGTTCTATTAGCATAATATCTTCTTTACCGGCAAACGTATTTCTGTAGGCATTCATGCTGCGATAAAAGCGATAAAACTCAGGATTTTTACCAAATGACTTGGCATAAATATCCGTTGCCGTCGCATCACCTTCACCACGTACAATTTCAGAATCACGGTAAGCCTCCGCCAGTACAACTTTGCTCTGACGGTCTGCATCTGCACGAATACGCTCCGCAGACTCTGCGCCCTTAGAGCGAAAATCACGGGCAACACGTTCACGTTCCGCACGCATACGGCTATATACCGATGCACTGACCGATGAGGGTAGATCGATGCGTTTGATTCGTACATCTACCACTTCGATACCCAGGGTTTGTGCCTTTTCCTGAGCTAGAGCAGTAGAAATACCCATGATCTCGGTACGGTCACCAGCGACCACTTCCTGGATGGTTCGTTTACCGAATTCGTCACGCAGACCTTTTTTAATAGTCTGGTACAGCAGACTACCGGCACGTAACTCATCACCACCCGTGGTTTTATAGTACTCCACAACATCTTTGATACGCCATTTGACGAACAGATCAACGATCAGGTCTTTTTTCTCACCCGTAAAAAAGCTCTCCGCTTTCGCATCGATAGTCAGAATGCGTTTATCAAATTTTCTGATGTTATGAATAACCGGGATTTTACCGTGGAGTCCCGGTTTGTAATCTGATTCGACAATCTCACCAAACTTGAATTTGATCGCTAGCTCACGCTCATCCACAAAGAAAATAGATGACCATACAATGATCAAAACAACTGGAATCAGGACCACTCC
>JBFFSQ010000230.1:0-4636 GCA_041572275.1 Gammaproteobacteria bacterium
GAAGCGAGTGTTCTACGGTGAAATCAAGAACGATAATGTGAAAGCGCTGCAAGATATCAATCAACGAGAATTGATTATTATGGCAACACTTGCTGTTGCGGTACTTGCATTGGGCTTGTGGCCTGCACCCCTGGTAGATGTGATGCATGCATCTGTTGATAACCTGTTACAGCATGTCGCTGTTTCCAAGCTCTGAGAATAGAGAACAAACATGACGCTTGAGATGCTTAATTATAATGTGGCCTTACCGGAAATCTTTTTGCTGGCAATGGCATGTATTGTTTTGCTGGTAGATGTTTATCTGAAAGATGAGCAGCGAATAGTGACCTATGTACTGTCAGAACTGGCACTGATCATTACCCTTACTGTGATTGCCATGACTGCGAGTACCGAGACAGTTATTGCCTTCAATGGCACGTTTATTAGTGACAGCTTGGCGGTGGTGTTAAAATTTGCGGTCGTGGCTCTGGTCGCCATTGTGTTTGTATATTCAAAGGACTATCTGATCGAGCGTAAGATTTTCAAAGGTGAATTCTACGTCCTGGGACTGTTTGGTGTGCTGGGTATGATGATGATGATTTCGGCTCATCACTTCCTCTCGCTGTACCTTGGGCTGGAACTCTTATCGCTGTCTTTATATGCCATGGTTGCGTTTGATCGTGAGAACCCGAAAGCATCAGAAGCAGCGATGAAATACTTTGTTTTAGGTGCTATTGCATCAGGCATGTTGCTTTATGGTCTTTCCATGGTATATGGCATGACAGGCTCCTTGAATATCGCTGAGGTAGCCACTGCGATTAGTCAACTCCAAGAGATGAATATCGTGCTGGTATTTGGCCTGGTATTCATGGTCATAGGCCTGTCCTTTAAGTTGGGTGCAGTGCCTTTTCACATGTGGGTGCCTGATGTATACCATGGCGCACCAACTACAGTAACTAGTTATATAGCGTCAGCACCGAAAATTGCCGGTTTTGCTCTGATTATGCGCTTACTGGTTGAGGGTATGGGTGACTTACACTCGGATTGGCAGGGTATGTTGATGATTCTGGCAGTGTTATCTATGGCTTTAGGTAATGTTGTCGCAATCGCTCAAACTAATCTGAAGCGGATGCTGGCGTATTCAACTATTTCACATGTGGGCTTTATCTTGCTCGGTGTTTTAGCAGCAAATAAAGACGGTTATTCAGCCGCTATGTTCTATACTTTAACTTACTCATTGATGTCTCTGGGTGGTTTCGGCATGATCATACTGCTAACTCGTTCTGGCTTTGAGGCCGAAAACCTGACTGATTTTAAAGGCCTGAATCAGCGTAGTCCGTGGTTTGCCTTTATGATGTTGATCTTGATGTTCTCAATGGCCGGCGTTCCTCCTACTGTGGGGTTCTGGGCAAAACTGACAGTGTTAAAGGCTGTTATTGATGTTGATATGCTCTGGTTGGCCCTTGTTGCGGTTTTCTTCTCAGTAGTTGGTGTATTCTATTATTTACGCGTGATTAAACTCATGTATTTCGATGATGCAGAAGATCAGTCGCCTATTGTCAAAAGTCGTGACATGCAGGTTGCCCTAAGTGCTAACGGCCTGGCTATTTTACTGCTCGGGATTTATCCCACAGCATTGATGTCGATTTGTGTTGCTGTTTTCGCGTAAGTGATTTTTGCCTATTGTTACGTGTTTGATGCGTTAGACGTAGCTTCAGTTTTCAGCGATGTATTTACCTGTGAATGTAAGTAGTACTCAGATTACAGTTCAGACAAGTGTTCTGTTAACTGTGATTTGATGGAGTAAGTACTAATGGAACGTAAGGTCCACACCGGTTACCTGAAAATAGGCATGTATGTTTCTAATCTTGACCGTCCCTGGTTAGATACCCCTTTTTTATTGCAAGGTTTTTTTATTCGTGATGATGATGATGTGCGCTCATTGCAACAATATTGCGAATACATATTTATTGATACCGACAAAGGCATAGGCGCCGACAGCTATATGGATGTCGATGAGCCTGTTCCAAGTAATTTACATCTTGACCAATTTCTCACTCACAATCGACGTTCAGTTGAATATGTCGATCTGAAAAGCTCTGTTCAGGAAATGCCGATTGCCAAAACGGCTCTTGAAGGTGCATCAAATAAAATCGCCAAGATGATGGAGAATATTAAGGCGGGTAAAAGCTTACAGTTGAGTGATGTTAGAGGTGTCGTTGAGCCTATTCTGGATAGTATTATCCGTAATCCTGACGCGCTACTATGGCTGACACGCTTGCGACAGAAAGACTCCTATGCCTATTCCCATTCAATAGATAACTGTGCTTTAGCCATAGCCTTCGGCCGTCATATGGGCTTGCCGAAAGATGATTTAAGGACGCTGGCTATGGGCATGTTATTGTTGGATACAGGAAAAATGAAAGTGCCTGACAATATACTGAATAAACAGGGTACATTGACTGATGATGAATTTACTGAGGTCAAGCGACATGTTGAGTATTCAGTTGAAATCATTCAGCAGATTCAAGGTATCGATACTGATGTTATCAGCATTGCTAAAACGCATCATGAACGTTATGACGGCAGTGGTTATCCGCAAGGCCTGGAAGCAAACCTGATTCCTGTTTATGGACGTATGGCTGCGATCATCGACTGTTATGATGCCATGATTAGTCAACGACCGCATTGTGATGCAATCTCACCACATGCTGCACTGCAAAAGATCTATAGCTGGCGTAACCGATTATTTCAGGAGGAACTTGTGGAGCAGTTCCTTCAGTGTCTTGGTGCGTTCCCGACCGGTTCCCTGGTTGAGATGAATACTGGTGAAGTGGGTATTGTGATGTCGCAAAATAATACTCGCCGACTGAAACCGAAAATCATGATGATTCTCGATAGCGACAAGACACCCTTTGGGAATTTTAAAATTATCGATCTGATGACACAGGCTGCAGATGCTATGGGAAATATGATCAATATTGCCAAAGGACTGGAGCCAGGCGCTTATGGAATTGATCCCGGTGAATATTATTTATAAATCTTATCTATAATTAAATGGCGATATGTTAGTTAGAGTTGTTCTTGTTTCAGTATGCCAAAACGCCAGGACTTCCTCCAAACCATAGATTCCGTACTTAACAGCGTTACCTCTGATCAGGAGGTGATGGCTCTGCTAGTGGTTAAATTAAAGCGTTTCCAGGAAGTGAATAAAGCCTATGGTATCAAAACCGGTGATGTGTACCTGCAACAGGTCGAAAAGCGCTTACAGAATATCCTGAGGCCGGTGGACGTGATGTCAAAAATCGGTGATAACGAGTTTGGTCTTCTGCTGCCATCCTTGTTAAATCGTTCTCATGCTATTTTAGCTGCCAATAAAATTATTTCAGACTTTGAAGATCCGGTTGAATGCGGTGATCATATTATAGAGCCACGTCTAGTGATTGGTGTGGTTGTGGCCCCGGAACACGGTAATAGTCATGATGAGCTGATGCTTAACGCGGTCCTCGCTATTGCCCAGGCTGAGCAGAAGCAGGAGTCATATGCCGTTTACTGTAAGGAGCCCGAATCGGTATTGCCGCCTAGCTTGATTGTTGAACGTGAAATGCATCATGCTTTCGAATATGAAGAGTTTGATGTGTATTATCAGCCTAAAATTGATTTACGGTATAACCGAGTCTCAGGCGTTGAGGTCTTACTGCGCTGGGATAGTCCAAAATTCGGGGCGGTAAACACTCAGAAGTTTATCGATATACTAGAAGATAGCAGTTTGCTGATTACTGTAACCAAGTGGACATTGAATCAGGCGCTACGTCGTTGTCAGGAGTTTCAGGACTATATCCGTCCATTTAAGATAGCGGTTAATCTGTCTCCAGCATTGCTTAATGACATAGGTATTGTGGGTATTGTTGAGGATGCTGTAAATATCTGGGGTATTGATCCCGCCAGCCTGTTACTGGAGGTGACTGAAGGGGCGATGATGAAGAATCCAGATTTGAGTCTACAAATACTCCAGGATATTAATGCCATTGGTGTTGGAATTTCGATAGATGATTTTGGAACAGGGTATTCATCACTATCCTATTTAAAGAATTTACCGGCTAGTGAACTAAAGATAGATAAGTCATTTGTCCTGAATATGTTGCAAGATGAACGGGATGAAAACATAGTAAAGGCTACGATTGATCTGGCACATAACCTTAATCTTGATGTGGTAGCTGAAGGTGTGGAACTGGAGGCGGTTTATGCGCGGCTGGTTGAATTGGGTTGTGATTACGCACAGGGATTTTATATGGGGAAAGCCATGACCTACAAGGGCATGCTCGATTGGTTCAAAGAATCAGAGTGGGGTTTGCCATAGGCGATACTTGCGGGTAGTGGAATACTGAACCAGGTTGTGGTGCAAATACAAATGTGTGGTAGTCGAAAACTCACTATTTGACGCCTTAGGTGCTGGACATCGATGTTTTGAGTGGTTGTCTGAAGAATAATTGCGATGGCTACTTGCATTACGTGGCCTAAATCTGTAACATCTGCGCCAGTTGATGCGGGGTGGAGCAGTCTGGCAGCTCGTCGGGCTCATAACCCGAAGGTCGTAGGTTCAAATCCTGCCCCCGCTACCAAACATGTAAGGCCTCGTTCATACGGGGCCTTTTTA
>JBFFSQ010000231.1:0-4626 GCA_041572275.1 Gammaproteobacteria bacterium
GAAACCGCCGATGTGACCTATATCGAGCCGATTCAGTGGAAGACTGTTGCCAAAATCATTGAGAAAGAACGCCCCGATGCGCTACTGCCAACCATGGGTGGGCAGACAGCACTGAACTGTGCCCTGGATCTTGACCGTGAGGGCGTGCTGGAAAAATTCAACGTTGAAATGATCGGTGCCTCGAAAGAAGCCATTGATATGGCCGAAGACCGTGAAAAATTCAAAGTGGCCATGGAAGAGATTGGCCTGGATATGCCACTGGCGGCAGTCGCACACAGCCTGGAAGAAGCACATCAGGTACAGGCTATGGTAGGTTTTCCGACCATTATTCGCCCTTCGTTCACCATGGGTGGCAGTGGCGGTGGTATCGCCTATAACAAGGAAGAGTTTGAAGAGATCTGTCGACGTGGCCTGGAATTGTCACCGGTGAATGAGCTACTGGTTGAAGAGTCGATTCTGGGTTGGAAAGAATATGAAATGGAAGTGGTGCGTGACCATAAAGACAACTGCATCATTGTCTGCTCGATAGAAAACTTTGATCCTATGGGCATACACACCGGTGACTCTATCACTGTGGCACCGGCACAGACCTTGACCGATAAAGAATATCAGATCATGCGTGATGCCTCGCTCAAGGTATTACGTAAGATTGGTGTCGACACCGGTGGCTCGAACGTACAGTTCTCGGTGAATCCGGCCGATGGCCGTATGACCATTATCGAGATGAATCCACGCGTGTCACGTTCATCGGCACTGGCCTCTAAAGCGACTGGTTTCCCGATTGCAAAAGTGGCAGCCAAGCTGGCGGTGGGTTATACACTGGATGAACTGCGTAATGAAATTACCGGCGGTGCAACACCGGCGTCCTTCGAGCCGTCGATCGATTATGTGGTCACCAAAATTCCGCGTTTCACCTTTGAGAAATTCCCGCAGGCTGAAAATCGTCTTACCACTCAGATGAAGTCCGTGGGTGAGGTCATGGCCATTGGTCGTACTTTGCAGGAGTCTCTGCAGAAGGCATTACGTGGCCTGGAAATTGGTGTTGATGGCTTCAGTGAAATAATTCCTGAAGGCATGCCGGCTGATGAGATTAAATCATTGATTCAGCAGGAGATTCAGCAGCCCGGTGCCGATCGTATCTGGTATCTGGCCGAGGCCTTCCGCCATGGCATGGATTATGACCGGATTCAGGAACTGACCCATATTGACCCCTGGTTCCTGGTACAGGTGCAGGATATCATCACCATCGAGCAAGAACTGAAAACACGTCATCTGGCCGATATCGACAAAGATGAATTGTTCCAGCTGAAGCGTAAAGGCTTCTCTGATAGTCGACTGGCAAAATTGCTGGGTGAGACGGAAGCGGCGGTACGCAAGCGTCGTCACAATCTGGATATACGTCCCGTATTTAAACGTGTAGATACCTGTGCGGCCGAGTTTTCGACCTCGACGGCATACATGTATTCAACCTATGAAGAAGAGTGTGAATCAGTACCCTCGACTAAAGACAAGATTGTTGTTTTGGGTGGTGGGCCGAACCGTATTGGCCAGGGTATTGAGTTTGATTACTGCTGTGTGCATGCGGCACTGGCCATGCGTGAAGATGGTTATGAAACGATCATGATCAACTGTAATCCGGAAACCGTTTCCACCGATTACGATACCTCCGATCGTTTGTACTTTGAACCGCTGACACTGGAAGACGTGCTGGAAGTGCTGGATAAAGAACAGCCCAAAGGCGTGATTGTTCAGTATGGTGGCCAGACGCCTCTAAAACTGGCTCGAGACCTGGAAGCGGCCGGTGCTCCGATTATTGGTACCACGCCGGATCGTATTGACCTGGCAGAAGACCGTGAACGTTTCCAGCAGTTGATCCAGAAGCTGGGTCAGAAGCAACCACCGAATCGTCTGGCCCGTAGCCCCGATGAGGCGGTGATTCAGGCTGAAGAAATCGGTTATCCACTGGTGGTACGTCCATCCTATGTACTCGGTGGTCGTGCTATGGAAATCGTTTATAACGAAGCCGATTTGAAAGTGTATATGCGTGATGCGGTGCAGGTCTCCAATGATGCACCAGTATTGCTCGATCGTTTCCTGGATGATGCCGTGGAAGTGGATGTCGATGCCATTTGTGATGGTAAAGATGTGCTGATTGGCAGCATCATGGAGCATATTGAGCAGGCAGGTGTTCACTCCGGTGATTCGGCCTGTTCTTTACCGCCCTATAGTCTTTCGCCTGAAATTCAGGATCGTTTACGTGAGCAGACCCGTGAAATTGCTATTGCAATGGAAGTGGTGGGCCTGATGAATATCCAGTTTGCGATTCAGGGCGATAACATTTTCATGTTGGAAGTGAATCCCCGTGCCTCTCGCACCGTACCGTTTGTATCGAAAGCCACTGGTGTGCCACTGGCAAAAGTTGCTGCACGATGTATGGCCGGTGTGTCACTGAAAGAACAGGGTATTACGGAAGAAGTTATCCCTGATTATTACTCAGTGAAAGAATCTGTTTTCCCGTTTGTGAAGTTCCCAGGTGTCGACCCATTATTGGGTCCTGAAATGAAATCTACCGGTGAAGTGATGGGGGTTGGTCGCACTTTTGGTGAGGCTTTTGCCAAATCACAATGGGGTGCCGGTGTTGCCCTGCCCGAAAAAGGCAAAGTATTTATAAGTGTGCGTGAACGCGATCATGTACCTGCGGTCGAAGTTGGACGACAGCTCGTTGAGCAGGGTTTTGAGTTGGTTGCGACACGTGGCACAGCCGCTTTGCTGTCAGAAAATGGTGTTGAGTGTAAAGTGGTAAATAAGGTGTTTGAAGGCCGTCCTCATATTGTGGATATGATCAAGAATGATGAAATACATCTGATTATCAACACCACTGAGGGTAAGCAGGCAATTGCTGATTCTTTCACGATTCGCGCCGCCGCCCTGCAGCACAAAGTGAGTTATACCACCACACTGGCAGGTGCCAGGGCTACTTGTATGGCATTGAAATATCAGGTTCATTCTGAAGTAAACCGTTTACAGGATCTGCATCGGGAGATTAAATCGTGAGCAAAGTTCCATTAACTGTGCGTGGCGCAGAGAAACTGCAGGAAGAGCTGAAAAGGCTAAAGACAGTTGATCGCCCAAGAATTGTTCAAGCGATTGCAGAAGCCCGTGAACACGGTGATTTGAAGGAAAATGCCGAATATCATGCCGCGCGTGAACAGCAAAGTTTCTGTGAAGGCCGCATTAAGGATATTGAAGGTAAGCTAAGTAACGCCACTATCATCGATGTGACGACTTTAAATGCCAACGGCAAGGTTGTGTTTGGTGCAACCGTTGTATTAGCCGATGAAGAAACTGGCGACGAAGTCACCTATCAGATTGTTGGCGAAGATGAGGCCGATATTAAAGCCAATCGGATTTCAGTCGGCTCTCCAATTGCACGCGCTCTGATTGGTAAACAGGAAGGCGATGTGGCTGAGGTTAAAACACCAGGTGGTGTCCGCAGTCTTGAGATTGTGGAAGTAAAATATATTTAAGAAGGTTAAAGGTTGGTTGTTGATGGTTTATGGTAGTAAGGCTGTAAACTATTAACAATCAACCCTAAACCACTAACTTTCTATTTAGGCAGTTCTATTTTCGGCTTCTTGGTATTTCGTCTGAACAGGGTCACCGTTTTCCCTATTGCCTGTATCTTCTCGGCACCGGTCTGGCTGCACAGGGTATCAATTAATTCCATGCGATCATCTCGGTCACCTGCGGCTAGTTTAATCTTAACCAGTTCATGGTGATCCAGGGCAATTTCTACCTCGTTCATGACGTTGTCAGTAATGCCATTTTGGCCAACGGTGACCACCGGGTTCAGGTGATGGGCCAGATTTTTTAGAGACTTGAGTTGATTTTTGTTTAATGCCATATCAGCGTTCTATTGGTTTATGGGGCTGCGCATACCTTTAAAAGGTAATCATCTTTATAGATGGGTTAGACGCATAATCGTAAGGGAATTATATCAGCAATCATGTATGATGGCGCTATTGACATAGGCCGAATGGCTGGTTAATTTGTAGCCATTGAATGTAGAGATAATAATTAAAACAGGGATAGTTATATGTCACAGCAACAGTTAAAGCATCAACTACTGACAGAGAATGATTCGGTTGGCCACAGCGCTATTCCGACGATACAAATTATGCAAAATCCTTATCCTGAAGATGAAATTGATTTGATTGACTTATGGCTAGTTATTGTTAAACGTAAAAAGGAATTTTTTGCTGTACTCGCTGGGATTGTTATGGTTGGTTTGCTGTTTGCGTTTCTGATGCCGGCTAAATATCATTATCATGCATCACTTGAGATTGGTTCAGTTGCGAATGGTAAAGGTAATGAGCTGATTGAAGATCCCGATAGCGTGGTGGCTAAATTAAAAAACAGCTATATACCGCTGGTGTTACAGGACTTTCAGATAAAAAATCCCGATTTTACCAGTATTCCTGAGATCAAAGTTACGCTAGGTAAAAAAACCAAGATCATTGATCTCGAAATCAAGGGGCTAGAAGTCAACCAGGCACAATATTTCCAGCTCATTAGCTCTGCTATGGCAAAGCTGATTGCTGATCACGACAGGATTATGGGGCTGGA
>JBFFSQ010000232.1:0-4575 GCA_041572275.1 Gammaproteobacteria bacterium
AGAGGAGGCAGTTCAGATGTGATAATTCATGGCAACACCTTTGAGAACATGACCGCTTCAGGTGCAAAGGCAGTCCAGCTAGGCGGAAACACTTCTCTAACATTTTTCAAGCCGCCTCTGGTTGACAGCACCACAGATCCTTTAGCCGAAAATTTTGAAGCCGCACGCATTATTGCTTTATCGAATATCATAAACAATGTAGATACGCCCTTAGTCTACGATGGCTGTATTGACTGTGTATTTGCCAATAACACAGTTACTGACCCCCTTGCCTTTATTGTAAGAATCTTGCAGTCGACACTTTCAGATGCCACATTTACTTTTGCGGAAACTCAAAATGGAGAATTTCTCAACAATATTGTGATCTACAGTACGGTAAACATCGCTTCACTGAATCAAGTTGTAAATATTGGCGCAAATACTTTGCCCGCAACATTTACCTTTGATCATACTTTGTGGTGGGCGACCAATGAAGCGGCAAACTATACAACAACTTTACCAGCACCTATTCCACCTGAAACAGCATCGCTTTACCAACTGGATCCTCTGTTTACTACCTCAGTCCAGATAGACTCAAATAGCCCTGTACTGGGACAAGGTTCAGAAAGTGTAACTGGGGCAATCGGGCTTGACTACGGCCACGCCGCCTATGCAAGACCACCCGCAATAGGTGCGTATGAAGGACCGTAATACTCACTCACTATTGGGCCATAGGATTCAAGTCACTTATCTACAGAAATAATCATTACAATGCGAACACACCGGGCGGATTACACTCTGTGAATCCGCCTAACTTGCCCCAATCAAAAACAACCTGAACGCCAGTTTTAGTAATCATTTTAGGTTTCTTGTTAATGTCTAAAACATATTGCTATTTAACATTCGCAATTATTAAAAACATTGCCAACATTATTGGCATGCGTTTGATTATTTCGTGTGTGGTTGTGACACATCTTTTTTCGAAAATAATTCATCATTGATAACGAAAGCTGATTTTAAGATCCCTCGATAATTGCTTCTGTATTATCTAAGGAGCAATAGAAAACAAAGATCTCTCCATTTCGCTATCGCTCCAGTCGAGATGACAGGTCTAGAGTTCAGGACCAGGGTGACAAAGCAACCAAATATCGCCTGCCTTAGATAACAGTAGCTGTCATTTCGACCACAGTGGAGAAATCCTGTTTTTTAAATAGCACATTGCTATCAGGGCCAAGATCCCTCGGTAATTGCTCCTGCATTAACTAAGGAACAATAGAAAACAAAGGTCTCTCCATTTCGCTATCGCTCCAGTCGAGATGACAGGTCTAGAGTTCAGGACCAGGATGACAAAGCAACGAAATATCACCTGTTTTAGATAACAGGAGCTGTCATTTCGACCACAGTGGAGAAATCCTGTTTTTAAATGACACATTGATACCAGGGCTAAGCTCGCTCCGAAATTGCTCCTGCATTAACTAAGGAACAATAGAAAACAAAGATCTCTCCATTTCGCTATCGCTCCAGTCGAGATGACAGGTCTAGAGTTCACGATCAGGATGATACTTTTAATTGTGACATTTATTTTTCTGGATGATACCTTTGCATAAAAAAACACATCTAACCATCGACATTTTCAACTACCAGGACAAACACCATGTGGGATGAACGTTATAGCGATGAAGAATATGCCTACGGTAAAGAACCGAATGATTTTCTGGTAGAGGCTGCTCACCACATACCCAAGGGTCGGGTACTGTGTCTAGCTGAGGGTGAAGGCCGCAATGCGGTGTATCTGGCCCGGCAGGGTTATCAGGTGGTTGCAGTCGACTCATCCTCAGTCGGCATGCGAAAGGCAGATGCGCTGGCGAAAGAACACGATGTCGAAATCGAGACTGTAATAGCTGATCTCGCTGACTTTGATATTGGGACGAACGCCTGGGATGGTATTGTTTCTATTTTCTGTCACCTGCCACCGGCGATCAGACACACACTGCATGAAAAACTGGTCGCGGGATTACGCCCTGGCGGTGTTCTGGTGCTGGAGGCCTACACACCTGAGCAGTTAAAATTTAAAACCGGTGGCCCGGCCGATGCGCAACTGACGATGAATCTGGATAGCCTGAGGCAGGAACTGACCGGGCTGGATTTTGAGCATGCTCTGGAAATCGAACGCGATATTCATGAAGGCCTGTACCACAATGGTCGCGGCGCTGTGGTTCAGCTGGTTGCACGCAAAGCCTGAACGTTCAGCTCAGCAGCCCCCTGAGCCGTGCCGCCAGATAAGGCCCAAACAGTGATACCAGCAGTACCAGTAGAAACAGATCACCACTGGTTACATTGAATACCTGAATCAAATCGTGCCAGGACTTACCCACCACGTAGTGCCCGAACACAAACTCGAAAATCAATGTTATCAGCAACCATTGCAGACCGACGAACAAAAAAGTCGATGCCGCATGCTGGCCAAACCAGGGCAATGAAAAATAACTCACAACTAACACCAGCACTGACAGGCTGATGCCGCTCACTGGCAGGGCGACATTCATACCCAGGGCCGGAACTAATATTTGCTCCCGAAACACGCCGTTGACGATAGCTACCAGCATCAGCAGCAACCAGATCAAGCTTGCCTTAAATGCCAGAGTCAAAGTCATTGTTACCGCTCTCTATGTATATGGCACCCACATACACTTGTCATAACTCATTTGATAACAGCGATTAACGCCAGTTATCCACATTATTACAGCGATCACTGTTAATGCGTTTCTTGATCAGCGCCACTTCGAAGGCTTCTCCGGCACAGGCACCAACGGCCTGACCCCAGCGGGTACCATCCTGTGGTTGCACCAGTACTTTGGGTAACTGATCCTGATATTTTTTCAGGCAGATGCGCGTGGTCGATGCCGCCATGTCTTCGCATTCTTCCTGGGAGATTTCAAAACATTGCCTGAAATACATCGACGAATTACAGAACGCTGCAGGCAAGGCTGTGGACATGCCTTCTAACCAGGCCTCTTTCGATACCTCATTGGCATGACTGTTCATAGACACTGCAAATACACACGCAAATACTAGATATGAAAATTTCATAGACATTAACCTTTGGAATTATTCCACGACTATTTACTGAAGACTCACAGGCTGTTTTTACTGTGAGCGACAAAACAATTTCATTTGTCATCCCGAGCGAAGTGAAACGTAGTCGAGGGATCTTGGAGCGGATCAAGATCTCTCAATTCCGCTGTCGCTCCAATCGAGATGACAATATAACCAGTCTTTTTAAATCGGCTTCACTCGAAACACGCCGACATCTACCGAGACCACGGCCACGCGCTGCCCGGCCGTGACACTATCGACACCTGCATTCTTATGAATTTCAACCCGCCAGTCGACACCGGAATAACGGGTTTTACCCGGCACCAGGGTCGTTACATCCTGCTCGACCACAAACTCATAGCCGACCAGGTCACTGCTGTTGTCTTTTTCTGGAGCCCGGCCACCCTGAAGTTTCTGCAATGGCCGCCACAGCAGGGCCGCAATAATGCCTGAACTGATGCCAACACTGGCGATACCCACGGTCCAGGTTTCTGCCAATAGACCCGCCTGCATCAACAGGCCAGACACCAGGGCACCCAATCCGGCAAACAGAAAAATACCGGTGGTTAAACCTGTGACCACTTCCAGTACCAGCAAGACAAAGCCGGCCAGAATCCAGAACTCTGACTGATGAGCATTGATGTAGTCGACGATCATTATTCGCGACCTTTAGCGGCATTCTGGTTCATGGTGTTGATGATAGTCATGGCTTCAGCCACGATACTGGAAGCACTACTCTTGTTATCCGGCAACAGAACAACCGAAGATTCCCTGGCTATGGCTTCTTTCGCCGCAATGGCTTTACCCGCCAGTTCCAGCTGAATCGCCTTCTGGCCTTCTGCGGTATCTGCCACTCGGCCAACGGTTTCCAGTGCCTTGGCGGTGGCATCCGCCACGGCAATAATCGCCTGGGCTTCACCTTCGGCGCGCAGAATCTGTTCCGACTTATCGGCTTCTGCTTTTAATACGATCGCCTGCTTCTGACCTTCGGCCACATTGATCGCTGACTGACGCTCACCCTCGGATTCAAGAATGGTGGCACGTTTGTCACGTTCCGCCTTCATCTGGCGCTCCATGGCTTCCAGTACCGAGCGTGGCGGTTCGATATCCTTGATTTCATAACGCAGCACCTGCACACCCCAGGGCAGAGCAGCCTCGTTGATGGCATTGACGATATTGGTGTTCAGGCTCTCGCGTTCTTCAAAGGTTTTGTCGAGATCGATTTTACCAATCTCACTACGCATGGTGGTTTGCGCCAGCTGGGTGACGGCATAAACATGATGATCGACACCATAGGAGGCCTTGTAAGGGTCAACCACCTTGAGATAGAGCACGCCGTCCACTACCAGTGAAATATTATCCTTGGTGATGGCGCCCTGACTGGGCACATCCACTGCCTGTTCTTTTCATGAGCGGTCATAGGACACTTTATCAATAAAGGGAAACATGACATTTAAACCGGCTTCCATGGTTTTGTTGTACTTACCAAAACGCTCGACG
>JBFFSQ010000233.1:0-4549 GCA_041572275.1 Gammaproteobacteria bacterium
ACATGGTTTAACAACAAATCTCTCACCCCACCACCGACCAGTAATGCCCGATATCCTGCACGGTGCAGACGATACAGCACCTTGAGAGCATTATCGTCAATATTGTCTCTGGATATACAATGCTCCGCGCGAGGAATAACGGTGGGGTTAGTCATGTTGTGATTTGTTATGTTTCCAGCTGTAAAGTTTATTAAAATCGCATACTACCACATCGCAGCTAACTCGCTGAAATAAAAAAAGAAAGGCACTTGAAGTGCCTTTCTGTTTGAGCGGATTGGGAGAAAAATTACTGATCGTAATCGGGGCTGGCATGAATCTTATGAATACTCAGGTCAGCACCATAGAACTCTTCTTCCTCACTCAGGCGAATACCAAACAGGGTCTTCAGCAAACCATAGACAACAAAACCACCGATCAGCGCAATCACCACACCCATCAGGGTACCGGCCAATTGTGCGGCAAAGGTGACGCCACCCAGTCCACCCAACGCTTCCAGACCAAAGATACCGGCAGCAATTCCGCCCCAGGCACCACACAGACCATGCAATGGCCAGACACCGAGAACATCATCAATCTTCCAGCGATTTTGAGTCATAGTGAATGCCCACACAAACAGGGCACCTGCGATAGCACCAGTCGCCAAAGCCCCCAGCGGGTGCATCACATCAGAACCGGCACAAACAGCCACCAGTCCAGCCAGTGGACCATTGTGAACGAAACCCGGGTCATTCTTGCCGGTAAACAGGGCGGCTAGAATCCCCCCCACCATAGCCATTAAAGAGTTCACCGCTACCAGGCCACTGACTGCATCAATGGTTTGTGCTGACATCACATTAAAACCAAACCAGCCCACGGTTAATATCCATGCACCCAGAGCCAGAAATGGAATACTCGAAGGCGGATGAGCAAAGACTTCACCATCTTTACCGTAACGCCCCTTGCGAGCACCGAGCATGACAACAGCTCCCAGTGCCAACCAGCCACCCATACCATGAACAACAACCGAACCGGCAAAATCATGGAACTCAGCACCAAAACTGCCACTAATCCAGTCCTGGAGACCGAAATTTCCGTTCCAGATCATACCTTCATAGAAGGGATAAATCAGACCGACGATTACAAAGCTGGCGGCCAGTTGCGGATTAAATTTGGCGCGCTCAGCAATACCACCGGAAATAATTGCAGGGATGGCAGCGGCGAAGGTCAGCAGAAAGAAAAATTTCACCAGCTCATAGCCGTTTTTCTCACCCAGGGATTGTGCTCCAGCTAAAAAGTCCACTCCATAGGCAACACCGTAACCAATAAAGAAATAGGCAATGGTCGAAACAGCAAAATCAACAATGATTTTAACCAGGGCATTAACCTGGTTCTTACTCCGCACCGTACCGACTTCAAGGAACGCAAAACCTGCGTGCATCGCCAGCACCATGATTGCCCCGAGAAGAATAAACAGAACGTCACTACCCGCCTGTAAGTTCTCCATATATCCCCCTAAAAAATATCGAAAAATATCTTGTTAAAATTAGCGCCCAATTGTAGTTCATGCACTGGTTAAAATCACTAACCGACTGACATAGCCATTTACCTGCTCCTCCGCCGCCTCAACACCTGCTTGACGCTACGACTACATTCACTGAAGATGCGTTTAACTCAAATAAATCCACCTGCTGCGATGACTGATGCCACGGAACTGATTAAACAACACGACTACTGGATCGGCCGTTTTGAAGCCATGGCTTGCCCCTGTGAAGTTCTGGTATCAACAGGTGACCGCTCACTCGCATCCAGGGTTGTCGAGGCCGCCCATACCGAAGCCAAACGGATTGAGCAAAAGTTCAGTCGTTATCGTAATGACAATATCATCTACACCATCAACCATGCCGAGGGTCAGCCCATTGAGGTTGATGATGAAACCGCTCTGCTACTGGATTTTGCAGAACAGTGCTACCAGCTCAGCAATGGCCTGTTCGATATCACTTCGGGGGTACTCCGAGAAATCTGGAATTTTGATGGCAGTGACAACATTCCTGACCAGGCTCAAATTGATCAGTTACTGTCTCGAATCGGCTGGTCGAAGGTGCACTGGGAAAATCCGGTTTTCACCCTGCCAGCAGGTATGGAAATTGATTTAGGTGGACTGGGAAAAGAATATGCTGTTGATCAGAGCGCCAAACTCATCGCCGAATTTACCGATGTACCCGTATTGGTCAATTATGGTGGTGATATCTTTGCCAATGCCCCCAGACAGGACAATACCCCCTGGATAATCGGCGTCGACAACCCTCGCCATACCGGCGACCAGGCTCTGGGGCAGATCCAGATGTCCCGTGGCGGCATGGCCACCAGCGGTGATGCGCGACGCTTTTTGCTGAAAGAGGGTATCCGTTACAGTCACATACTCGATCCAACCACCGGTTGGCCAGTGGCCGATGCACCCAGAGCAGTAACCGTAATTTCTAACAGTTGTGTCGAAGCCGGTATCTTATCGACCTTTGCCATGTTACAGGGCAGCCAGGCCAAAGCCTTTCTCGAAGCCCAGGGCGTACAGTTCCTGATTGCATAGCCCATACGGACAAGAAAAGTTGGCAGTGGGAAATGGGAAGTGAAAAGTGAAAAATTGGAAATAAAGGGTAGGAGCGTTATATCTGAAAACTGAAAACTTTTAACTTCCAACTTTCAATTTTGTTTCCTCTGAAACCGTACAATTTGGCGCCGGTCTTTTTTACTCGGTCGCTTCGGTGCATGGGGCATTAACGCCGTTTGTGCCTTAACTTCGGCCATACGTTGTTCCCTTGTTTGAATACTGTCTGCGGTTTCTTCATAGAGTTGCACAGCCTCCTTGGCTGGACGACGGTGCTTACTCAATGCCCGCACAATAATGGTGTACTCAACATATCCTCGGGTAATCACCAGCTGATCCAGCGGTTTTATGGTACGCCCCGGCTTGGTACGTTCACCATTGAGATGAACCTTGCCGCCATTGATGGCTTCAGCTGCCAGAGCCCGCGTTTTAAAAAACCGTGCTGCCCACAACCATTTATCCAGGCGCTGTCTGTCCTCTGTTTCATTCATGTTACGCTAAGCCGCCGCAGCGATCGCCAGTATACCCAGTAGCCACCAGTACCAGGACTCGGCCACCGCATCGAAAATACCATCATCCGCATCAATCGCCTTGGCCGATGCGTTCTTGCCATCAACCAGAGCAGCATCACCGGCATTTAAGGCAACACTACCTGCGGCATTTTTAAGGTCAATAGCCCCACTGTTCACTTTTACAAACAGGCCGTTATGATTCACGTCGAGGCTGCCATCACAACCATAGGACTGCATCACCCGTAGTGCATAGTCCGTACCTCGCACACCCACAGTCGCCATCGGTGTGCGCATTTCGTAGACATCCTTAGCCACCTTACCGATAGAACCGGTAATTTTTCGTAGACTGCCTTTAATCAGATAAATAACACTTCGATTGCCGGCACGTAATAATTGATAATCTTCAATACGCATTTCACTGTTACAACGCAAATCAATCTTCGCCTCATCGATCATGCTCAGGCGAAGGAAACCATCCACACCGGTAAACAGACGATCACCGACAAACACTTCACTGCCCACCTCCAGGTCGCGACGTTTCTTTTTCAATGAAATAGCAAAGGCCTTGCCCCGTGCCTGAGTCACCTGACCAACCGCTTCCACACCTTTATAGACGATGGCCTGCGCTGTAATCAGATTAGATGCCAAAGCGGGTAGCTCAATACGTTCTCCGACTTTGATGCGTGTGATATCACCGCGTTCGAAGGCATGGGGATTCTTCTTAAGGATTTCCTGAATAATGGCAGGCCAGCGTTTCTTCTGGTCCGGATAGAGCACCTTTACAATGCTGAATACTGTCTGCCCAGGCTGAATATAGAGAAAC
Source organism: Gammaproteobacteria bacterium (assembly GCA_041572275.1). Classification (GTDB taxonomy): domain Bacteria; phylum Pseudomonadota; class Gammaproteobacteria; order SZUA-229; family SZUA-229; genus JBFFSQ01. Next base: position 3,917 of record JBFFSQ010000233.1, read on the forward strand.
CGTTTTTCAACCTTAAACGTACGCGCAGGCGATTTGGTGGCTGCCTGGGTGGATAGCGGCATCAATAAGCCGAAGAAGAAACAACCCAGAAAACAAATGACAAGTTTGGAACGAATATGACTCACACTGACAACCTTTTGTTATTATTAATTTCCCTACAGTAGAATTCCCTTAATTACTTATTCTATTTGCTTATCAATCAAACCAAAATAAAACAATTTCTTAGCATTTACCAGTACTCCTGTGCATAAAAAAAGGGCACTCGATTGCTCGAAATACCCTTTTACATCCATCTTATGATGAACTCGTTACATTACATCATCATCTGATTCATACGTTTAACGAAAGCGGATGGATCTTCTAGCTGACCACCTTCTGCAAGCATAGCCTGATCAAACAGGATATGTGACCAGTCTTCAAGTTTGTCGTTATCCGTTAACTCCTGTAACTGTTTAACCAGCGCATGTTCTGGATTAAGTTCCAGTATGGGTTTAGTTACCGGCAAATTCTGACCTGCCGCTTTCATCATCATCTGCATTTGCAGACCCATATCATTCTGATCCAGTACCAGACAGGAAGGCGAGTCAGTCAGACGATGTGTTATGCGCACATCTTTAGCTTTCTCACTCAAGC
>JBFFSQ010000234.1:0-4545 GCA_041572275.1 Gammaproteobacteria bacterium
CTTAACCATAATGATTCAGACTAATTCCATGCGCGTATCAAAATATCCTCTTTCGACCATAAAAGAAACACCAGCCGATGCCGAAATCATCAGCCATAAACTCATGCTACGTGCTGGATTGATCCGTCGCCTGGCCTCCGGCATGTATACCTGGTTACCCCTGGGTTACCGGATATTACGAAAAGTAGAAAATATTGTGCGTGAGGAAATGGAAGCCGTCGGCGCCCTCGAAGTTCTGATGCCTGCGGTTCAGCCCGCAGAACTCTGGGAAGAGTCGGGACGCTGGAATGAATATGGCCCGGAATTATTGCGTCTACGCGACCGTCATGACCGTGAATTCTGCTTTGGTCCGACCCATGAAGAAATCATCACCGACCTGGCCCGGCGCGAGCTCAACAGCTATAAACAGCTACCTATTACCTGGTATCAGATCCAGACCAAGTTCCGCGATGAGATCCGTCCTCGTTTTGGTGTCATGCGATCCCGTGAATTTCTCATGAAAGACGCCTATTCTTTTCATATGAATCAGGAATCACTACAGCAAACTTATGATGATATGTATGCCGCCTATAGCCGCATCTTTCAGCGCCTGGGACTGGATTTTCGCCCGGTGATGGCCGACAGTGGTTCCATCGGTGGCAGCAGTTCCCATGAGTTCCACGTCCTCGCCGACTCCGGTGAAGATGCAATCGCCTTCGCCTCCGATGGAGAATATGCCGCCAATATTGAAAAAGCCATCGCCATGGCACCTGCCGGCGATCGCTCTGCACCCTCAGCCGATTTAGAGACTGTGGACACCCCCGGACAACACAGCATCGAGGAAGTCAGCCAGTTTCTCAAAATAGCCGCCACTCAATGCCTGAAAACTCTGCTGGTCCAAGGCAGTGAAGAGAATAGTGTGGTCGCCCTGGTCCTGCGTGGCGACCATGAGCTAAATGAAATCAAGGCCGAACAACTACCCCAGGTCAGCTCCCCGCTATGCTTTGCCTCTGAAGAACAGGTCAAAGCCGTCGCTGGTTGCGCGCCTGGCTCGCTGGGTCCGCGAGGATTACAGATCACAGTGATTGCAGACCATGCTGCCGCCCATATGAGTGACTTCATCTGTGGTGCCAATGAGGATGGCAAGCACCTGCAGAACGTTAACTGGGGTCGTGATCTGCCAGAACCTGACTGCGCTGATATTCGCAATGTGGTCGAAGGCGATCCCAGCCCGGATGGCAAAGGCCACTTATCCATTGTGCGTGGTATCGAAGTCGGTCATATCTTCCAGCTCGGTGACAAATACAGCCAGGCCATGAATGCCACAGTTTTAGATGAAAATGGTGCCAATCAAATCATGACCATGGGCTGTTATGGTATTGGCGTCTCACGTGTCGTCGCTGCTGCCATTGAACAGAACCACGACGACAACGGCATTAGCTGGCCGCAAGCCATCGCACCGTTTGACATCGCGTTAGCCCCTATCAACATGCAAAAATCTGAACGCCTGCAGGTCGCTGCCGAGAAGCTCTATACAGAACTCACCGAGGCTGGCTTTGAAGTACTTTTCTTCGACCAGAAAGAGCGACTGGGCTCGATGCTTGCCAATATCGAACTGATTGGCATTCCCCATCGTCTGGTACTGGGCGAACGTGGGCTGGATGCGGGCAGTGTTGAATACAAAGGCCGCAATGATGAACAAGCACAGGATATAGCCCTGGAAGATATCATCCAGCATATTCGTCAGCTTAAACAATGATCAGGTAACCGTGTACACTCTGACTCGACGCGCACTGATAGCACTCACTCTGACCCTGACAGGCGTTGCCACATCAGCACAGGCGCTGTCGCCAGATCCCGAACTCAGAGCGCGTCTGATCCAGGCCGTACAGGCGTCTACCAGTTTTGACGATCGCTTCGCTGCTGAAGTCTGGTTACTGGACATGTCAACACGGCTTAAAAAACGGGTGGCTGATCCAGTCTACCGACTGGAACTCCTGAAAAGCATTCATCGCGAAGCCACCCGTGCCGAACTGCCACCTGAGCTGGTACTGGCCGTTATTGATATCGAGAGTCGTTTTGACCGTTTTGCACTTTCTAAAGCTGGCGCCCAGGGTTTAATGCAGGTCATGCCTTTCTGGCTTGAGGAAATCGGCCAACCGGATGATAACCTGATGGAAACAGATACTAATCTGCGCCTGGGCTGTACGATACTCAAATATTATATTGATCGAGAAAAAGGCGATCTCCGTCGAGCACTGGCCCGCTATAATGGCAGCCTGGGATCTCTTGTCTACCCCAATAAAATATTCGAAACCCTGCGTAAAAACTGGTTCAGAAATTAATGACCACTGACTCACCAATTTTTAACACCATTAGCGATGCTGCCGGACGCCAGGCACTGAGTCAGGCGAAAGAAATTACGGTGCCAGCCAACACTACCCTATTCAGGCACGGCGATCGTTGCGAAAACTATCTGCTGGTACTGGAAGGCTCGGTAAAAGTATTTACTCGCGCAGAAAATGGCCGTGAAATCGTACTCTATCGCGTCAACAGTGGCGAATCTTGCACCCTCACCACCTCCTGCCTATTCTCACACAACAGTTACCCGGCTGAAGGGCTGGCAGAAACGCAAGTCAAGGCACTAGCTATACCCAATCCAGCCTTTAATGAGGGCCTGCAACATTCCAGTGATTTTCGTAACATGGTGTTCGATGCTTATAGCCAGCGGCTGACAGATATAATCACCCTGGTTGAAAACATCAGCTTTGGCCGTATTGACATACGCCTGGCACGCGCCCTCATGCAACATATTGTCGGTGATATGACCATCCACATTACCCATCAGACGCTGGCTACTGAACTCGGCAGTGCTCGCGAAGTCATTAGCCGCCAACTGAAAGAGTTTGAACACCGGGGCTGGGTTAAATTACATCGCGGCAGTATTGAAATACTCAACTCATCTGAACTGGAGCAACTCGCACAGACCTTGCTAATGTGACAATATCACTGATCTCAATAGCAACGCCATGACATACTATAAACTCCTAATTCAAACTGGAGTGATGAAATGAAAAACGTAGGCGGTATTGACCAGGTATTACGTATTATCGCAGGCTTGGTACTCATTAGCCTGGTGTTTATTGGTCCGCAAACCCCCTGGGGCTGGATAGGCCTGATACCACTAGTAACCGGTGCTTTAGGTTTCTGCCCACTGTACAAGATTATTGGACTGAACACCTGTCCGGCTTCTAAAAAGTAAAGCACTTGCTGGTGGCGCCTGTATCGCAGGTGCCACCAGACAAGCTGTCCGCTTCAACCTCTCGTTCAATCAGGCTTCTCCCAAATTCTCAGCCACAAAGCGCTGATAATCCTTTGAACTGACAATATGTGTACCATCACAATTAAACTGCATACGAATCGCATCCTGAATCATGCTGATACTAAAGTTACGTAAATAAAAGTCAGGGATATTCCTAAGTTCTGTCAGCTTGCCAATCACATTATGAATATCGCTGATCGCGATCGGCTCCCAGCTCTTCCGTGATCTCGAAAAAATATTCTGCCAGTGTGGGGGCAAACGATTAAAGTAGGCACCTTCCGCAATAAACTGATACATAGACTTAATCATCGCCGATTTTTCTGTATAGGCTATTTTTGGAAAATGACGATCAATATAAGCGTGATCAATCAGTTTTTCCGCACTATGCAATTCTTCAGCAAATGGATCAAACACCGAACAGGTTCTGATTTCACCACTATTAAAGCCAATAAACACTCGATACACACTACGGCTAAGCAACAGGTCTTCGAGTTGGGGGGCCAGCTGGTGCAAGACCTGGTCAACAATACTTTCATGTTTTTGCCTGTAGAAAGCCGACTCCCTCAATGATGGATCGCCCTTGATACTCACGTGCAGGTGTTGACCACCAACACCGGTCGTTGCAATCAGGCTTTCTCTGAGTACCAGCTCTTCATTACGCTTAGCCAGACTGGCATTGATTTTTTCAGTTAGCACGGGATGTGTTTGTATCAAGTTTACAAACTCATCCTTATCAATAGTCAGCAACGTAACCGGCTCCAGAGCGACGACTGATGCCGTGCGCTTATCTTCGTTGAAGATAGCCATTTCACCAAAATATTCTCCGCGACCCAGTACGCAGATCTGCTCCTCCTGTCCCTGTCGGTTGAAATAAATCGACACCCGGCCGGAGGCAATAATATAAAAGGAATCAACCTGATCACCCTCGGCAAATACCATATCACCGGTTTCACAACATCGGGTCGAAGCATGTGTCCTGATCAGCTGCATATCAGCTTCGGATAGATACTGAAAAGACGAATCTGTCTTTTGCATGGTTATTTTCCCTTGAGCATATCCAGCACGGGAAAATAGCATCAATTCAAGACAATGAATGTGAGGAAGTTTAAAGGTTTTACTAACAGAGAATGAAAGATAGCAGCATAAATTTCATACTGGCCAATCATTAATCACCAATCGGTGGTGGTGCCACACGCAACACTTCTTCTACCGTCGTCATGCCACTGGCGACTTTTTGTGCACCA
>JBFFSQ010000235.1:0-4538 GCA_041572275.1 Gammaproteobacteria bacterium
CCTCATACGTCGGGTTGAACAAGGCGGGTGTGTGGTGATTTTTCCCGAGGGTCGCATTACGGTTACTGGTGCCCTGATGAAAATTTACCATGGTCCTGGGCTGGTAGCCGCCCATTCGCGAGCTACCATTGTGCCTATTCGGATTGATGGTGCGCAATATACGCCCTTTTCTCGTTTGCGCGGTCGAGTACGGTTAAGCTGGTTCCCCAAAATTACGCTCAATGTACAACCACCACGTGCTCTGTATGTAGAACCACACTATCGTGGTCGTAAACGTCGAGCACGCGCAGGACGTCTGCTCGCTGAAATGATGACCGACATGATGTTTGAAACCTCAAATACTGATCAGACATTAGTTGAACGTTTACTGGAAGCACGTCGAATCCACGGAGGAAACCATAAGATAGTTGAAGACATCAATCGTAAACCGCTGAGTTACAACAGCTTGATTACCCAGTCAGTGGTACTTGGCCAACAAATCGCTAATATCAGTAAAGCTGATGAAATCATCGGTGTTCTATTGCCCAGTACCTTGGCCACCGTAACCACCTTCTGGGGATTACAAATCGTAGGTCGCACGCCAGCGATGTTAAACTACACAGTTGGTACACAGGGTATCATTTCAGCCTGTGAAACTGCTGCACTTAATCAGGTCATTACGTCACGTCGTTTTATTCAACAGGCAAAGCTAGAAGATGTCGTTGAGTCTTTAGCTCAAATAGTTAAATTGATTTATTTGGAAGATATCGTCAAACAGATCAACTGGTTTGACAAATTGAAAGGATTTTTACGAAGACATGTCGATAACTGGCTGTTGGGGCTAGCTGAAAGAAAAGCCAACAAACAGGCAATTATATTATTTACTTCTGGCTCTGAAGGCACGCCCAAGGGTGTGGTATTGTCACACCGCAATCTGTTGTCGAATATTCAGCAGCTGGTATCTCGTATCGATTTTAATGCACAGGATGTTGCCCTTAATGCCCTCCCCCTGTTCCATTCATTTGGCATGACTGCAGGTATGCTTATGCCCATGACATCGGGTGTACGGGTATTCTTTTATCCATCGCCATTACACTACCGTGTGGTGCCTGAAATTGCTTACGACATTAATGCGACTATTATGTTTGGCACCAACACATTCCTTGCTGGTTATGCGCGCTTCGCCGATATATATGACTTTTACAGCCTGCGTTATGTATTTGCCGGTGCTGAGAAATTACAGGATGAAGTACGTCGCACCTGGCAGGATAAATTTGGTGTACGTATATTTGAAGGTTACGGTGCTACAGAAACCAGTCCGGTGATTGCGGGTAACACACCCATGGCCAATCGTGCTGGTACGGTTGGACAAATTATGCCTGGAATGGATTACCGCTTACTCAATGTCCCAGGATTGGATGAAGGCCAACGGTTACAGATTCGTGGCCCAAATGTCCTGATGGGGTATTTATTAAACGACAATCCCGGTGTCTTAGTGCCACCTGCTACAGAGTTGGGTGAAGGCTGGTACGATACCGGTGATATAGTCACTATTGATAACGACGGATTTGTCCGCATCTGTGGTCGAGCCAAACGTTTCGCAAAAGTAGCCGGTGAAATGGTTTCGCTCACCTCGGTAGAAGTTTTAGCCAGTAAACTATGGCCTGATGCCTTACATGCCGCTATTGCTATACCCGATACTCGTAAAGGCGAACAAGTGGTGTTACTCACCACGATTGCAGATGCCAGCCGAGCACACTTGCTCAGTCAGGCTCAAAACGATGGTATCGCTGAAATAAATATTCCACGAAAAGTCATTCCCATATCGAACATGCCTGTACTGGGTACTGGCAAAATTGATTATGTGTCAGCCAATCGACTGGTGGAGACATTATCATGAGGCGCGATATTTACCGAGTATTGGGCACGCAATTCTTAACGGCATTTGCCGACAATGCAGTTCTATTTGCTACCATCACTATGGTACTGCAATATAATGCAATTGATGGCTGGTATATACCGGCATTACAGGCCGTATTCCTGGTCGCTTATGTCCTCTTTGCACCCTGGGTTGGTCGCCTTGCTGATGCAAAACCGAAACGTAGTGTATTAATGGGCGCCAATTTAATTAAAGCCCTGGGAACTACCCTGCTTTTACTCCACGTCGAGCCTTTACTGGCATACGCCCTGATTGGTTTGGGAGCCGCTATATATAGCCCTGCTAAATATGGCATTTTGCCAGAAATAGTAGATGAGCATTTATTGGTAAAAGCCAATGGCTGGATAGAAGGTTCTACTATACTGGCCATTCTGAGTGGCACACTAATCGGTTCATTTGTGGCTGAGCATTCAATAAGCCTGGCTATGATTATTATTATGGCTTTGTATATTGCCTCTGCTTTAATTGCAGCCACTATCAAGCATAAGTTAATAGTCGGTCCATCGTCAGGTCATGCACTGGTAGAATTTATTCAACAGATGAAAGGTTTGTTAGCCACTCCCCGCGCACGCTTTTCGACTTTGGGTGTGAGTTTGTTCTGGGCAGCTGCCACAGTATTACGCGTATTGTTAATAGCCTGGGCACCGGTGGTGTTATTCATCGACTCGACCACTGATATCGCCATGCTCACCATGTTTGTAGCCGTTGGTATTGCCATTGGCTCTATCCTGGTCCCCCGATTAATTCCTATGGCCTATCTGCGTCGTGCTCGTATGGCAGCCTATGCTATGGGTTGTGTCATTGTGATACTGGCGGGCCTTGAAAATATCTGGGCAGCAAGGATTGCATTGCTCATGGCAGGTATTTGCGGTGGCCTGTTTGTGGTACCCATCAATGCAGCTTTACAGGAAATTGGCTATAAATCTATTGGTAGTGGTGGTGCTGTTGCTATTCAAAATTTCTTTGAAAATGTTGCTATGTTAATTGCCTCAGCAGCCTATGCGCTCGTTGCTGGAGCCGGTGCAGATCCTGTAGTGACCATGGTATGGCTGGGTATATTGGTTATAATGGCAACTATAATTGTCTCCTGGCACTTACCAAAAGACACAGGATCATTAACTAATTAGCTTACGAAAAGCTAAATTTATACACTACCTTTTCCACAATGCTATGGGTAAGCTGAAAAAGGATTTCATTGAATGAGAATAACTCTTATAAAACCATTTATATGCTTTCTACTGATACTCAATACCAGTCAGGTTATAGCACAATCACAAATCCAGTGGCATGATAATGTCAGTCAACTCGCACAACAGCATGCAGGTAAGAGTGGTATTTATATACTGGAAAAAGGGGAAGATGCACTCATATCAAGAGCGTGGTTGGTTGATAATGCAAAACAATCAATTGATGTGCAGTATTTTATCTGGAGCACTGACAATATTGGAACATTAGCGGCCGCTGCCCTATTACGCGCCGCCAATCGAGGCGTACATGTGCGGGTCATTGTTGATGACCTGTTAGTCGATGCAGACAATGAGGTACTTTATGCCTTAGCTATTCATCCGAATGTAGAAATCAAAATATATAATCCGAATATTAATATCGGCACCTCCTTTTTAGGGAAAATATTTAATACCACGGTTAACTTCAGAGGTATTAATCAACGCATGCATAATAAAGTGATCGTTGTCGATAAACAGGCCGTGATCACCGGTGGCCGCAACATGGCTGACGAATATTATGACTTTGACCACAAGTATAATTTCAGAGATCGTGATGTGCTGGTGTTGGGTGAAGCCGCTAAAGCAGCGGACACCAGCTTTGCCGAATACTGGCGTAGTGAATTGGTGGTTCCAATAGAAGAGCTGATAAGCAACCCTTACACAAATGAAGTGGATTTCGTAGAAACAGATGCCTGGGGCGAGGAGCAGTATAAAGATGATGATGTTGTAAAGGCACAACTAGACACCATAACCACCAAAAAAGCCACAGCGGTTTATCAATACCTCGAACAGTACGAAGCTGACAAAAGCAACTTTGAGCCTGCAATGCGAGAAAAGATCACTGATTTAAATCAGCAGTTTTCTACCATCATTGAACAGATGCACTGGGTAAAGGCAGAGTTCATCAGTGACTTGCCCGGTAAGAATGACGAAACCTTTACATTACGTGGCGGCAGCAAAATAACCAGCAAGCTTGAACACATAGTCAGCTCTGCTAAACACAATATCACTATTCAATCGCCCTACCTTGTCATGAGTTGGGATGCCTGGAAGTTATTGCGTGATGCAGTCGAACGTGGGGTAGCCGTACGAATTGTGACCAACTCCCTCAGTTCAACTGATAATCTCGCTGCCTACAGTGGCTACGCCAGGCAACGTAATCGTTTACTTAACACGGGCTTTGAAATATATGAGTTTAAACCTGACGCAAAAGTCAGGATGGATATTATTAATCGCTATGAAGATATAAAACACAAATCACCCATATTCGCTATCCATGCAAAATCAATGGTGGTTGATGGTATGAAAGCTTTTATAGGTTCATTTAATTTTGATCCCCGTTCCGAGAACTTAAACACAGAAGTTGGTGTATTTATAGAAGACCGAAGATTGGC
>JBFFSQ010000236.1:0-4506 GCA_041572275.1 Gammaproteobacteria bacterium
AGACAGTCATTGATGTTAACCGCTTCAGGTTGTAATTCAAGCTTACCTGATTCAATACGGGAAAAGTCGAGGATATCATTGATGATGTAGAGCAGGTCATTGACCGAATTGCTGATGGTCTGTACATAATCGGCCTGTTCTGGATTCAGCTCGGTTTGTGAGAGCAGGTTGGTAAAGCCAATCACTCCGTTCATAGGTGTGCGTATTTCATGACTCATGTTGGCCAGGAACAGGCTTTTGGCCATGTTGGCCTGCTCTGCCTGTTCTTTGGCTTTGATCATTTCCTCTTCTGCTTTTTTCTTGGCAGTGAAATCCCGGCCTGTGCCTTCAACGCCGATGACATTGCCATCGTCATCGAGCAAAAAATGGGCATTGGTCGACATCCACACCGTTGAGCCATCTTTGTGTCTCAGCGTGATGACATATTGTTCAACATGGCCGCCATTATCGGCCAGTGCTTTAAGAAATATGTCACGGGTCTCCGGGTGGGTGTAGTATTCCTTGATGTTATGTCCCATAAACTCTTCAGGGTAATAGCCCAGTAAAGGGGCGACAGACGAGGATACAAACAGAAGTTCACCATCAGGGCCGGTGCGGTAATAGGTGTCCTGCAGGTTATCGAGGATACCTTTCAGTTCTTTTTCCGAGGCCCGTAATTTGGTTTCAATATCTTTGTGTTTGCGGTTCTCCTGGATCAGCTGCTGTTTGGATCGCAGCCAGAGAAAGCCGGTGATGAGTGTGGTCATGAAAAAAACGATAACCAGTATCACGGGTATGCTCATTGTGTATGTTCCCTTAGGGATTTTGCCAAAATATCCTTCATTTGGGGGCTAAATGCAACCAGATAGACTCTGTAGGGAAGGTTGTGGGTGAGTAAAAAACGATGGATATTGTCCACTGCTATGGTGGCCGCTTCGATGGCTGGAAAGCCATAAACACCGCAGCTGATGGCGGGAAAGGCAATGCTCTGTAGCTGATAGTCATGGGCCAGTTGTAGGCTGTTTTGATAACAACGAGCGAGCAGTTCTGCTTCACCCTGGTCACCCCCCTGCCAGATGGGGCCTACAGTGTGAATAATATAACGTGCGGGTAAATGGTAGCCGGCAGTGATTTTTGCTTCACCCGTTGCGCAGCCATTCAGAAGACGGCATTCTGTCAGTAGTTCATCACCAGCAGCTTGGTGTATGGCACCATCTACACCGCCGCCTCCCAACAGGCTGTTATTGGCGGCGTTGACGATAGCATCAACGCTCAACTGGGTAATATCGCCTTGAATGACTTCAATATGGGGCATTAATCACCCCATTTAATGGCATTGGCTACGTTGTCGAAAAAGCTGTTGGAAAACTGATCGCCGGGTTCATAAGCTATACCCAGAATCACCAGGCCCAGCAACAGGATAATGAACATAATGGCGGCCACAATCTGGCTAAGGTCAGTTTTGCGGTTTTTTTTGCTGGGACTCATATTACGAGATGATTAACAGTTATTCAGGTTCTACATCCTAATTCACCTGCGTATTAAATCAAGTCGTACTCGATATAACGGGAAATAGTCACAGGCTTTGCATCGACTGGAGCTCAGCGTTGACAGCGTGGGCAATAATAGGTCGATCGTTGCTGCTGGCGGATGTGTTTCAAGGTGGTGCCGCAGTGAGGGCACGGCTCATTTGCTTTGCCATAGACATTCAGTGTCTGTTGGAAATAGCCGGGTTTGCCATCTTCACGCGTGAAGTCACGCAAGGTGGTGCCACCCTGTTTTATGGCCAGTGCCAGTATCTGTTTAATACATTGCACCAGCATGTCGTAGCGTTGCTTGCTGACCTGTCCTGCCTGTCGTTTAGGATTGATACCAGCCAGGAACAGGGCTTCATTGGCGTAGATATTACCGACGCCGACCACGATGTGACTGTCCATGATGAAGGATTTGATCGAGGATTTACGTCTTCGTGAGGCCTGGTAGAGATAGTGGCCAGTAAAACTTTCAGTTAGTGGTTCCGGTCCCAGTTGACAAATTAGTTTGTGTTGAAGCGGCTCCTTACGTGTCCAGAGTACGGCACCAAATCGTCGTGGGTCACGCAAACGTAGGACTTTGTTGTTATCGAATTCAATATCAACATGATCATGTTTTTCTGGCTCCTTATGGTGATTGACGATGCGTAAACTGCCGGACATGCCCAGGTGAATAATTACAGTACCGACGGCTGTTTTGAGTAACAGATATTTGCCGCGGCGTTCGACGCTAGTGATGGTCTGGTTGATGAGTTCGGTTTTCAGGCCCGGAGAGACCGGCCAGCGTAAATGGCGATTACGCACTATCACAGCAGTCACAGTGTGTCCGAGGATATAGGGTTCAATACCCTGGCGACTGGTTTCGACTTCGGGAAGTTCAGGCATGTGTTCAGGGTGTGTCCGATAGGTTGCCAGAGGCTGGTAGCAACTGTTGTATTAGCTTTCCATCGAAATGGTATTCGATACCAAGGGCAGTGTTGGCAAGGATAAGCCAGGGCGTATCATCGCTGATCTGGAGATGAATGACATTACCTGATTCAAGGTGAATGCTGATATCTCCCAGATGTTTGCGAGGCATGAATGCATGGACTCCAAATGCCTGAGCTGACTGCCAGTATTGGATCAGGGTCTGGGCCTGGTCAGCACTATAAGTGTGTTTGGTATTTTCAGTTTTCCAGTATTGCTGGGGATCTTTACTCAGTGTCAGCTCAGGTAATATCAGTTTCTGGATTCGGTCCGTTTTCGCTAACAGGGACAGATCAACAAAACTGGTGGGTTGTGAACTAATCAATGGGTACAGGCTGTCATTGATGAGAAATAGACGATCCTGGCTACGAATATAACGCTTGTGGTTGACTGGATTGCTGCCGCCGAATTGAATCAGGTGATCATTGAACAGAATTTCTGCCCTTGGTGGAGCCAGTCCGTAGCTTGCCAGATGCAGGCCGTTAATGTCATAGCTGTTGTCATCGGTCACCTCGGTGAGATCAAGCAGACGATTGATCCTGAAGGCATGAGCCCGGGTATGGTGAGGGGCACGCATGATCCAGTCACTGCCCTGCTTCTCAAGAATGATGTCGTTCTGAGGGCGCTTGATGGTGATGCGATTGATGGCATCTCGATCCAGTGCCAGCAAGGATGTGGCGTCCGATGGCTGATTGGAGACCAGTCGCATGATGGTAATGAGGCTGAGCACAAAGATCAGCAGCAACAGGTTTAGCAGTAGACGTGATGACATCAGCGTTTACGTCGTTGATACCAGATCAGTATGCCAGCGCCGAATAGGCCGATAGGGAGGATGACTAGAAAGATTAGTCCCATGGCTGCAACCTGTGTGTCATTCAGGTCTAGTTGAATATCTGGAGCACTTTTCGGCATGATGGATATCAGCTTGTCGTCCTGGCTAAGCCAGTTCAGCGTATTCATGGCAAATAGTAAATTAGCGCCATGGCCAATATTGTTGTTGGACAGAAAATCACTGTCCCCGATGACGACGACACGTTGTTTGCGTTTGTTGATGTCTCGTTCCAGGGCAAGGCCGATACTTAAAGGGCCTGGGGTGTCGCCTCTGTCGGTGTTGAGAGCGACATCGATAATGAAGCCATCGGTTTCAGCCCAGCTGGTGTCTTCAGTGAGCAGCAAGGCAGTGCTGTGCCAGTTGGTATCGGCCTGTGGCCGAACGGCTGCTGCGGTTATGAGCAGCGTAAAGTATTTCATTTTTTCCGTAATGGGATGGAGTTTGTAGCTCAATATTGGTAGCTGGGCCGGGTGACTTAGCCCCAGTACATTACGTAAATTCGGGTTGTTGTCGACGACGACACCATCAATGAATGTGATGTCCAGGATATTGGCAATCGATAGTAATTCGTGACCGAGTTTTGGGTCCTGAAGCCAGAGCAAATTATGGCCCTGATCCAGGTAGCGTTTGAGTACTTCGATTTCACCTGCCAGTAATTCTCGCTCTGGAGCTGCGATGACCAGTGTACCTGTATGGGTGGTGAGTGAATCTTTGAGAAGATTGACGGTATTAATTTCAAAACCCTTGCTGGACAGTTGTTGCACCAGTGTCTTGTAACCCAGCGCAGAACTGTCATCGGGGTCACGTTCGCCATGACCCTGCAGAAAGTTTACTACGGCTGTGCTGTCTCTTGTTAATCGTAACAGTGTGTTGGTGAGCTGTTGTTCACTGAGGGCGTCTATGACTTCAGTCTTGTTGTTGTGTCTGATCAGTGTCTGGCCAGGGCGGCTAATGCCATCAGCACGAGCCAGGTCAGGCTGCAGGTCTGGATTGACTAATTCAAAGTGAAACTGTTGAGGGTTATGTTGTCGATAACGTTGCAGTATGTCAGTTACTGCCCGTTGCATGGCGGCATCTTCAAGCTGATAGCTGCGGACATGCACGGGTGATTCCAACTGGCTCAGTAGGTCGACGGTATCAGTCGAGAGCGAGAGCCGCTGGCCTGCCGTCCAGTCGCTGCGGAATGTGAACTGTGTG
>JBFFSQ010000237.1:0-4502 GCA_041572275.1 Gammaproteobacteria bacterium
AATAAATTCACCATGCAGGCGGATGCCAAACACATTGCCATCGACATCGATAACCACAATGAAAACCCCATGGTAATGGCCGACATCGGCCTGATCGAACGGGTATTGGATAACCTGCTACAAAATGCCATTCATTACACACCGGATGATGGTGCAATTACGATTCGACTGATGATTACTGAAGATCATTTAATTCACGTGCTGGTGTGTGACACCGGGCCCGGTATTAATGATACTCAACAGCCATTAATTTTTGAGCGTTTTCATCAGGCTCATACACCCGAACGCAGTAGCGGCCATGCCGGTCTAGGACTGGCCATTGTGAAGAAAATTATTGATTTGCATAAACAGACCATCCAGGTTGAAAGCCAACCGGGGAATGGTTCTGTGTTTAACTTTACGCTGGCATCGGCTGAGTGATTGTTTGTCGATCTAAGATCCCTCGGCAACTGAGTTGGACGTGTGGTGGTTTAAGATCCCTCGACACAGCTCGGGATGACAGAGTAAGGTCGGGATGACAACTTAAAGAAACTGTCATTTCGACGATAGGAGAAATCTTTTCTTTATATCTTTTCTGAGTGACAGCAGAATTGGAAGTTTAGTGGTTTTAGATCCCTTGGCTATGCTCGGGATGACATCTAAAAGAAACTGTCATTTCGACTAGAACAACACACTTCTATCACCCCTATCGTTAACCTATTGGCACCACATTAAAAAACACCTAACTGGTTGTTTTTTAACCAAAACAGCTTGTTTCAGAACATTGACTTTTCTTACATTTTGACAGATTATCAGTCCAAATAAATACAACATGGAAGCAAACTATGAACTATGGAATATACATTCGACTTGACCATTCACATCTACATGCAATTTATCTCACTCCAGTTCTAGCATGATGAATGATTTACCTAACCCTTTCAGCCGTACATCAGCCATAATTCTAGCATTTATTGTTTTAGCCCAATTTCCACTTGAAGGAGCATCGATGTCATTGTTCTCAACATCAAAAGAAGTCGTTTTATGTTCACCTATGGAGGGTTTGTTGACCTTTGAAGGTAAACCTGTATTGGGCGTAAAAATTGAACGACGACTAAAATGGTATGACGGTGACGAAAGCGCTGATGATTTTGTAATTACAGATAACAATGGCCGCTTTAACCTGCCCATAGTAAAACAGGAATTAAAAGTCAGTGGATACGTACAATTTGTAGTCTCCCAGGAGATAGTCGCCCTGTATAGGGATGAAGAGATTCTTATCTGGGCCATGGGTAAAAGCAGCAAAATTGAATACGGTGAGTTAGGAGGAAAGCCAGTTGACCTGCGTTGTGAACTGTCTAGTGACAAGATCATAACAAGGGACTACAACACACCTATGATGACCCGTTGTACGTGGGACTCACTCGAACCATGGGAGGATACTGAGTACCCCGACTAAATTCAATAACTTCAACAATTAGTACCCCCTTAAAATACAAGCATAAAATTAAGTAAAATAATTTTTTAATATCCATTATAAAAACAAGGAAGTTAATAGATGTCAGTACTTAGTCCTAGAGTAGCCGCAGAATTAGCCGATGAAGTTTATGCTGTTAATCGTAGCTCTATTGATATGGAAATATTTCTCTCTCGTCCTGAATTTTCATGGATTGCTGATAAAAAGCATGGATTAATAGCAGAAGTAGGTTCTCGCCTAATACATACCAATGATGCTTTTGGCCTGTGCGCACATGGCGGCAAAAATAATAAGAATGATATATTTATTATTTTCAGAGGATCAACAAAACTCAAAGCAGACTGGATGACTAATGCTCGATTAGGTGTACAAACCTCTACTAGTGGCTGGCCTGTTCATATTGGCTTTAACTCTGCTTTTAAAAGTATGTTACCCCAGATACAGGAGTTTCTGAAAAATGCCAGTAAAACTGCAACCATACATTGCATTGGCCATAGCCTAGGTGGAGCTGTTGCCAGTATTACTGCAAACTGGATTGCCAACAACAAACCTCAAAATGTAAAACTTTACACCTTTGGCGCACCAAAACCCGGGCTGATGCTTTTTGCCAATAGCCTTACTAGAAAAGTTGGTAAAAAGAATATTTTTCGCACTTATCATGCAACAGACCCTGTGCCAATGGTTCCACTATTTCCATTTATGCAACCACCTCTACCGGGTTTCGGACATTACATTCCTTCAAGTGAAGCAATTTTAACTGCTGATGCTCATGACATGAAAAAATATGTCAAATCCGTTTCTAAACTAACCTGGGCTCATCTGGAGAGACGCAAACCACCATACAGCATAGAAAGCTCTGTGAAATTATGGCTAGAGTCCAAAGCACCTGTACATGCAGGCACACCCAAAATCTGGGAATGGATCAATTCTGGTTTAATCTTTGTTTTAACTAAAGTGACTGGTGTACTTGTTGGTTCTTTACAAGCTGGCCTTATGGGTGCAATGACACTCGCAGATACAATTGCCTGGGCCCTACACAAAGGCATTGAATTAAGCAATAAGTCAGGCTTAACGGATGTAAGTAAATGGGTTTTATTACTTATGAATAAAATCATGCAAGCATTAGGCATGGGCATACCAGACACGTCTATAGAACTCACACAAACCTTTATGCGCAATGTACTAGAAAAGTTAATTCGTAGAACTAATGAAGAGGCCAATAAGGCTGTTGGAAGCATTTGATTTAATATCTATCAGGGACAGGCTAAATGCATTTTATATTTACAGTATTACTTTTACTCCTAGCATTTACTTCATCTAAAATAGTAAAGAACATGATCAATCGAGTCGCTTAAACTGTAACATTATGCTAATAGCAACCAAAAACAAACCTAAAGGTCCAAATACTAAACAGTTGAATCAATATGTTATTGATTTATCTGGTAGTAAACTCACGTTTACTATGCCCGATGGTAATAGCACAGATATTCCGAACACTCAGGGAACTGTACTCGCAAAAGTCAATATTTATGAAAATCTGGTGGGTGATAACAAAAACTTAAATTGCACTGTATTAGCTGAACGATGGTTTGACTACAAAGGTTTTCTTGGTGAGAACCTTGGCTCAATTCATTTCTTACTGCGCTTATACCACACCGGAAACCAAAACCTATTCAATCAAAATAATTTTGGTTCTTATTTAAATCAATACCATAGTGATTATTGTAAGAAGTGGAATAGTGATGCTGATGAATCATGCCAAATTTCATCACCTGACTCGTATACCGTTTTTTCAAGTAATAACATTGATTATTTACACTACAAAATAGCTGAACAGCAATCCAGCATTATGCAATCACTTTATTCTGTACCTGTTACCGGTAATCACTATATTGAAATAATGTTCAGATATATCGGCATTAAAGACACGAACGCACCCTGGTTTAGACTTGCAAACAACTTGGAAGATAATATTTTATCATCTATTGATCTTGAGTTAGCGACTAGTGCACAAGCAGAAAAAACATCGGCTGCTTAGAACTTAATCAATTAGTAGATAAAAAGAGAAGTCACCGTATTTTAATACCATACCCATATCAAACATTTCAGATCCCCCGCTTCGTCTGAGATCACATAACATGCAGTAATCCACAAAAGGTGAGAGAATTTATTTGATTGTATACCCACAACGATGAATCGAATCGATTATCGCATCAATATGTGCTCTACCCTTGGCCTCTAGCACCATTTCAACTTCAGTTTCACCAATATCGACCTCACTCACTGAGTGATGTTGATAAATCTCCAGGATATTGGCCTGTTGCGCTGCGACCAGTGAAGCGAGTTTGGCGATGTTACCGGGCTTGTCGGGGATGACCACTTTCAGGTGTGCCAGGCGGCCATCGCTTTCAAGTCCTCTTTCGAGAATCACGGTTAACAGGGTCATGTCGATGTTACCGCCACTGATAACTACAACCACCTTTTTATCTTTGATGTTGTCGATACAACCATGGCTGAGTGCGGCAAAGCCGACAGCGCCGGCACCTTCGGCGAGTGTTTTTTCTCGTTCGAGTAATTCCATGATGGCTGCAGCGATGTGTTCTTCACTCACAGTCACCACCTCATCCACATACTGCTTAACCAGTGGATACGTGTGTTGTCCAACGGTAGTAATCGAGATGCCATCGGCAATGGTGTTGGCCGGATGATAGGGTTCGATGTGTCCGGCCTCGATACTGGTTTTCATTGCCGGGATACGCTCGGCCTCAACGCCGATGATGCGAACCTCGGGTCGGGTTTGTTTAACCGCAATGGCACTACCGGCGATGAGGCCACCACCGCCAATGGGCACCACCAGCATGTCCAGATCGGGCACCTGTTCGAGTACTTCCAGACCCAGGGTTCCCTGACCAGCAATAATCTGCAGGTCATCAAAGGCATGGATAAAGGTATAACCGTGTTGTTGCTGTAACTCGCAGGCTTTTTCAAAGGCTTCGGCATAGCGGCTGCCATGCAACACAATGCTGGCACCGAGTTCTTCAGTGCC
>JBFFSQ010000238.1:0-4480 GCA_041572275.1 Gammaproteobacteria bacterium
AAACGTAGTCATCAAATAAATCTTTCTTATGCATCTCAATTCAATATAACTGCTTTAAACCTGAGTAATACAGTTCAAAGTAATGTCATTAATGGTGTTAACCTAAATTCGAATAATCAGACTGCACAGACATTGCAGAATAACTGGTTTGAGCAAAATGATTTTCAACAGGTGAGACATGCTATTAATGATGACTTCGTATTAATTAGAAATGTGTCTTTGCGTGATGAACGCATTACTAATGTTATTAATCTGGATACTAGCGAAATTCATAACGATGTTATGAGTCGTAATGTTGTAAGTTATAGCCATGTTGAAGCCACCATAGAGCCGTTTAAACCAGAAGTATTATTTGATATTGGGAATATCCAGGCATCAACTCCAGCTAGATTGAACCTTATTGCACCTGTGCATAGATCTTTTAGCGCTGCTGACTCAGACGGGTCCAGTTGGAGTTTATATGGGTCATATTCAGGTTTAAGTCTTACCCCTGTGTTTAGAGTGAATGGTCTTGAGCCAAGAGGTGAGGATCTGTTTCTTGACATTGAATTGGGTATACCGGGCGTTGATATGGGTACGATTTCCGCTGGTGGCTGTATTTCTTCTTGTGGAAAAGATTCAACTGTCGAATTCTTTTCGGTTGATCTAGGCGGCATTGAAAGAACAAATATCATTGATGGAATAACATTCAGAGAAATGAATCCATTAAATGGCCTTGAATTAAATATTAATTCAGGCATCGCTTATTCGGGTCAGGGTAGATTTTCAGCAAGTGATGCCAGCGTTGGTATAAGTGGAGAAGTAACTGCTCATATAGGGGCAAATTTAGATTTTTATCTGGATCTATCTGATAACTGGTGGGTGGACAATTTATTCAGCAATAATGGTGTCTGGGATGTACATAAAGAGCTGGACTATGAGGTCTCAATTCCATTTACAATTCTTGAATATCAGGTCGATCCTTTTGATGTGGTCGTTAATGGTTCTGTATGTATGGATTTAGGTAGTCTTTTTGAATGTGGGAATGAGGTTCAGGAATATAAATCACAGGTCATTTTGTATATGGATAATAGTTCTTTTTATAGCCAGACGGAAGAAATTATTTCATCAAATGCTATAAGTGAATCAAATTCTTATGAAGAAATGCATGGTGGCATATTAACGGGTGCACAGGCTGAATTGATTATTATGACGGCCAGCGATCTTGAGCTTGCCACAGATAGTGGTGTGAACATAAATGATAATGCACAACAGAATATGGAGGCTGTAAATGTTGTTAATAGTGCATCAGCTATTTCTGCCAACAGTTTAAATATGGATGTGACTAGACAGGGTTTAGGTAACATGTCACGAGCTTCAAGGGGATTATTGAACCAGCAAAATTATTTTAATCAAAGATTATAGTTTCAAAAAAAGGATATTATAAAAATGACTATCATGAAAACAGCTATGTGTATCCTGCTTTCTATTTTTATCGTCCAATATCAGGTGCATGCATTTGAGTATATGGATGATAATCAGTTAGATGCAGTGGTGGCTGGCACACAAATTACTGAAGGCTTGGAAGATATCGCACGTATACCAATTCTAATGTCGAAAGCTAATGGGAGTAAACTCGAGGGCGAGATCATCTTGCAGAGATTGTCTAACCAAACAGCGGGTTCCTTGATTTTACAAGATAGTGCGCAAAGTAATCTACAATCACTTATTAATATCAATGCTGTGAATTCACCTGTTAATGTCTTGCTAAATTTAAATATAAATATCAATTCAACAGTGGGTGTTCTTGAGCAATTGAATTTGCAGGGGCGATTGTAGCTGTTGGTTCTGATTATGTGTGATGTTCGTCGCCTGTATTCCATGGCTCTAATTGTTGTGCTTAAATTTGGCGAATTGATTGATCCGGTAGGTGCAGTTGAGATTGGCATTAATACACAGCAAACGCGTTTTTCTTCTTCCGTTATACCCTGGTCAGTCATTAGAAAGCGTTCTTTGGTGCGGCAAGGATGGGATATAAGTTGTGGTGCGGCCGCATTATCAACTGTACTGACCTATTATCATGATGAACCGGTTTCAGAGACGGCTATCACATTAACTCTGTTAAAAAATACTGATCCTGAACTGGTTCGAAAGAGAGGTGGTTTTTCACTGCTTGATCTCAAACGCTATGTCAATGCGAAAGGATATGAGGGTCGAGGTTATGGCAGTATGAGCCTGGAAGATATCGAGTCTTTCTCCATTCCGGCTATTCTTCCAGTTCGTATACGTGATTTCGATCATTTTGTTGTATATCGAGGCCGAGTTGGGGGGCGAATTCTATTAGGTGATCCTGCATTTGGCAATATTACTCTAACAATCACTGAGTTTGATGATATGTGGAGAAGTAAAATAGCTTTTTTTGTGATTAATGAGGGTATGAGCAAGGAGCTTGAGTCAGGGCAATATGCGAGTGACTTAACCCAGTTGTCACCACAAGTGATGGAACTTGGTATTCCGAATATGAATTACACACAACGTGTTATTAAAAACATTCCTTTGAATCCGTTAGTTCGACGAACAAGTCGATTACCATAATGACACATAATTCTTCATGTAGGATACTCTTGTCTGTTGCTTTGTCTGTTGCCATTCACTCGGCCTGTTTTGCAGAAGAATACTCAGAGAATGATGCTGATCAAGTAACTGTGTCTGTAGATAAAGATAGCCTAATTAAAGAATTAATTAAGCGGATTGAAACACTGGAAGCAATAATAAAGGATAATCAAGTCGGATCAGTAATAGAAGTGTCAGAAAAGGGTGGCGATAATCAGTCAATTGTAGACGCAGAAACTGCTCACAAGATTGCTCTGGAGCAATCAGAGAATCTAAGCCTTATTGAGACGGCATTTAAGCGAACATTAGTTGAAGAAGGCGGCCTGCTTCTACAGTCGGGTACCTTCAATTATGTGCCGACTTTGTCATATACACATTCATCCAGCGATAGAATCGTCATTGATGGTTTTGCTATTGAGGAAATACTGGTTGTTGGCGATATCGTATCACGACAAGTGCGACGTGATCTTGTCGTTCTGACAAATACATTTCGACTTGGCCTGAAAAATGATTTTCAGGTGGATTTACAAATACCAGTTGGCCGTGAAGAGTTACAGTCATTTAGTAGTTCGGGTGATGAAACTGAGGAGCTTACTTCTGGTCTGGGTGATATCTCTCTGTCCTTCAGTTATCAGGCTCTTAAGTCGCATCCTGATTGGCCTGATACATTAATTAACCTAAGCTGGAAAAGTACAACCGGAGAAGATCCTTATAGCCTGACGGGCGATAACGAATTATCTCTCGGCACAGGTTTTCAATCCTGGGGGCTTTCTTTTACTTCGGTTAGTGTCTCAGATCCAGTTGTTTTCTTTTCAGGGTTGTCATGGACAAAGAATATTAGTGAACAAAAGGAATTAGGACGAGTTGATACGGGGGATAGTTTGGGAATGCACCTGGGTATGGTGTTTGCCCTTAATCTGAACACTTCATTAAGTTATGGTTTTCAGATGAATAAAAGCAATAAAATCAAGATTGATGATCAGAATATACCGGGTAGTGATTTATTAACATCATTATTCACGATTGGTGTATCTCGTATATTATCGAATAATCTGTCTATGGATGTTCAGCTGGGTGTTGGTCTGTCAGAAGACTCACCTGATGTGCAAGTTTCATTATCTTTTCCTTTTAGTTCTTTATAAGTAACTAATACATTTTGCAAAAGCGGTAGGATATTAGCGGATAGTCCGATATAGATTTGAAGGATGGCTGTATCTGATGATTGCTTTTCTCTGTTATTATTTGTTCATCATACAAGTCCTGGGATCGACATGACCAACAAATTCGAAGTGGTTGAAAAGGCGATAGGCCCAGTCATTGAAATTGAGGAATCTGTCCCTGTATGGCGTATGCCGGCTACATTCGGTCGTGACTACAAGCATATTGCCAGATACCTTCATGCTAATGAGGCCGAGTGTGTCGATATGCCTTATGCACGTTACCAGGATATGGACTGGGATGTAGAACTTGGTCGGGGCAAGTTGGCTGCATTTCTATCATTGTTGTTCAAACGCTGGCATTTCTACGTTGGTATGCCAACTTCAAAATGCCTGCCAGATAAAGGAATACTCAAGTCGCATGAACTGGAGAGTCGACGTTATGTGCGAGGTGTTCACCGGGGGCCGTATCAACAATGTGCCACCACTTATAAAGCTCTCCATGATTGGGCAATTGCACAGGGGTTATCTCTAAAGAATGAGGCGATTGAGTGTTACGTCAATGATCCTAAAGAAGTTGACAAGGCCGATATTGAAACCGTGATTTTAATTCCTCTTCAGTAATTAGCGCTATGAGACTGTAAGATGTGTATGCACATGGTGCAGGTGTGAGTGATCGAGAAATTATGGTTTGTCATAAGTCTGATTAAATTAGCATTGCCTCAGAAGTT
>JBFFSQ010000239.1:0-4479 GCA_041572275.1 Gammaproteobacteria bacterium
AGCCCCATGTTTGATACGGCGATGGCTTTGGAAGAGGCCTGTGAAGAGCGTCTGGCTGAAAAAGGGGTATATCCGAATGTGGATTTCTACTCCGGCATTCTTTACAAGGAAATGGGAATTCCCACGGATCAGTTCACACCTGTTTTTGCTGTATCGCGTTCAGCGGGCTGGCTGGCACACTGGTCAGAGCAGTTACAGGATAATCGAATATTTAGGCCAACTCAGATTTATACCGGTTATACTGAGCGCCCGTATGTTCCTGTTAACCAACGTTAGGCAGGGTAAATCGCACCCAGAATAACCGCTTCCTTTGCACCGGTGACTTCTTTGAGGTTACCCGGTTGACCTGTCAGGGTTTGTCGCGCCAACCAGGCAAATGCCACGGCTTCAACCCAGTCCGCAGCCAGTCCATAGTGATCACTGGTTTGAGTTTGAATGCCCGGTAATACCATTTCTAGCTGGCTTATTAAATGCTTGTTGTGGACACCACCACCACAAACAATGAGTGTTTGTATTTGAGGTAAAAAATGCTCAATAGCATATTGGATACTGTTCACGGTAAAAGTGCATAAACTGGCCTGCACAGTTGCGGGTGTTAGTTGATCCGTCTGTATTAGCTGTGATTCCAGCCACTGCAAGTTGTAGTGCTCTCGTCCTGTGCTTTTAGGCGGAGGGGTACTAACAAAGGCATCCTGCATTAATCGTTCGACAAGAGCAGGATGTGGTTGGCTGCTCGCAGCCCATTGGCCGTTGGTATCATAATCAACGCCTTGCTGTCGTTGTATCCAGCTGTCCATGAGCATGTTACCCGGTCCTGTATCAAAGCCAAAACAGGGTGTTAACTGCCCAGCAGGTAAATAAGTGATGTTGGCAATACCACCGATATTGAGCACGGCTCGGTTTTGTTCAGGATGGCTGAAAAATGCCTTATGAAAGGCCGGTGTCAGCGGTGCGCCTTCACCGCCGGCGGCCATATCCCTGCGTCTGAAATCAGCAACCGTAGTAATACCTGTTTTGTGAGCAATTCGATTGGCGTCTGCGATTTGCATACTAAAGGGATGTGGAAGATCAGGGCGATGGCGAATCGTTTGTCCGTGTGATCCAATTGCCTGGATTGCTGCTGCTGGGGTATTAGTTTGTGTAAGTAACTGGCTGACTGCATCGGCAAAAATGTCACCCAGCTCGGCATCGGTTTCACCCAGCATGTCCAGGGTGGTTTCGGCTGAGTCGAGGGCGAGTAGTTGCAGTTTATGTTTGAGCTGTGCACTTATCGGATGACTGTAATGGTCAAGTAGCTGAAACTGATTATTACTGAAGTCAGCAAGAGCGACGTCGATGGCATCCATACTGGTGCCCGACATCAGGCCAATATAGAGCTCAGACATGATTAATTCTGGTTGAGAGCGAGGTAGTTGCGCGACAGCACATTCAGCTGTGTAATATAACCAAAAGTCGTGAGTTCAAAATTGTCTCGATGACGATTAGGTATGGGTTGCGTGCTTGGGAACTTGACCGTGAGTGGGTTACGGTGGACGCCATTGACACGGAATTCATAATGTAAGTGCGGTCCTGATGCCAACCCGGTAGAGCCGACATAACCAATGGTTTGTCCTTGTTTGACTTTGCTGCCAATGCGCGCCTTGCGATCAAATTTCGAGAGATGAGCATAAAGGGTACTGTAGCGACTGCCGTGTTTAACAATGACAACATTGCCGTAGCCGCCTTTGCGTCCTCTAAAGATGATTTTGCCATCACCAGATGAGCGCACGGGGGTGCCTCTGCGAGCAGCATAATCAACACCCTTGTGGGAGCGGATCTTGTTCAGGATTGGATGGTGGCGTTTGCGCGTAAACTTTGAGCTAATGCGACTGAATTTTACCGGGCTGCGTAAAAAGGCTTTGCGCAGACTGAGGCCGTCGGGTGAGTAATAGCCTGCAGCTCCTGTTGTTGGATTGGTGTAGCGCAAGGCACGATGGCTTTTGCCCTGGTTGACGAACTCTGCGGCGATAATATTACCGTCCTTGATTTTTTCACCATCTTTAAAAATTTCTTCGTAGATGACAGTGAAGTGATCGCCTTTGCGAATATCCAGTACAAAATCAATATCCCAGCCAAAAATATTGGCCAGTTCCATGGTCAGGTTCTGAGACAGGCCCGCTTCTTGAGAAGCCTGAAATAGCGATGAGTCGATTGTCGCGGTAGCATGGGTCTGGCGGGTTTCGATATTGTATCTTAAGGTTTCAGCCTTGAGGCCAGCATCATCACGAGTGACCTGTAAATAACGCATACTATCGATTTCGTAGTTCAGAGCCAGTAGCTGACCATTGTTGTTGGTCTCTACCTGTATGACATCGCCCGGGTGCAAGCGTGTTAAGGCTCGAGTGTCTTTGCCTAGCTGTATCAGCTCAATTAGCTGATCAGGTGTGATTTTGGCTTTGTCAAAGATAGTGGACAGACTGTCACCTTTTTTAACAGTCAAATCCTGCCAGTTATGTGTGGAGATCAGGTCTATGTCGTCCGCGTATGATGTATTCTGGCTTGAGAGCTGATTCTTCGGGATCTTTAGTTGTATGCTTTTAGTGGCAGTTGTTGATGCGTCAGTCTGCGTGCCTATAGTTTCTGAGCTAGGTGTGTTTTTAACGATAATAGGGTCTGAATCAGAGTGCGTGTTGGCTAAAACTACACCTAAAACAGCACTGCTGGCAGCAACAATTAGCCAGCGCAGCCGAGGATGACGCCTGGGTTGTGAGCGCTTTTGAAAGTCTTTGTTTATAAAGTTGCTGTAATTCACGGAATTCTTTAGTGTTTTTTTAGATAAAATAGCCTGAAAACATATGGATTTCAACTGGTGAGAAGCTGAAATAGTGATTTTATACCCGAAATATAGCCAGATCATACCTTATTTACCTGGATTTGCTGTTTTAAGTGAATCACAGACTGGTGGATAAGGTCGAAACTCGGGAATAGAGTGAATCTTGTCGAATAAGTTGCCTTATGGTGCGTGCTCTTGTATAACGCCCTGCACTTGCGATACAAGCTATTATTTTTGTAACCCTATTGCATTTGGGATTTATCTTGGAGTTGTCGATGTCATCGGTTGAACAGGCGCTTGAAATCATCAAGCGTGGCGCTGAAGAAATTTTGGTTGAAGACGAGCTGGTTAAAAAGCTGAAAACCGGTAAATCCCTTCGGATTAAAGCAGGCTTTGATCCGACTGCGCCGGACCTTCATCTTGGGCATACGGTGTTGTTAAATAAATTACGTCAGTTTCAGGATCTGGGGCATGAAGTTATTTTTCTGATTGGTGACTTCACTGGCATGATTGGCGATCCTACGGGTAAGAGTGCAACCCGGCCTCCATTAACGCGTGATCAGGTTATTGAAAACGCGAAAAGTTACGAAGAACAGATATTTAAAATTCTAGACCCTGAAAAAACACTGGTGATGTTCAATTCCAGCTGGATGGGTCAGATGGATGCGTCAGGACTCATCAAGCTCGCATCAAGTCTGACAGTGGCGCGTATGCTGGAGCGAGATGATTTCAGTAAACGTTACGGCTCAAATCAGCCCATCGCTATTCATGAGTTTCTCTATCCACTGATTCAGGGTTATGACTCAGTAGAGTTGAGAGCTGATGTTGAATTAGGCGGTACCGATCAGAAGTTTAATCTTTTGATGGGGCGTGAATTGCAGAAGCAACATGGCCAGGACCCTCAGGTGGTCCTAATGATGCCGATTCTAGAGGGTCTGGACGGTGTCCAGAAAATGTCCAAATCGCTGAATAATTATATCGGTGTACATGAGTCACCAGATGAAATGTTTGGCAAGTTGATGTCGGTGTCAGATGAGCTGATGTGGCGTTACTTTGAATTGCTTAGTTTTAGGCCGATGAGTGACATTGAGGCCTTTAAAGCAGAGGTGGATGCCGGTGCTAATCCAAGAGATATAAAGTTTAAGCTGGCCGAAGAGATTATAGAGCGATTCCATGATATGGCCGCTGCGGTGAAGGCTAGGGAAGGATTTATTGCACGATTCCAGAAAGGAGCTATGCCCGATGAGATGCCAGAGCTGAGTTTAGAGGCAGACGATGGCGAGATCGCGATTGCTAATTTGCTAAAAATGGCGGGCCTGACTGGCAGTACTTCGGATGCCATGCGCATGATTAAGCAGGGTGCGGTAAAAATTGATGGTGAAAAAATCGAAGACAAAGGCTTGAAAGTACAGGCTGGCAGCACTCATATATATCAAGTAGGTAAGCGTAAATTTGCCAAAGTAGAAGTGGTCTAGAAAGTTATTTCAAGAAAGTTAAAGAAATATTAAGTTTTGTTGTTGACGTAGCAAATCCAGGCCCTATAATACGCGCCTCTGTTACGGAGAGACGGAACGAAAAGCCTGAAGGAACGCAAGAAAACACTGGCTTGGTAAGAAGAGATAGTGTTAGAATGTTGGGCTCGCCGATGAGCGATGTTATTTAAAAAT
>JBFFSQ010000240.1:0-4461 GCA_041572275.1 Gammaproteobacteria bacterium
GATTGTTCTGGATTTACGGACATGGCGGCTCTCTGATCAGGTTAGAACTAGATTTCCTGTCTAACCTCATCCTCGCTAATCACTTCTTCCATAGCATGTTCCTGGGCCGACACTTCATCCAGGATTTGTGGACCGACCAGGCCTTCGGAAATTTCACGCAGAGCCAATACTGTGGGCTTATCATTGTCGATGGATACCATCGGCTCTCCACCCATGGCAATCTGACGTGCACGTTTGGCAGCCACCAGTACCAGGTGGAAGCGGTTATCTACATAGGGCAAACAATCTTCTACAGTTAAGCGAGCCATTTTTTCCTCTTTTAATTCAGTAAATCAATCAATAATGTTTCAAGACTTCGTTCCTGACGCAACTGACGCAAACGATTAGCCGTAATAATACACTTTAGTTCCTGCAATGCCTGATCGAAATCATCATTCACGACCAGGAAATCAAATTCAGCATAATGCGACATTTCATTAATCGCATCCTGCATACGACGATTAATAATCGCCTCATCATCCTGACCACGATTTTGCAGACGCTGTTTCAGCGCCTCGCAGGACGGTGGCAAAATAAATATCGACTGGCTTTCCTGAATCAGGCGACGCACCTGTCGCGCGCCCTGCCAGTCAATTTCCAGGATTACATCCTTGCCCTGCAGCAGCAGTTGTTCGACATGCTGCTGTGACGTGCCATAGTAATTATCAAATACCCGAGCATGTTCCAGAAAAGCACTGTGCTCAACCATTGACAGAAATTCTTTTTCATCAACAAAGTGATAATCCGTGCCGTCGGCTTCACCGGGTCGCATCGCTCGCGTGGTATGTGAAACTGAGACCATCAGGTCCAACATGGAAGACACCAGTTCCCTGACCAGGCTGGTTTTACCTGCACCGGAGGGGGCGGAGATGATATACAGTGTACCTTTACTCAAGCTTTGCCTCAGTTCTTCGAATCGGACAGGTTAGGATAACGCATTTACGACCGAAAATGGAGCAAAATCACATACTTGATTACACAATTTAACAGCTTACATCGCCGCCAGATGTACCGGCAGGCGTTTCGCCCCCCAGTCTCCTGGCTCAGCCTCGATCACGCCTGCCAACCTGGCGCCACATTTAGCACAACACCCCTGAGCATCGAGATTCCAGTCACTGAGCACATACCAGTCGCGACCAATCAGCTTTTCGCCACACTGATGACAGTAGGTACTTTCACCATCTTCATCATGCACGTTTCCGGTATAGGCATAACGCACACCATTATCCAGCGCGATTTGCCTTGCCCGACTCAGTGTCGCTGCCGGTGTCGGCGGAACATCAAGCATCTTCCAGTCTGGATGAAAGGCGGTGAAATGCATGGGCACATCCGGACCCAGCTCCTTCACCACCCATTGACTCATTGCCTTAATTTCTTCATCCGAGTCATTTTTACCGGGAATTAACAACGTCGTCAGCTCAAACCAGACATCGGTTTCATGCTTCAGGTAGATCAATGTATCCAGTACCGGCTGCAAATGACCACCGGTGAGCTTGTGATAGAAATCCTCGGTGAATGCCTTGAGATCAACATTGGCCGCGTCCATAGCTGCAAAGAATGTTTTCGCCGGTTCCGGGCAGATATACCCGGCGGTCACCGCCACAGTTTTGATATCACGGGCATGACAGGCAGCCGCCACATCCACCGCATATTCATGAAAGATAACCGGATCATTATAGGTAAAAGCCACACTGCGACAGTTCAGGCTGGCAGCCACTTCGGCTATTTTTTCCGGCGAGGCTTCATCGGCCAGAGTATCGATCTCACGGGACTTACTGATATCCCAGTTCTGACAGAACTTACAGGCCAGGTTGCAGCCTGCCGTGCCGAATGACAGCACCGGTGTACCCGGCAGGAAATGGTTCAGCGGCTTTTTTTCAATGGGATCGACACAAAAACCACTGGAACGACCATATGTGGTAAGCACAACCTGATCACCCTCATTGGCACGCACAAAACACAATCCTCTTTGCCCAGGCTTAAGCTTACAAAATCGGGGACACAGATCACATTGCACCCGACCGTCATCCAGTCGGTGCCAGTACTTCGTCGCTATTGTATAGGCATCCATATTCGTCACCTCTATTTATTAACATGGCGCTCATCGAAAGCAATTGCAAGCTGATTTTTTGTCACCATAATAGAAGATATAGGGTAAACACATGGAGACTGTCATGAACATGATTCGTCCACCCGCTGTTGCCGGTATGTTCTATCCCGCCGATGCAAGTCAACTGGCCGAGGATATACAGGGCTATTTGTCATCCCACCCTGCCGACACCCAGCCACCCAAGGCCATCATCGCACCCCATGCGGGCTATATTTATTCCGCCCCAGTTGCTGCCAGTGCTTATGCCTGCCTGGCACCCTTGCGAGACAAGATCCGTAGGGTGGTACTGCTCGGCCCATCACATCATGTCGCCTTTAGAGGGCTGGCCGCACCATCGGTTGATGGTTTCTCCACGCCACTGGGCGTGATCCCCATCGATCACCAGGCTATTGCAGAAATCGAGCCCCTGCCGCAAGTCATTATTTCCGATGAAGCCCATGCCCAGGAGCACAGCCTGGAGGTCCAGCTACCGTTCTTACAAGTGCTATTGCAGGACTTCAAACTGGTTCCACTGGTCGTCGGCGATGCTGACAAGACGAGTGTTGCCGAAGTCCTGCAACGCCTCTGGGGCGGTGATGAGACGCTGATTGTCATCAGTTCGGACCTGAGTCACTATCACAGCTATGCCACCGCCCAGAGTATGGACCGTGCTACCTCCAACGCCATTGAACAACTCCAGCCGGATGACATCCACTATGACATGGCCTGTGGTCGCAACCCCGTGAATGGCCTACTGGAAATTGCCCGCATCAAAGGGCTACATGCTAAAACCCTGGATCTACGCAACTCTGGGGATACCGCTGGCAGCAAGGACCGCGTTGTCGGATATGGCGCCTATGTCATTCACTGAGCTCAACACCGAAGAACGGGACACACTTCTGGACATTGCCAGCCAATCAATTCGTTATGGCCTCAGTCATAACAGCCCACTGCCAGTGACCGTAGAAGATTACAGCGAACGGTTACAGCAACCCGGCGCCAGTTTTGTCACCCTCAACATCAACCATCAGCTACGGGGCTGCATCGGCACACTGGAAGCCTATCAGCCCCTGGTCAAGGACGTCGCAGACCACGCCTTTGCCGCCGCCTTCCGCGATCCTCGCTTCCCGGCACTCAGTGCCAACGAAGAGCCGCAACTGGACATCCATATCTCTATCCTGACTTCGGCCGAAGCCATGAACTTCAGCTCAGAGGCAGACCTTATCGCACAACTACAACCAGGTGTTGATGGCCTGATTCTTGAGGACGGTTACAATAAAGGCACCTTCCTGCCCTCGGTCTGGGACAGCCTGCCCGACGCAACGCAATTTCTACAGCATCTGAAACAGAAAGCAGGTCTTCCAATGAACCACTGGAGCGACAGTCTGAAAGTCAGCCGCTATCGAGCCATCAGCATTCCCTGATTCCTGCTAAACAAATACAATTGAATAAAATTGAATGGCGCAAAAGGATTCGAACCGCACTTGCAGATGTGGGAACCCGCAGATCATACCGTGCCGCAGGCACACTACTCGACTTAAGTTTTTAGCTGTTTAAAAACCTGGTCGGAATGAGAGGATTCGAACCTCCGACCCCTACGTCCCGAACGTAGTGCTCTACCAGGCTGAGCTACATTCCGAAAAAAAGCAGTTTACTGGATGTCCACGCTGAACAGAACAACCTTAAAATGATCGATCGACAGAGTAAATAGCCAATCCACGCAAGGCGTCTTTGTATGGGGAATCTGGCAAATGATCCAGCTGCTGGATGGCCAGTTCTGACTCACGTCGCGCGGTCTCTTCAGTATAGGTAATGGCACCGGTTGACTGAATTGCGGCCATCACCTCATCAATATAATCCAGGCCACCCTCTTCAATAGCCTTGCGTACCAGCGCCGCTTCCTCTGGCGTACCATTACGCATGGCATATATCAGTGGCAGGGTGGGTTTGCCTTCGGCCAGATCATCACCCACATTCTTACCCATTTCTTCGCTGGACGAACTGTAATCCAGCACGTCATCGATCAACTGGAAAGCGGTACCCAGGTGCATGCCATAGGCGGCCATAGCCTCCTCTTCTGCTTCGGGGCGATTACTGAGCACAGCACCCAGACGCGTCGCCGCCTCGAACAGCTTGGCCGTTTTAGCATGGATGACATCCAGATAGCGTTGCTCTGTGGTGTCCGCGTCATGGCAGTTCATTAACTGCATGACCTCACCTTCGGCAATGATATTGGTGGTCTCAGCCAGAATTTTCATTACCTTCATGCTTTCCACTTCCACCATCATTTCAAAAGAGCGGGAATATAGGAAATCACCCACCAGCACGCTGGC
>JBFFSQ010000241.1:0-4436 GCA_041572275.1 Gammaproteobacteria bacterium
CTGGGGCAGCATATAAAAATACCGGACATACTCAACCAACAGGCCACACACTGGAACAAAACCCTGGCGATTGAAATCAGCTACAGCATCGAGAAACGAAATATCCAGTGTGAGTTGTTACTCCTATTTACCGAGGACTCAATCGAACCGATGAATGACCGCGTTTCTTATATTTTGGAAGAGCAATGAGCAATCCTGGCAACTCTATTCGAGATATACACTGGCTGATGGACATGCTGCAGAACATCGATGTCGGCCTGGTCATCCTCGACCGCAACTACGCGATACAGACCTGGAATAATTTCATGCAAAACCACAGCAATCTGACCCCCAGTGCGGTGATTGGAAAAAACCTGTTCCAGCGATTCCCAGATATTCCTGAGAACTGGTTCAAGCGCAAACTTGACTCGGTTTTTTTACTGAATTCCCGCGCCTTCAGCACCTGGGAACAACGCGAATACCTGTTCCGCTTCAAGAACTATCGCCCGATTACCGGTACCGCAGAATTCATGTACCAGAACATCACACTCACCCCACTGCAATCAGCTGATGGTAGCGTCAGTCACGTGGGTATTATTATCTATGATGTCACCGACATGGCCGTCAGCAAACAGAAATTACTGGGGGCCAACGAACAGCTGCAGTCCCTGAGTCGAACCGATGCCTTAACCCAGCTCAACAACCGCGGCTATTGGGAAGAGCGCCTGAATTCTGAACTGCATCGTGTGCAACGCACCAAAGAACCTTCCAGCCTCATCATGTTCGATATTGACCACTTTAAAAACGTCAATGACACGTTCGGCCACCAGGCCGGTGATGAAGTCATCCGGGAAACCTCTCGGCTGTTACGCGAAACTATGCGTACCACTGATATTGCCGGACGCTATGGCGGTGAAGAATTCGCCGTGATCCTTGTCGACACCCCGGCAAAAAATGCCCTCATTTTTGCCGATCGATTACGCCAAAGAATCGAAGAGCTAACTGTAAACTACGACAACCTGACCATTAAGTTCACCATCAGCCTGGGCGTTGCCGAATACAACAGCAATATACGGGAACACACGCAATGGATTGAACATGCCGACAATGCCCTCTACCAGGCCAAGGAATCAGGGCGCAATAAAGTCGTGGTATTCAAAGCAAGCTAACGGCTCTATAGCTCCGGCAGCCAGGCAGCTCCGCGTACACCACTGGAATCACCATACTGGGGCGCTACTAGCCGGGTAAACACCTTATCTGAAAACACATACTGTCCCCAGATGGCAGGCACATTGGTATACAAGCGCTGAATGTTCGACATACCACCACCCAGCACGATGACATCGGGATCCAGAATATTGATCACATGGGAGAGCGAACGTGCCATACGATCTTCATAGCGTAACAGGGTATGTTCTGCTGCCTCATTGCCCTGCCCAGACTGCTGCACAATCTGCTCAGCACTGAGCTTGTCACCGGTATGTTCAAAATGGTCACGAGCCATGCCCGGGCCGGATAAAAATGTTTCGATACAACCCGGCTTACCACAATAACAGGTGGCACCCGGTCGCTCGTCATCTTTCGGCCAGGGCAAAGGATTATGTCCCCATTCACCAGCAATGGCATTAGGTCCGGTCAGCACTTTGCCGTGCACGACAACACCGGCACCGGTGCCGGTACCGACAATGACACCAAATACGACATTGGCTCCCGCTGCTGCACCATCGGTGGCTTCCGACAGCGCAAAGCAGTTGGCATCATTGGCCATGGTAATAGGACGATCAAGCAACGTTTCCAGATCTTCTTTCACCGGCATGTAATTCATGCACACCGAATTGGAATTTCTCAATAAGCCCGTGGCCGGTGATAATGCACCTGGCGTACCGATACCAATACTACCCTGTCGTCCTGTACTCGTCTCCACATCATCAATCAGCTGTTTAATACTGTGCAGAATTTTTTCATAGTCACCGGCCGGTGTACTCACACGTTTACGAGCCAGTTCCTGACCCGCTTCATCCAGAGCAATGGCTTCTATTTTTGTACCGCCTAAATCAATACCTATGCGCATCGTGTTCCTTATCCATTCTTTATACTGAACATTACAACCAACTTAATCATAACGTTACTACAGTCAACAGCTGAATAGTATTCGTCATTACCACCAACCCTGCACAACATACTAGGCCTGTTTAATACGTTCAGATTGCCAGTAAACTTCAGCTTCACCCGCTTCCCGACTCAATACCCGGCAGGTAACAAACAGCAGGTCAGACAAACGATTGATATAGGCAAGAATATTAGGGTTGAAATCATACTCACGCGACAGTGCCACCAGCGTCCGCTCTGCACGTCGACACACGGCGCGCGCCAGATGACATTGAGCCGCAGCCACACCGCCGCCGGGTAAAATAAATTCTTTCAGCGGTGGCAGGTCTTCATTGTAGGCATCCAGATTCTCTTCCAGCCAGGTCACCCGATCTGCCGTGATCAGTTCATAATCAGGCATAGTGAGCTGGCCACCAAGATTGAATAAATCATGCTGAATGGTTACCAGCATCTCCCGAACCTCACCCGGCTGACATTGGGTGATGACCATACCCATGACACTGTTCAATTCATCGATATCACCCATCGCCGACACGCGTACACTGTCTTTTTCTACACGACTGCCATCACCCATACCGGTACTACCCTTATCTCCGGTGCGGGTATAAATTTTTGATAATCGATTGCCCATATGAAGTGCCTTATCTGTTTTTTCAAAATAAATGTGTTTAATTAATTCGGCTATAGTTTAAACCAATGCTATGTGCTGGAATGTATCGTGCCCATATCGACCACGAACAACATAGGCATATATATTTCATCATCAAGTGAATATAATCACGGCTCGATCTCTGAACCCATGCAAACAATGCGACAACCGATCACCTTACTCATTGCCCTTGTCCTGCTCAGCATCGGCAGTTTTGTCCTCGCATTCGCCGTGGGTAGTGTTCAGCTTTCTGTCGCACAATTATGGTCTGCATTGACCAGCACCGATCAAACTATCGCCCATACCATCGTCTGGGAACTGCGCGCCCCCCGTGCCTATATCGCCTTCATCACCGGTGCACTGTTATCGCTGGCCGGTGTCATCATGCAGGTGCTGCTACGGAACCCACTGGCCGACCCCTACATCCTCGGTGTCTCCGGCGGTGCCTCAGTCGCCGCATTGCTGGCCATGTTCTTTGGCCTCACCAGCAGCTGGGTATCGGGCAGCGCCTTTGTCGGTGCCTTTATTTCCATCCTGCTGGTCTTTAGTCTGGCCCATGGCCAGGGCAGCTGGAACCCAACCCGACTGCTACTCACCGGTGTGGTGATTGCCGCAGGCTGGGGTGCGCTGATCAACTTTATTCTATCTATCAGTCCGGATAAACCTTTACGCGGCATGTTATTCTGGATCATGGGTGACATCAGCAACATCACACCCAGCCTGGGCAGCCTCATCATCCTGCTACTGGGCCTGCTCATCAGCTTTATCCTGGCCCGTAGTCTGAATATTCTTGCGCGAGGTGAATTACAGGCCGGTGCCCTCGGTGTTTCAGTTAAACCCCTGCGCATCGGTTTATTCATCCTGGCCTCGGCCCTAACCGCGGTGGCCGTCACCCAGGCCGGTAGTGTCGGTTTTGTCGGCCTGATCGTTCCTCACATGTTACGACTCATTGCGGGCAGTGATCATCGCCTGCTGATACCGGCCTCGGTCCTGCTCGGTGGTAGCCTGCTATTGATCTCCGATACCCTGGCCCGTACCCTGCTGGCGCCGCAACAGTTACCCGTCGGCGTCATCACCGCCTTCATCGGTGTACCCTTCTTCCTGTTCCTGCTCAACCGTAATTTTGGCCGCCAGTTAGCATCATGAGCACACTCAGCACCCAGCAACTCAATATCGACATTGGTGGAAAATCCGTGTGCTCACAACTCGATCTGAAACTGATACCAGGACAGATCTGGGGCGTGCTGGGCCGTAACGGTGTCGGTAAAACCACGCTCATTCATACCCTGGCCGGACTACGCGATGCCAGTGCCGGACACATCCGACTGAATCAGGATGACCTGTCGTCACTGAGTCGAAAACAGATTGCCCAGAAAATCGGCCTGCTGTTACAGCATGTCGAAGA
This sequence comes from Gammaproteobacteria bacterium, assembly GCA_041572275.1. Lineage (GTDB taxonomy): Bacteria > Pseudomonadota > Gammaproteobacteria > SZUA-229 > SZUA-229 > JBFFSQ01. Next base: position 4,143 of record JBFFSQ010000241.1, read on the forward strand.
CCCCTTCCCGGCCACAGTACTGGAAACCGTGGTCAGTGGTCGTCATCCGCATATTTCCAACTGGCAATGGGAAAGTCGTGATGATTACCAACTGGCACAGCAGGCACTGACACAGGTTGATATGGCCGACATGGCGCAACGTCAGGTCAACCAGTTATCCGGTGGCGAGCGTCAACGGGTAGCCCTCGCCACCTTGATCACACAAAACCCGGCTATATTTTTACTCGATGAACCCAACAGCCACCTCGACCTGCATCACCAGAGCAGCTTGCTATCGTGGATATGTCATTACAC
>JBFFSQ010000242.1:0-4404 GCA_041572275.1 Gammaproteobacteria bacterium
CGTCAGGCGGCAATTACTCAGGAAATCTCCGAGATTGTTGCTGGAGCAGCTGCGGTTTAGTCATAGTTAATGACCCTGTTCCAGTGGTTCAAGGTCGGAAGAATTTAAAAGTTATAGAGGATCAGTCATATGAGTGCTGGTAAAGTTGTTGAAATCATCGGTGCGGTGGTTGACGTAGAATTTCCAAGGGATAGCATTCCTAAGGTATATGACGCGTTAAAAATCGAAAGCGCTGGCCTGACATTAGAAGTTCAGGCGCAGTTGGGTGATGGCGTTGTGCGTACAATTGCCATGGGTACCACTGAAGGCTTGAAACGTAGTCTGGAAGTTGTTAATACAGGAGCGCCGATTACAGTACCTGTTGGTAAGAAGACTCTGGGTCGTGTAATGAACGTTCTGGGTGAACCAGTTGATGAAGCTGGCGATATTGGCGCTGAAACATCTTTGCCAATTCACCGTGAAGCACCTAAATATGAAGATTTGTCATCTGAAGTAGCTATCCTGGAAACAGGTATCAAAGTTATCGACCTGGTTATGCCAATCGCTAAAGGTGGTAAAGTTGGTCTGTTCGGTGGTGCGGGTGTAGGTAAGACCGTTACATTGATGGAGCTGATTCGTAATATCGCGATTGAGCATAGCGGTTTCTCAGTATTCGCTGGTGTAGGTGAGCGAACTCGTGAAGGTAACGATTTCTACTACGAGATGGAAGAAGGCGGCGTACTGGATAAGGTTGCCCTGGTATATGGTCAGATGAATGAGCCTCCAGGAAATCGTCTGCGTGTTGCACTGACTGGTCTGACCATGGCAGAACATTTCCGTGATGAAGGCCGTGACGTACTGATGTTTATTGATAACATCTACCGTTACACACTTGCGGGTACTGAGGTATCTGCACTGTTAGGTCGTATGCCATCTGCTGTAGGTTACCAGCCAACACTGGCTGAAGAAATGGGTGTTCTTCAGGAACGTATTACATCGACTAAAACTGGTTCGATCACTTCGTTCCAGGCAGTATATGTACCTGCGGATGACTTGACTGACCCATCACCAGCTACAACATTTGCGCATTTGGATGCAACATTGGTACTGTCTCGTCAGATCGCTGAGCTGGGTATTTACCCTGCTGTAGATCCACTTGACTCTACTTCACGTCAGCTTGACCCACAGGTGGTTGGCCAGGAACATTACGATATCGCTCGTGGCGTTCAGGGTACATTACAGCGATATAAAGAACTTAAAGATATCATCGCCATTCTGGGTATGGATGAGCTTTCAGACGAAGATAAGCTGACTGTATCACGTGCTCGTAAAATGCAGCGCTTCCTTTCTCAGCCATTCTTCGTAGCTGAAGTATTTACAGGTTCGCCAGGTAAATATGTAACATTGAAAGAAACGCTAGCAAGCTTTAAAGCTATCCTTGACGGTGAATACGACCATGTGCCTGAGCAGGCTTTCTACATGGTAGGCGGCATCGACGAAGTAGCTGAAAAAGCTAAAGACATGAAGTAATCAATAGGACGTAATCCTATGGCAATGACAATACACGTTGACATCGTCAGCGCTGAAAAAGAGATCTGGTCAGGACCTGCAACAATGGTTTTTGCACCTGGTGAAATGGGTGAATTGGGTATAGCTCCACGGCATACACCATTACTCACTCGTCTCAAGCCGGGTGAAGTCCGAGTTGAAGATCAGCATGGAGATCAGGAGTCATTCTATATCTCCGGTGGGATTCTAGAAATCCAGCCACATGTTGTGACTGTCCTCTCTGACACAGCAGTACGTGCTGACGATCTTGATGAGGCGGCTGCCATTGAAGCCAAACAGAGGGCTGAAGAAGCACTGCAAGATCATAATTCAGAAATGGATTATGCTAAAGCCAAGGCTGAATTAGCTGAAGCAGCGGCTATGATCGAGACGATCAAGAAAGTTCGTGGTCGTAAGTAATAAATGTCACTAAAACCATATCCTGATTTTATCAAGTTAGGGTGATATTGACTTGTAGAAAAGCCGGACTTGCTCCGGCTTTTTTATGTCTTACCTATAATAAAAATCATTGTGTACAATAAATACAACACGTTATTGTTTTGTCGAAAAAATCTGTTTATGAGGACTAGAGTTTATGGCGCTTAGTGTAGTGATTCTTGCAGCAGGTAAAGGTACACGAATGAAATCTTCAGTACCAAAAGTTTTGCATAAACTCGCAGGTAAACCGTTACTAGAACATGTTTATGATACGGCAAAGGGGCTATCTGCAGATGAGATCGTGATTGTTTATGGTCACGGTGGAGAACAGGTTAAAAACAGTTGTAAACACTTTGATGCGACCTGGGTAGAACAGGAACAACAGCTGGGTACAGGACATGCGGTTCAACACGGTCTGGAAAAAGTGAATAAGGAAAATACGGTTTTAGTATTGTACGGAGATGTACCCCTGACAGAAAAGAACAGTCTACAAAAATTGTTAGAAATACCAGCAAATAACATTGGATTAATGACAGTTAATTTACAACAGCCTTATGGCTACGGTCGTATTGTAAGGGATAGTCAGGGGCAAGTTCTGGAGATTGTTGAAGAAAAAGATGCCAGTGAAGATGAGCGAGCGATTCATGAAGTTAATACAGGAATTATGGCGGCTTGCGGCTCTATCCTTGAAGAATTAATTGCACAGATAGATAGTAATAACAGTCAGGGTGAATATTATTTAACTGATATTTTTGGTTTGGCGGCGAATAAGGGAATTAAGATAGAAACCTGTCAGCCAGCTGATAGTTCTGAAGTTGAAGGTATCAATGATCGCATCCAGTTAGCAAAACTTGAAAGAATATTTCAGCGTAATTGTGCAAATAAATTAATGGAATCAGGTGTTACCCTGATAGATCCGAATCGAATTGATATCCGAGGTAATGTTGAAATTGCTGAGGATGTTGTCATTGATGTAAATGTTGTGTTGAGTGGCACTGTGAAAATTGAAAAAGGAACATCAATAGGTCCGAATTGCTGTATCAGTAATACAAACATTGCAAAGAATGTAACGATCAATGCAAATACAGTTATTGATGATGCCACTATAGATGAGAATGTAGAAATAGGTCCGTTTGCTCGAATCAGACCAGAAACACATTTACAACAAGGTTGTAAAGTAGGTAATTTTGTTGAGATAAAAAAATCGAATATTGGTGTTGGCAGTAAGGTGAATCACCTAACGTATATTGGTGACACAGAAATGGGCACAGGTGTAAATATAGGTGCAGGCACAATAACGTGTAATTATGATGGTGCCAATAAACATAAAACAATTATCGAAGACGATGTATTTATTGGTTCAAATAGCCAGTTAGTCGCACCGGTTGTTATAAGCAGAAATACTACAGTCGCTGCAGGTGCTACGATTACCAAGGATACTGAAGAAGATTCACTAGTAATAAGTCGAGCTCCTCAGAAAACCATTAAGAACTGGAAACGACCAAAGAAAAGTAAGCATTAATGTATCAGATTAGGATAAAGCTTCTCGTGTCTTGATCGATTGAATTTTGACTTCATGTTTAGGCTCTTTGTTATTCCATAAGTACCATTCTTCGCAAGTACTGAGAGCAGAGAAAATAGACGGGAAATAACCGAGCACATTACCTGTTTCTGTCATCAGGCTTATGGTGTTGTTATCCCATTCTTTAATAATAAATTTCATAATTTAGATACCGGAGTAAAGAGGCTAACAGATTAATGATTGCTTGTAGACGCATAATGACAGTTATATGAATAAATAGTGACAGACTAAGGTTATATAACGGTTGGTATAGGTAATTACGTTATAGCAATGAGAAAGTTTATGCTAAAAAATGCAGGTAAGCAGATTAGAAGCCGTGAGTTGTATAACAAGCGAAATGAAAATCAAGCTAGTAGTAAAATTAAAACAACACCAAGTATTATAATTGATAAAGTAAGAACACCTGAGAATCTTGCTGCAATTTTCAGGCTTGCAGATGCTGTAGGAGTTAAGCGTATTGTGTTATTGGATACAGACCTCGATGTAAGGAATAAGAAGATAGTTCGAGTCGCACGAGATAGTATAAAATACTTAGAAATAGAGCATATGTCACTTGAAGAATTTATTTCTAGCGTCAATGGATATTTGCCTATTTATGCTCTTGAGATTACATCAACTTCGAAGAGTGCGTTTGATGTAGAGCTGCGTGATATGTGTTCTATTGTAGTGGGTAACGAAAGACACGGCATATCTCAAGAGTTACTGGATATATGTAGCGAAGCTATACATATACCTATGTACGGAAGAAACGGATCAATGAATGTTGCGCATGCGCTTGCAGTAGCTTTATACGAATGGCGAAGACAGATCAATTTAAAAATTATAGATTAACGAACCAGTTGTGAATTGATTTCATC
>JBFFSQ010000243.1:0-4396 GCA_041572275.1 Gammaproteobacteria bacterium
ATCTACTGGCCATTAAACCGGAGCACCGTATCCTCGAAATTGGTACCGGTTCCGGTTATCAAACCGCCGTGCTGTCACTGCTCTGTACACAGGTATATAGCGTTGAACTGATATCGGCACTCAGTGAGTCCGCCACCAAACGTTTTAAAAAATTAAACTATGCCAATATCAGCACCCACGTCGGAAATGGCTATCAGGGCTGGCCGGAACATGCCCCCTATGATGGTATTATCGTGACTGCGGCAGCCACGCATATTCCCCAGGCCTTAATCGAACAACTGAAATCCGGTGGCCATCTGGTCATTCCCGTGGGTATGCCCAGTTTCCACCAGGAGCTGATGCTGGTGAAAAAAGACATGGCTGGAGAAACCGAGATTCAAAACATTCTGGGCGTGGCTTTTGTGCCCCTGATTGAAGACCAGATGGATTACAGCCAGTTATTACACTGAAGCGACAGGACACCAATACTTTAAATAAACGGCTTATTGCGCTGTATCATCGCCCTGTACAGCCAATAGCGATATATTTTTAATAAGCACTCACCTGATGACAGGGAGTAAATGATGGAAGATATCTTCAAATTTGCCGATGACCTGGGCCCATTAAAGGTCATCCATGTCTACGAACCTTCAGTTAACCTCAAAGCAGTACTGGTGGTGGATAATATCGCCAAAGGTCCCTCTATCGGCGGTGTGCGCATGGCGGCTGATGTCAGCACCGAAGAATGCATGCGACTGGCCCGAGCCATGACCTTCAAGAATGCTGCCGCCGGACTGCCCCATGGTGGTGGCAAAGCCGTACTCTACGGCGATCCCAAAATGCCGAAAACAGAAAAACAGCAATTAATACGCGCGCTGGCCAATGCCCTGCGCAATGAAACCACTTATATTTTTGCGCCTGACATGGGCACCGACGAAGAATGCATGGCCTGGGTACGGGATGAAATTGGTCGTGTGGTCGGCCTGCCCAGGGAAATTGGCGGCATCCCCCTGGATGAAATCGGTGCCACCGGTTTTGGGCTCAGCCATGTGGTTGATGTTGCTCTGAACTATTGCGACTTTGAACTGGCTGGCGCACGTCTGGTCGTTCAGGGTTTTGGTGCTGTCGGTAAGCATGTATCACGCTTTCTCACCCAGCAGGGCGCGATACTGGTCGCCGTTGCCGACTCCCATGGCGCGATCCATAATGCCGATGGACTCGATGTGGACCAGCTCATTGCGTTAAAAAATGAAGGCAAGTGTGTCACCGATTATCTCGATGCTAAAAAACTGGGCCGGGATGATGTCATCGATGTGGAATGTGATATCTGGATACCCGCTGCCCGCCCCGATGTCATTCATGAAGATAATGTCCACCGACTCAACACCCGTCTGGTGGTAGAAGGCGCCAATATCCCTTTCACCCATGGTGCCGAAAAAATCCTCCAGGATAAGGGTGTGCTGTGCGTGCCCGACTTTATTGCCAATGCAGGCGGTGTCATCTGTGCCGCGATGGAATACAAGGGCGCCAGCAAAGCCGCTGCCCTCGACAGTATTGAAGAAAAACTGCGTCGCAACACCGAACAGGTACTGGAGGCTGTTAAACATCAACAGATTTTACCCCGCCAGGCAGCGATGAACATGGCTCTGGAACGTGTGCAAAAAGCCATGAGTTTCCGACGCTATTCGCTATTTTCATCGGGTCCGGATTTTATTTAAGACATGGCTGACACACCGCAGTGTGTCAAACATCAACGGGTGAAGCAGGCTTCAAGGAGTGGCTATGTATCGCATACGTTTTCACGGCCGAGGTGGCCAGGGTATGAAAACAGCCAGTCGCATTCTGGGTACGGCCTTTTTTCTACAGGGCTACGAAATCCAGGATGCCCCCCGCTACGGTGCAGAACGTCGAGGCGCACCGATTTTTGCCTACGTTCGCGCCGATCATAGTCCCATTTTTGAGCGCGGCATCATTCACCAGGCAGATCTCATCATTGTCGCCGATGACAGTCTGGTACCGGTCCCTGGCGCCGGTGTACTGGCAGGCATATCAGACCGTACCGTATTGCTCATTAATAGTGATGAAACTGCAGATACCTGGCAGCATCGACTTAACATCCACAACCTGATTCTAACGCTGCCCGTTGAAACCGAAGATCGCGAAGCCCTGCGTTTTATTGGCGCCACCTGTTCTGGAGCTGCGGCCCGTTTAATCGGTGACATCAGCCGTGATGTGTTACAGCAGGCCATTCGTGATGAGCTGGCCGTGCTGGGTGATCAGGTCATCAAGCGAAACCTGAGCAAAGCCCTGGCCGCCTTTGATGCCATGGCTGAACATGCAGGCTGTGTGAGTCAAAGCCCAGCCGCCGATGCTAACGATTACCAGCAACCCGATTGGGTTGATCTGCCATTTGACGATGCCCGCATTTCTGCACCGGATATTCATGCCGCGGCCAATAGCGTTGAAGTTAGAACGGGACTCTGGCGCACCTTACGACCGGTGATTGACTATGAGCGTTGCAATAAATGCTGGTGGGTATGCAGCACCTTCTGCCCTGACGGCGCCATTGCCGTCAACGAAGGCCAGCCGGTGATCGATTATGATCACTGCAAGGGCTGTATGGTGTGTGTGGCCCAATGCCCGCCGCACGCGATTGAAGCGGTCTCTGAGCAGCTGGCTCAGGCACAGGAATCGAGCGTTGCGGACACACAGACCACGGGAGAGTCATCATGAAACGCATGTTGCTCACGGGCAATGGCGCAGCCGCCTGGGGTGCACGACTGGCGGCGACAGATTACATTCCAGCTTTTCCCATCACCCCACAAACTGAAATTATCGAAAACATTGCCGAATGGATCGATAAGGGTGACATGGATGCCCGCATGGTCACCCTTGAATCGGAACATTCCATGATTACTGCTGCAGCTTCTGCTGCAGCCAGCGGAGTACGGGTGTTTAGCGCCACCTCAAGCCAGGGACTCCTGTACGGCATGGAGATGCTGTATACCGTGGCCGGTTGGCGCGCACCCTTTGTGTTAGTGAATGTGTCCCGGGGTCTGGCCTCACCTATTACCCTGGAACCTGATCACAATGACATCCTGGCGGCCCGTGACTGCGGCTTTTTACAAATCCACTGCGCCACCTGCCAGGAAGTTCTCGACAGTACCCTGATCGCCTATCGACTGGCTGAACACGAACAGATCCGCCTGCCCACCCTGGTCAATCTCGATGGTTTCTACCTGTCCTTCACCCGTGAACCGGTTGAGATGCCAGATGCTGCCCAGGCCCGTGCCTTTGTCGGTGAGTTCGATGCTGAAAATGTCCGTTTCCGGGCCAGTGCACCGGTGAGCCAGGCAGTAGCCGTACTCGGGGGTTCACCCTATTCCTATTTCCGCTACGAAAGCCACCTCGCCGCGCTCAATGCACTGCCGGTCTATGACGGTATCGCGGCTGAATTTGCTGAGCAGTTTGGCCGCCACTACGATGCTATCGAAGCCTACCACTGTGAAGATGCCGACCTGGTCCTGGTAATGATGGGCTCCTTTGCCACCAAGGCCAAAGCCGCAGTTGACCAGATGCGTCAGGCCGGCCAAGCAGTGGGATTACTACGCCCACGCCTGTTACGCCCATTCCCCGCCCAGCACTTCCAGCGCCTGCTAGCAGGTAAAGCCGCGGTGGCGGTGATCGATCAGAATATCTCTATGGGTATGGGCGGTGTACTGCATTCAGAACTGAGCTCAGCTCTCTATGGCCAGCCCCAGGCACCAGCACTCCTGGCCAGCTTTATTGGCGGTCTCGGTGGCCGTGATATCAGTCTCGAGGAATTCTTTGAAATCGTAAAAGTCACGCGTCGGGCGGCTGAACAGGGCGAACCCCTGCCACCAAGGCTGCTTTACACCGAAAACGAACTGCGGGAAATGCGTAAACTGCAGGCGGTCGCATCCGTTGAACGTGATGAACTGGGAGGCGGCTCATGACTGACCAACCCGTAACCCTGTACCGCAACATGAAGAATCTGCCATCGACTCACCTACTGGGTACCGGCACCCCCATGTGTGCCGGCTGTGGTGGACTCGAAGCCCTCAACCAGCTCTATGACATCATCGGTAGTCGCTCCATATTCGTCAATGCTGCCGGTTGTATGACCCTGTTATCGGTCTATCCCTTCACCCCGTTCCGCGGTTCCTGGCTGTATACCGCCATGGCCTCAGCACCGGCCGGTGCCCAGGGTGTACGCGATGCGCTGGATATATTGATCGAGAAGCAACGCATCACAGCCGAGGAGGATATGCAGGTGGTGGTCCTCACCGGTGATGGCTCGGCCTACGGCATGGGTCTGTCAGCTACCTCCGGCACGATGGAACGCAATCTGGATTATCTCTACATCTGTTATGACAATGAAGGCTATGGCAACACC
>JBFFSQ010000244.1:0-4391 GCA_041572275.1 Gammaproteobacteria bacterium
CATGGAATAGCCGCCAGAATCCCCATGGGCCCAACAGAATGAGATGGGCCAATAGTCCCCACCATAAATAATTACATTGCGCATTAACATGCCTGGCTAACAGGTTCCAGGCAATATGCATGAGTACCGATAACGTTATGGTAAGGTAGGCACTGGTCACAATTGATTAAGAATAAGCCAGGTAGTTATCATGTCCCACTTTAACACTATCTGGTAACTCATCATCATGATCCTGTAGCCAACTATCAAGATCATGACCAATGTGTGTTAACACGGTTTTCGTAGGTTTGATACGTTCATGTATCATCATGCTTTCATCCAGATTATTATGGTTTTTATTGTCGATGCCAGGCGGTACGCTGGTATCGATAATCAGTGTGTCGATGTTTTTGCTAACTAACAATGCTTCAACTTTTGGTGGTAAATTTTTGGTGTCGACAAGGTAGCAAATAGCTTGTTTCTGATATTCAAAAAGATAACCAAATGTTGGTTTGGAATGAATTAATGGTAAAGGCGTTACAGATAATTCTCCTAAATTAAATATTGTGTATTTGCGTAGTGAAGTGAAATCCAGAATACCCGGATGCTTGAATAAATCATCACAGCCTGCATTGTCTGGTGGGCAATAGACGGGAATTTTTTTACCCGTTCCCCAACGCAGATGAAACAACCCCTGCACATGATCGGCATGAAAGTGGGTTAATAAAATTCCATTTAGATTGGGCGCCGGAAATCGTTCGGCAATATCCATCAGACCGGCATCAATTAAATAACGTTTATCATTAACTTCCAGCAAGGCACTTGCAGATCTACGTTGGTATTCCGGATTTACTCTGATAAGTTTACATCGGTTACATTCACATCCATAGCGAGGCATACCTCCGGCATCGCCGCTGCCCAGTAGTGTTAAGCGCATTTTTCCTTGTCCCGATTCAGTATGGCATTAAGCAGCTGCTCGCCAGCAATTTCTAACCGATTATTGTTATCAATTTTCAGTAACTGAGGATGCTTGACGTCTTTTTCAAGTTTGATCGCTTGAATTATTCGTTGCTGAATTTGATCAGTTGATTCACGGCCACGGGCAAATAATCGATCACTCAGCACATCAGGGTCGACACTTATTAATATGGGCACAAGGTTAGGATACAGTTTTGTTGCATTCTGCAAATAGCCTCTCGATCCATTCATCACCACATTAAGATCATGTGATAGCCACACATTAATTTCTTTGCCGATGCCATAATGCGTTTCATGACTAAACCAATGCATAGCAAAACAGCCTATTTCCTTACGACGTTCAAATTCCCGTATTGATAATGCGACATGGTTTTCGCCTCCTGCATCAGAAGGTCGAGTTATATAACGATGTGCAAATAACACGGGTGCTTCATCGGGCATATTTTCCCGCAGATAATGAATCAGGCTGTCTTTGCCTGCGCCTGAAGCGCCAATCACATAAAACAGATTAGCCATGGTCGTACCATGTGCTATAAACCTGTTTGCCATTACTCCAGGATGTCGCAACCTGAGGTAAACCACCGGGCATACCAACGGCAATCAGGTCAGCACGTTTACCAATGGCGATTTCTCCGCGATCTGTGAGACCAGCGGCTTTCGCAGGATTGCTGGTCACCAGACGTATCGCCGCGGGTAGATCAAGATCTGATAATTCAGGAATACGGTGGATTGCGACGATCAGTGAAGCTGGTGAATAATCAGCACACAGACAATCTGCAACACCATTATGAATGGCTTCAATAGCTTTCATCGATCCCGATTGGCTTTTACCGCGCAGGATGTTCGGTGCGCCAAAAATAGTGGACATGCCAGCTGCCTTTGCAGCCTGAGCTGCTTCGAGTGTAATAGGAAACTCGGAAATATCAGCGCCGATACCGGTCATGGTGTCAATGCGTTCTGCTGAGTCATCGTCATGACTGGCCACGGAGATGCCCGCAGCATGTGCGGCTATTGCGAGTGCTTCCATGCGTGCAAAGGCACCGGCTGCGGCGTCCTGTTTACGCTCGATAATAACCTCAACTTCGTCGGCGGTCTTTTTATAATTTCGTGTTAAATAATCACGGTATGCTGCCATGTCTTTAAACTGTCCCTGGCCCGGTGTGTGATCCATCATCGAGATCATGTGCATTGAATCTTCATTGAGTAACTGTTTGAGAATCGGCAGGCCCGTTTCATCAGTAATTTCGTAACGACAATGCACACGATTATCTATCAGTGCATGGGGTTGCCAGGCATGTACTGCACGTGCGACATCAGCAGCGAAATTATTATTACGCACACCAAGTTCTTCATGGGCAAACGACAGTGCGTGATAAACCGTGGTAATGCCAGCGGCTGCATTGCGTTTGTCGGCCTGAGCACAGGCAAAATCTAAGGGGAAATGCACGTTCGGTCTGGGTTCAACTTCTTTTTCCAGGGCATCACAATGTAAATCAATCATGCCGGGCATCAGGGTTTTTCCCTTAAGATTAATGATGTTAGCATCACTAACCGATTCAGGATTAATTGCGGTAATAATACCACCTTCAATTAACAATGAAGCATCATCGAGAATGTCATCTTTCAGAATTATTTTTGCGTGAGTTAAATATGTTTTCATTAGGCAATCTCCTTAAGAACTTTTTCTATGGCAACAGGTGGTTGTAGTTCAACAACATCATCTGCCATGCGTTCGACCAGTTCGGGGTGATGGAAAATTGCCAGCATGGCAACGCCTTCATCCTTCAGATTTTCAATCAGTCGAACAACTGTTTCGGTGGTTTTGGGATCAAGGCTGGCCGTTGGTTCATCCAGCAGCAGTAAACGTGGACGGGATACCAGTCCGCGAGCAAGATTGACGCGTTGCTTTTCACCGCCGGAAAAGGTAGCCGGGGAGATGCCCCAAAGCCTTTCCGGCAGATTCATCGCGGCCAGCATGTCGCGTGCAATATGCCTTGCCTGGGTTTTATCCATACCTTTCAGTAACAGGGGTTGAGCCACCACATCTTCAGTAGCCTGACGTGGTAAAGCGTGCAGAAACTGGGTGACGTAAGCAATTTCACTACGGCGCAATGCCAGGATGCGGTGTTCATCTGCCTGTGCCAGATCTACATCATGCCCCGCGGCCGTGTGATAAATCAAACGGCCACTAGTTGGCAGATAAGTTCGGTAGATGCCTTTCAACACGGTCGATTTACCTGCGCCTGTTGGGCCAATTAATGCCGTAAGTTGTCCACTGTAAACCGTTAGGTTGACATCGTAGGAAGAGGGAATAATTTTGCCCTGTTCGTGCAAATCAAACTGTTTTGAGTAGCCTTCTACACGTAATATCGGAGTGTGTATTGCTGAGTCATTCATTTGTTTTTGTTCTCCTTACAGTGCCGAGGCGACCAGTCGCTGGGTATAGGCCTGTTGTGGGTCTTCCAGAATCTGGTCGGTTAAGCCAGACTCAATGACTCGGCCGTATTTCATTACCAGGGTACGTCCTGCTAATAAACGAATCACGCCCAGATCATGGGTAACAACAATCATTGCGGTATCCATTTCCTGTTGAATTTCCATGATTAGATCGAGAATCGCAGCCTGTACTGAGAGGTCAAGTCCAGTGGTCACTTCATCGAGAAACAACAGCGGTGGTTGGGTGGCTAAAGCCTTGGCAATCTGTACGCGTTGCTGCATACCTCCGGAAAAGTTTCTTGGCATTTCATCCATGCGTTCCGTGAGTACTTCAGTGCGTGATAACAGGTCTTTGGCTCGACTTCGAATGCCTGTGTAGTTAGCAACACCTGACATCAACAAACGTTCCGCAATGTTACCGCCTGCGGTGATATCGAAATTAAGACCCAGATGAGGGTTCTGATAAACCATCCCGAAGCGATGATTGGCCAGTTTTCGCTGTTGCGCGGTGTTTAAATTAAACAGATCATACTGCTGGTCATCATCATAAAATATGCCACGACCCGACGTTGGTTCCTGATCAAAATACAGGCATTTCACGGCAGTGGATTTGCCGGAACCGGACTCACCCATGATGCCAAGAATTTCACCTTTAAACAGGTCAAATGAGACATTGTGAGCAGCAACAACACTGCCGCAGTTTGGGCAGATATTGGTATCGTACTCCGGGCCGGTGAGATCAAAACAGGATGAGCAGCCCTGACCATAGACCTTGGATAAATTTTCCACTTCAAGAATCTTATCCATTGACCACCTCACGCTGTTGATCAGTTATCTGGCATTCATTTGTCGCTCTTTGTTCATCACACCAGTCGGCATCCGAACATTGATAAACTTTTCCACCCGTATTGGAGTCGACAAACTCATCCAGAAAACTGGTGGTGCAACCACAGCGTTTGCACGCTCGACGTTGGCCGGATTCGTCGATAAAGTCTTCG
>JBFFSQ010000245.1:0-4333 GCA_041572275.1 Gammaproteobacteria bacterium
CAAAGAATTTGACGCCATCTTCTGGGGCATTGGCACTCCCGATGGTCGCGGTGTACCTGTCCCCGGCAGCGAAAACGCTCCCAACTGCACCGACGCTATGTCGTTCCTGCGCGCATACAACACCGGCAAATTGCAATACGTTTCAGGCCGTGTACTCGTTATTGGCGCCGGTGACTCAGCCATGGACGTAGTTGCAGTAGCCAAACGTATTGGTAACATCGACGAGATTAAAGAAGAAGACCGTCCTGAAAATGTCATCCTCGGCAAAACCGAGCATGATCCTGAGATGGCTGCTCAACGTAAAGCAGCTGATGCCTGGATCATCTACCGTCGCCCTATTTCAGAAGCCCCTTGCACACCTCATGAACTGAAATCAGTAATTGAAGAAGGTGTTGAAATCCACGATAGCATTTCACCGATGGAAGTCATGCTTGATGACAACGGCCGTGCCCGAGCGCTGAAAGTTGCACCGGTCGAAATGGTTGATGGTCAGATGCAGGTAAAAGAAGACCAGGCCTATGAAATCGAATGCAGCCTGATTGTCGGCGCCACCGGCCAGCAAGGTGACTACACAGGCCTGGAATACCTCGACAACGGTCGCAAGCTGATTGATTCAGACTCCACCTACCAGGTCGCTTCCCAGCCCGGCCAGTTTGTTGCCGGCGATGCTGTCCGCCCTCACCTGCTGACCACTGCCATTGGTCAGGCCTCCGTTGCCGTAGAAAGTATCAACGACTACCTGACAGGCAAAGAAATCAGTAAACGTCCTAAAATTGATAGCCACCACTTCCGTATCAGTGAAGAACTGGCCCGTCACAATATCGCGCTTGAACAGTACAACAAGCAGGAAACTCGCGGCACCTTCGAATCCAGCTTCGCGATTCATAATTATGAAGATCGTGCAGATTCTGAAGTCATTGAGGCCAACGAACTGTATCTGGGCCATTTTGAATATGACCCCATCAACAACCGCGATGAAGTTGAACTCGATGCCAATCGTGTGCTGAGTAATTTTGAAGAACGCTTTAAAACCCTAAGCGAAGAGAAAGCCCGTGAAGAAGCCGGTCGCTGCATGAGCTGCGGCATGTGCTTCGAATGTGATAACTGCGTTATCTTCTGCCCACAGGATGCCATCTTCCGTGTCAGCAAAGACCAGCATGCCATCGGTCGTTATGTCGATACTGATTACGCCAAATGTGTCGGTTGCCATATCTGTCAGGATGTTTGCCCAACGGGTTATATCAAAATGGGGCTGGGTAGTTACTAAAAAACAGTTAATAATTACTCGTTAATTGTTTGTTGTTTTTAAAGCCGGACTAAGTCCGGCTTTTTTATTGCCGAACCATTCAATCTTCCTCACCTTTCAAAAACCACACAACTTTTTGCCCTACCCAACAAACTAATTTCCACGGCCCAGGTTGATCTGCACGCCTACGACCCTGAGAACCTGGACATTAGCACCATGGGATCACATCATGCCGACTTTCATCCCGATAGAATTTATATTTATATCGGCTCTGCTGAGGGCCATGTTTTTGTGATTAATAAACACACTATGCAGATTGAAGCCATGATTAACGCAGGTTCCGGCGCTGGTCACACAACCTTCCTACCCATGCGCAAGCAAGCCATAATTACCAACCATAATTCAACATTCATGACCGTGATTGACACAGACAACCATGTCTTCATCAAAAATATCGAAGTCGCCAATTCGGCCTCGCCTGATTATAAATCACAGGCACATACTTCCGGTGTAAGTCTCGATATGCGTTACTTCTATAGCGCTGCCAGTCATGATGGCATGTTCTTTAGAGTTGACCTTGATACCTGGAATGTCACGCATGCCTATATCGGCGGCAATCTGTTAATGGGTAGTTTCATCTGGAATGGTGAAGGTGAAAACAATATGTAACTTTCCTACCAAGCTCATATACATTACGACATCTACTTCAAACATAAAAAACCAGCTTGCGCTGGTTTTTTATGTCTTTTTGAATCCGGTCTGTAAAGCAGTTCAGATCAAACGCTTCAGGTTTTATAACTTGCAGCCAGCTCATCCAATGATGAGGCTAGATGACTAAGTGAAGTAATCAGCTCCATATTATGCTCAGAATAACTCACCACCCGGTCACTATGGTCGGAAATACTCACAATGTTCTGTGCTATGGACTCTGACACTGCACTCTGCTCCTCAGCTGCCGTTGCAATCTGTACATTCATGCTATTTATTTCAGAAACCGACTGCACTATAGCCTGCAATGCCCCACCCGCCTGGTTAATTTCTCCAGACACCTTATGTGCAATCTCCTGGCCATTCGTGATAACAGCAACGGTATTCTCAGTATCCTGCTGTAAAACCTCAATAATATTCTGAATTTCAGATGTCGACTCCTGTGTTCGCTGCGCCAGGGATCTCACTTCATCCGCCACAACAGCAAATCCACGCCCCTGCTCACCAGCACGTGCCGCCTCGATGGCCGCATTCAGTGCCAATAAATTTGTCTGTTCTGATATACCTCGTATCACATCCACGACAGAACCAATATCCAGCGCATTGACTTCCAGCTTTTTGATGGATTCTGATGCTGAATCCATCCCCTCATTCAATTCTCGAGTCGATTCGATAGCTTCTCCCACCAGTTGATAACCTTCGCCAGCTTGCTGGTCAGCTAGAGTTGCGGCATCAGCCGCGGCCTGGGCATTACGTGCTACCTCCTGAATTGTTTGTGACATTTCGGTTACTGCAGTTGCCGCCTGCTCCGTCTCAGAATGCTGGGCATCAATCTCCTGCTTGGATGTGTTGACAGATTCAGTCGTCATCACCGATACAGACTTAATCTCACCAGCGGCGTTGGATACATCCTGAACCAGCCCAGTAAACTTATTCATCATCGCATTGAAAGCTTTAGTCACTGCATCTGAATCGTCGGCAGGCATCCGCAAACTTAAATCATTATTCAAATCCACCTGCTCAATGGCGGCGATAACACTATGCGCTGCTTTCTCATCACGTTGCATAATTATGCTGTAATAAATCAATATCGCCGCTTCAAACACCACAAATGCTGCATGCAGGAAGGTAATTCCCCAATTACAGTCATAATTAAAAATCGTCACCTGTACGTCTGCAATAACCACTTCATTGAGCTGCAATGCAGTCACTATCAAATGATGAACCGCAATCACCAAGGCTGCCACGACTACAGGCACCCAGTTCCTATAGATCAACAATAATGCCAGTGCACCAAAAATATGAAAATGCATTTCAATCCGACCCATCTGGGCCTGGATCATGATGGCGGAAAACAACATAAACAACACAGCCGCCATCACACTAAAAGCAATCGTCCCGCGTAAAAACATATACGACACAACACTAAGAATCGCCATCATTACACCTGCCGTTATAGCGAAACCATGCGTACCATATCCCATAGGAATCAGAAACATCACCACCGGCAGGTGCGCAAGCAAAATCATAAATACAATTTTGTCATACTTATAAAGGCTGGCTTTTTTCTGTTCCTTCACAAACTGTTGGAGAACATCAACCGACATGATCATTTCCTCGCTCTAAAAAAGATTTATACCGGAGCAAATCATCATGCAATCTGCCTCCATCAATAATCGAACTCGCGTACACAAACGCCAATTTCCCATCTGGATCAATCAAAAAAATATACCCCGGATGACTGATTTCATAATCACCTGCCTGTGACCCGTTAATACTAAACGGTGCATTATATTGATTGGCAATTGACTGCATTTGCTTAATGCTCTCACCCTTCAACACAGTCAACCTCTCATTCTTTGAATAAAAATAACTTTCCAACCGGGCAACTGTGTCACGCACAGGGTCCATCGACACATACACAAACCGTACACCTTCATCTTTGATTCGATGACTCAAACCATCCAATACCAATGCCTGGCTATGACATGTCTTGCTACAGTTAAGATAGCCAAACATGAGAAAAACATATTCCCCCGCAAAATTTTCAAGCCCTAATTGCTTGCCACTTAAATCAGTCAAATGAAAGTCTGGTGCGGGTATATTGATACTGTGACCGTAATAGGCCTGTGATTGGAACGGATTTCGAATACAACCAAGAGAAAACAACAGCGCCATACTCAACATGAACAATATTAGTGCAATATAATTAGACGCAACCACTCGAGATTCTGTTTGATTATTTACACTTGATATCATTAAATTGAGCATTTAAAAGACCTGATCCTACATCTCGCAGCCAAAAGAACTTTTCCAGGCTAGTTATATAGTCAATCATGAACCAGAATTCCAACTCAATAATTCCATGAATTATTTATG
>JBFFSQ010000246.1:0-4326 GCA_041572275.1 Gammaproteobacteria bacterium
AATGAAACCCCAATGGCTATCGCCAGATAAATAAACAACAAGGTCATGAGTTATAGTGTCCAATATACCAGTTGGTGATAGTGAAAATAAACCTGCCATATCGAAAAACTCAGGTCAGGTAGCATTTGTTTCTAATATTAGCATTAATTGCGATGTTGCTTAACCAGGTGTACGGGTGAAGGGGAGTGCTGTACTCTGAACCCAATAATCCGAAAAGTCTCATCTAACCCCTCTTATTGTGAACATGGTGATAGTTTTTACACTGATCCCAATTATTTAAAAAATGTGTCCAATCCCATTTTATGGGTAGAGGCGAGCAATGAATATATCAACGCCAATATCGACAGTGTTTAATGTAGAGCCGGTGATATAGGCATTCTGGCTGGCATCGACAGCAATACCTTGGCCTGAGTCAAGGCCTCCTGTGCCGAACTGTGACAAAAACAGCTGGTTGCCGAGAGCATCGTATTTCGTTATAAAAATATCATCGGTTCTATCGGTGCCAATAATTATACTGCCAGCATTAACATTGCCGGGGAGGTCGCCATCTGTGCGACCGGTTATGTAACTGTTTTCGTTGGCATCGACCGCAATGCCAAGCCCTAAATCCTGACGTGTCGAACCAAACTGTTTAATCCACAGCTGGTTGCCGAAACTATCGTACTTCACAGTAAATACATCCCGGTTTCCACCGGCATAACCAGTACCGGCAAGATCACTGGATGTGCCACCGGTGATATAGGTGTTTTGGTTGCTATCAACTGCGATACCGTAGCCAGACTCATCACCCGTTGATCCGAACTGAGTCATCCTGATTTGATTACCTGAGGAATCGTATTTTGCGATGTACAAGTCAAAGCCACCGGCGCTGCCAGTGCCGGCTAGATCACCGGCGCTACCTCCGGTGATATAGATGTCGTTATTTACATCTGCCGCAATGCCATAGCCGGTATCAATAGCTGTGGTACCCAACTGTTTCATCCACAGCTGATTGCCGTCACTATCATATTTTGTCATGAAAATATCTTGCTCACCGGCATTGCCACTACCCGCAAGATCACCTGCTGTGTGACCAATGATGTAACTATTACCATTGCTATCAATTGCAATACCACGGGCTTCTTCCCTGTATGCTGTGCCGAACTGTTTAATCCACAGCTGGTTGCCGGAGGCATCATGTTTTGCCACGAAGGCATCGGTTTCTCCCAGGTAGCCAGTCCCTGCAATATCACCACCTGTAATGCCCGTAATATAACTGTTACCGCTACTATCCACGGCAATGCCTAATCCAGAATCATAAGGCCCGGTTACACCAAAGTCTGTTAACCATAAGCGATTACCTGAAGCATCATATTTGGCGATTAATACGTCGTAACCGTTAGTCCCGGTGATGTAACTATTGCCAGCAGCATCAACGGCAATCGCATAGCTACCATCTGACTGTGATAAGCCAAACGGCCATATCTCCACGCCAACCAGCGCTGAAGCGATGCTGGAAGCAACCGTTTCGCCATTGGTATTTACGGCGGTCACCATGTAATAGTAGGTTTCACCATTGGTAAGACCCGTATGGGTATAAGAGGTGGCAGTAATGCCATTGATTGAGGTGCCATTAGCAACGGTGAGATCAGGGCTGTTTCCAAAATAGATATTGTAAGAATCCGCATCCGGTAATGCATCCCAGCTGATCACGACCTGTTGATCACTCGCACTGGCCTGAACATTTTGTGGTGCGCAGGCCAGGAAAGAAAGTGTTGTAAAGTTCCAGCTGGTCGTTGTTAATGAATTACCCGCAACATCCCGAATGGCACTGGTTAAAGTGACTGTGTAGGTCGTGTTGTAAGAAAGAAGCGTCGATGGCGAGAACATAGCCTGCGTTTCTGCATCATTGAAAGTGATGCTTCCCGAGATATTCGCAACACCATTATTAACTGTGAAACTGGATGTTGTGATGGTACTGCTATTCATTATCTCGGAAAAGGTAGCGCTAATCGTGCTGATAATGGGCGCTAGCGAGGCATTATCCGGGCTGGTAGATAAAACAGTCGGTGGCGTGGTATCGACGCTATATATAACAATCTGATCCACACCCGAATTACCCTGGGTATCTTCTGCGCGTACGTTAATTACATTTCTTCCGGGAACAAGCAGCATATCACTAGACCAGTATGAACCTGGTGCAGTGAACTCGGACCGATAACCGTTGGTCTCATTAGTCACCGTGATGGTGACAGCGGAATCATAATAAGTCTCTGTTGTGCAGGTGACATAATCCATATAAAACAGACATTCCCAGCCCACACAGTTACAAACCGTCCTTTCTCTTGTTCTTGCCTCGGGTGAGGTGAACACATCGCCAGCAAGATAAATAACAATAGTGTCATTATCGGTAGTATAGGTACTTGCGGTGGTTGGCTGAGTGATGGTTACCCAGCCAATACCGTCGTCATGGTCATGAAAACAGGCGACAATAAAAAGTGAAAAAAGACACAGCCATAATATATGAAGAAACCGCTTCATCTACATCTCCATATATTCCTTTATTTATTAATAATTTAAAACATTCCTTTATTTATTTTTAACACAATAGAGGCTCATTTATGTTAATTCTTATCAATATAATAGGGATTTATGATTGTTCGAAAAATAAGGTCTAAAAATCAATAGTTTACTGATGTTTTGAATATGGCGGCTCAGGCTGGATATGGGGATATTTATTGAGTATTTAGGATCAGTGTAAAAAACTTATTTAAATATGGTGATAGTTTTTACACTGACCCCCAATTATTACCAATTATTTAAGAGTTTATTGTCCAAAATTACTTATTATACTTAGCTCACCTTTTTCAACTGCCTGAATATATAATGCTTTTGTTTCATTGCTTGCTGTTGAGTAAATAACTACGTGTGATTCAGTGACTTGAATACCGTAGTTTCCAGATTTTACATACACGCCACCTGGGTAACGACCAGAAGTAGCATGCCAATCTGATCTGTTCTCATGTAACCATTCATTGAGAACCACATATGCTTCATCTTTCTGAGTGAGACTTATTATCTGCTCGGTATCATTGCTAAGAAACACTTTCACTTCAGGTTCTAATTGAATATCTAGTGTCTTACTACAACTCACTAAGACGACAATTAACAATAAAAGGTTGATTCTGTTCATTAAAAAGGTCCCGGAGGGGTTGTTTGCTAACCGACTTTTAAAATTGATCATTTTTTAATCTCTCCGGCGCCTTTTATGATCGCGGCACCTTTTATGAAAAGTTTTTACTCTGACCCCATATGTCCGCACTTATTCATCAGGATATTTATACCCGATTACCGGACCAGATTTCTGCAATTCTATTTTTCGTATATCTTCTATTCTAAATAATAGTTCACCTGAACTCATATCGTCACTAAATGCAGCGATCTTGTTGTCAGTTGTCCAGTATCGTACATTCTCTATTGCAAAAAATCCGTGTTTGATTTTTTGTGCTTTTATTTTTTCATACAACGACTTTTTAATCTGGCCATAATAGAAATATTCTTCGATTTTGTTGTTTTTGCGATTAACATTAATCTGAGAGAAAATCCATATTTTTTCGCTACTCTTGAATTCAGAAATTGATTCAATCTCATCGCTTAGTTTACATCCTGACATGCTATTTAATAATGCAAGCAGCATTATTGTCATTGCTATTTTTCTCATTATATCCCTCGGTTTTGCGATTCTTAGTTGTTTGGAATACCAGTAGTAAGACCTGCTTATAATGAATATATCAAGACCATATATTCACTGACTTGAAACTGTACTTATATAAAGCCATGTATTGAAAGAATGACATTGGCAAAAATATTATAATTATTATTCCGAATACTATATATAACTCCATCATTGTGTCCACAGTAGTTAACTCAATCGTGGTCACCGTATATAGATCATAAATAATTCCAACGGGTATAAATATAGCCCATAATTTTCTGTATAAAATTCTTTTATTGTATACAAAACCATAAATACCAATAAGAATAAAAGAATAAATTACTAATTCAAGTATATTAATAAGCAATTCTTCTTCAGAATCATAGAACATTGATATTAATGATAATGTTTCAAGGAGCAGGAGTATCCAGAAAAATACTTTCCATGCTGTTTTTGGTACAGTGGTTTGAACTTCTACATCTACATTGGAATCTGGTCCTTTATAAGGATTTGTCACGTAATACTCCTTTAAATATAATTAATTCATAAATACTATGGTGTCAGGCCTTGCCCCGGAATTCTTTTCTCACAGTCAATAGAGTATTTAGGGTCAGTGTAAAAACTCATCTGAA
>JBFFSQ010000247.1:0-4208 GCA_041572275.1 Gammaproteobacteria bacterium
GAATGGTGTGAAGTATGAAACCGATACAGCCAGTTTTGAGGTTGAGGATAATACTTTAGCCACTCAGGGTGATCTTGGGCTGGGCATGGTGGTGACTGTTAACGGGACTATTAATGCGGATGGCGTGACAGGTACAGCCACCAGTATTCGTTATGAAGATGTGTTGGAAGGTCCTATTGCTACTGGAAGCATAGTATCCGTTGATAGTCGTAATAAAACCTTCACAGTATTAAATACAAATGTACAGATCACCGATGGAGTGACTGTATTTGAAGGTGGATCGAGCTTTGCATCTATTGCTGAAGATGACGTGATCGAAATCAGTGGTTATTTCGATAATAACGTTGTGCTACGAGCCACGCGTATTGAAGGTAAATCACCATCTAGTAATGTTGAAATTAAGGGTGTTGTAACTGTCTATGACTCTATCAATAAGACTTTCACGATTAATGGCGTAAATGTTAATGCTTTCAATGCCATTAGCTTGCCCAGTGGCGGCATTAGTAATGGTCTTTATGTTGAGGTGAAGGGTGCCTACGATAGCGGTAGCAACCTGATTAATGCAACAGATGTCGAAGCGGAAGATAATAGCTTTGGTGATGAAGGGGATGAAGTCAGTATTGAAGGTTATATTACACGTTATGCCGCAGATAATGATTTTGATATCAATGGTTTTCCCGTTGATGCTTCTGGTGCAACACGTATTCCAGCGTCATTGGTTCTGGCTGAGGGTATGCAAATTGAAGTGGAAGGCAGTATAACAGGTGGGGCTCTGGTTGCTACTGAGATCGAGCTTGAAGATGGTGAGGCTGAAGTTCACGCGCCGATTGTCAGTATTAATTTAGCTACAGATAGCTTTACAGTACAAGTCCAAACCGGTGGGTTTGTATCTGTGATAACGGATAGTGCAACAGAGTTTGAAGACGATGTTTCATCTGTTGAGCCTTTTTCACTTGCTCTTTTGACAGATACAGATTTTGTCGAAGTAAGTGGCCTAGAGGATAGCAATAACCCGGGTACAATTATCGCAAGTTATGTTAAGCGTAGTGTTCCGGAAGATATTGTTTTACAGGGTGAGGTGACTGCTCAGAGCACTGATATTACGGTATCTGTTCTTGGGATTGATTTTCCAGTTGATAGTGCTACCAGCTATCAAGATTCGGATGACAACATATTAGCTGATCATGCTGCTTTTATTGCCAAGATAGGTAGTAGTCGCAGTATCGTAAAGATTGTAGATAAAGCAGACACCAGTAATAACCCAGTGGGTATAGCTGATGAAGTTGAGTTGGAAGCTTATTTATCACCTCAACCGTAATTGTACGTGTAGTTTGCTGTTTCTTTTGTGACGTGTGTTTCGCCTGTTGGCGACCTACTTATTTGTCTATAGCAACAAATAAGTAGGCAACAAAATGCCACCCCGAGCCGCAAGCCCTCATAAAAAGCTATGAGGGTACCATCGTCATTCGCAATTGATGTGGCTGCTGCGGGACTCACAAACAATAGAAAGCGATTGTTTGTTCAAACATCCTCGCAGAAAGCTCCACATAAATCACTCACTCCTCTGCTTGCTCAATGGGGGAAAAGTCAAAAGCTCTCCCGCTTGTGCTTCTATTTTCCCTTTACAGTTTGCCGAGCATTGTACACAAGAGGGTAAATCCGCCAGGGAAGGCGGATTTAGTTTTGTTGAGCATGGAAGCGAATCAAAACGACCCGGCACAAGAATGCAGCTTTGAAATCTTAGTAAACAATTTCTTACAGAGTGTATTCAATGCGAGGGCACCCGCAGGGCAAGCTGTTTTGGGGCGGCGTTTTCTTGGTTACTTCTTCGTCGCTGTAGACAAAGAAGTAACTCGCCAGCGGGCGAAACCCAAGGCATGTAAGAACTAAAAGCTATAATATTCACTAAATGATTTAATAGCGTATCACCAGTTCACACAGAGGATAAAAAATTCAGATAAGACAACTCATGTCGATTACACTCTAACGTGTGACACGGTAAAACCTACTTCCGACTATCCATAAAAGTCCACACCATCCCCACGCCAAGTCCCCAATAATTCGTGTCCTCGACCAATGGGCTATCCTCAAAAACAGTACCATTCAGATTCTGGTAACGTATAAACACGAAATAGGTAAAGTCACCTGTGCGCCAGTTGTTGACCAGGTCCATAAAAAAACCACTGTAGCCTGAGTCGGTTTCATAAAAGGGACGTTCAGGTGTGGCGTATGCAGCCGGTACATCATAATAGTAACGATGATAATCGGCCGCTGCATATTTGAAACCCGTACTGATCTGATAGGCCCAGCCAGTCTTAAATGGGCGCAAAGTTTCATAGGTGATGCGTGGTTCAATCACCCAGCCCAGGTTGTCAGTTTCTTTCAGATCAGAGGCTAGGGCTGTTCGTACTGGTAGCTCCAGTCTGAATTCATAGGTCTGGGTTCGACCACCGGCAAAGACAACTTCCAGTGATGGCCCGATTTGTAATGCGGTTAAGAGATCAGGCATATCGGTACGTAGACGACTATCGGCACTGTTAACCGGTACACCCAGGTCAGCACTGATGTTCAGGCGTAAGTCAGGGGATTCATATAAAAAACCACGCATGCCATCATCAATTTCAAAATATTTCGAGCGTAGACGTAAATAGGGAAAAGGGATCAGGTAATTTTTATTCTCTGACGAGCCCGGGTACAGGGGAAGATTGATGCCAGTAACGCCAGCGCCCAGTTCCCAGACTGTTTCCTTTGCCTCGAGGGCTAAAGAAGAAAAAAGACTCAGGTAAATGAAGATATATTTTATCATGCGGATAATTCAAAATTCAGTCGAATGCATTATTCGACAAGTATAGTGTGATTTGCTGAATAATACTGTTTCTAGGATAATGAAATGTTGGTGTCTATCATAACTGAGAAAGGCTGGTAGGAATATCGAAACGATCACAAGATAGGTAAGGATGAAAGATAAAGTCCGGTAAATATCATGCTAACTGAATGTCGCTTTATTTAACTGATGGATTCATTAAGTAGTATAACTTCAATTTCCTCAATGATTTCTTCCTGACGTAATACATTACTTTTGCGACTCAGTTCATCTGTTTTGTTATCTAGATGATGTGTTGCATTTTCCAGATGTGAAACTCTATGCTGATTTTCAATCATTAGCGAAACATACAGAACTCGATGCAGCGCGCTGTATAGGTAGTGATCAGTTAGATCGAGGAAAAAGTCGGTGGTTTTTAAATTTAATATTGGCGGAGTAGTAAAGTTAACAGTATTGTCGGGTATTTCCTGGAAAGATGGAAGTAGTTTTTCTATGATCAATTCTTCATGTTGGGTATTATGGTATATGGCATATAAGGATGCGGTTTTTTGAAATTTGGCCAGGCTGTGTGCAATATTTTCCACGACATTGACAATGTCTTCAGCAACGTCAGCGCCTTCAATAAATAGGATGTTGTGATCACTATCTTTTAAAATAGAATGAAGTTTGTGACCAATTACAATCAAGGTGGTATCTGAAATTAAGGTGCTAGTGGTAAATTGCTCCAGTTTTTGAATCAAGCGTTCATTGTAGTTGCCACAAAATCCTCGCTCTGAACCTGAAAGTAAAACAATATTTGATGTTGGTTCAACTTCAGGCAATACATTTTGATGAAAATGAAGGAAGTCAGCAGCCATATTTTGAATGGTGGTTGATGTCGCTAACTGCGCCTTAATGTAACGATCCAGTTTGTGTGTTTCCATGACAGCCAGTGTTTTCATGGAATACATGATGTTTCTGATTTCATGAAGTTTGTGGCGGTGAATGTCGAGTTCGTGGCGACGAGTCATGACTCGCTCTTTTGGTTTTTGTTCAACCAGTCGTTTATCGCGGCCTGCCATTGTTCACGTGGACTGTTCAGAGTCAGTGCAGACATACTGGTGCGCGTCTCAAGTATCCCGAGTAAAGTGGTTAACTGTAGTGCGTCGACATTGTCAAGCAGGCCGTCATTAAAAGCGATTAACCAGGCCAGTTGGGATTCAATGGGTTTGGGCGATAGTCGGTCCTGTTTGAGTATTTCACGTAATATTTTTCCATGTTCTATGGTGGCTTCCATGGTGGCTTCCAGTCTTGCACCAAAGCGAGTGAAAACTTCCAGTTCCAGGAACTGTAAATATTCCAGTTTGATGCGTCCGGCTTCTGCTTTTATTCGTGGATGTTGTGC
>JBFFSQ010000248.1:0-4180 GCA_041572275.1 Gammaproteobacteria bacterium
ATGACTACAGGTATGAAACTCAAGCAATTCCTGCTGCACGAAAAACGTGCCGGTGTTGATTTGCCATATGATCTTATCGAATTAATCCACGAAGTTAGCATTACCTGTAAAGAAATTGCAGCGACTGTCAGCCGTGGTGAGCTGTCTGGTGTTCTGGGTGTTGCCGGTTCTGAAAACGTTCAGGGTGAAACTCAGAAAGAGCTGGATATCATTACCAATGACATCATGGTTGATCACATGAAATTCAGTGGTCTGGTTGCCGGTATGGGCTCAGAAGAAGTTGATGACCCAATCACTGTGCCTGCGGTTGAGCGCGGCGAATACCTGCTGATGTTCGATCCACTGGATGGTTCTTCAAACATCGACGTTAATATTTCTGTCGGTACTATTTTCTCTGTATTGAAAGCGCCTATGGGTTGTCGTGCCGAACCTAAGCTGGAAGATTACTACCAGAAAGGTAGTGAGCAGAAAGCAGCCGGTTTTGTTGTGTATGGACCTGCGACTGTTCTGGTACTGACCACTGGCCAGGGCGTTAACATGTTCACACTGGATAACAGCATCGGTGAATTCGTACTGACCACTGAAGGTTGCCAGATTCCAGAAGACACCACTGAGTACGCGATTAACATGGCGAACAAACGTTTCTGGGAAGAGCCCATGCTGCAGTACATCGAAGACTGTCTGGCGGGTGAGAATGGTCCTTTAGGTAAACGTTACAACATGCGTTGGGTGGCTTCTATGGTCGCTGAGGTTTATCGTATTCTGGTTCGTGGTGGTATTTTCATGTACCCATTCGATAGCCGTGATCCTTCTAAAGCCGGAAAGCTGCGTCTGATGTACGAAGCCAATCCAATGAGTTTCATCGTTGAGCAGGCAGGTGGTGCAAGCTCAACTGCACATGAGCGCATCATGGATGTTGATGCTAACGATTTGCATCAGCGTGTACCTGTGGTACTGGGTTCTAAAAATGAAGTTGCGAAAGTAGTTGAGTACCATAAGGGTTAACTGCTGAGTCATGAAGTTATAAGCTTCATCAAGTTCAGGTGCTTAAATAGCGCAACAAAAAAAGCCGAACATATGTTCGGCTTTTTTTATTCCAAGTGTATTAATTGACCACGCCTGAATCCGTTGCCAGTACTTCAATCGTCGGTGGTTTTTCTTCGTACATAACTCTGAAGCGATTAACACGATCACCATCGGCGTGCAAACCATCGACAAATCCGGGTTGTATGGACTGATATATCAAGCGTGCTTCAATGATGTAATTGGCATTAGGCTGGGTGATTGGTACGCTGTAGTGAACAGTATCGGCACCACAACCTTCTGATGTTCCTACACAATTGAAGTCGGGGTCGCCCGCTACGCCGACGGGCACAGTTTGTTGATCGAGCGTGATGGCGCGGCTATTGGTGAACCCCTGTGGTGGTAAACGATTATCTTTTAGATAGCTGTTGGCCAGTAATAGGGTATGCGTAATGTGGTTGTTTGAATCACCCAGTACCGCCTCATAGAGGGCAACCTGTGATGGATGGTTAATCACATTACGATGTGGCTCCAGGCAGGTGTCATTGCTAAAGCCTTCGAGTTTTTCTGATGCCATGCAATCGGCCGCCAGTCGATTAACATCGGTAGAAATGTAGCCT
Organism: Gammaproteobacteria bacterium; assembly: GCA_041572275.1. Classification (GTDB taxonomy): domain Bacteria; phylum Pseudomonadota; class Gammaproteobacteria; order SZUA-229; family SZUA-229; genus JBFFSQ01. The sequence goes on from JBFFSQ010000248.1 coordinate 1,644, forward strand.
CGACTATCAGGTTTGCCTGACTCGAATATGACCTGGCCTCCGCTGCTGATAGTGAGGTGAATCCATACTCGACGACTGGGATAGGAAGTGGGCAGTTTATGTCCGGTTCTGTTGCTCACCTGCACATCAATATTCAGGCGATCAGATGTCACATTCGTGGCGACAATACTCAGCTCGGCGGTCTCGTTCTCGAGCAGGGTTCGAGTCTCAGTTATCTTTTCATCAAAACCGGTTTCGCTGGTTGACGTATCGATTCCTAATACAGCGCGATAGTCTTTCAGGAGTTCAAGTAGATAGGTGTTGCCGCCGACGATACTGTGGGTGGCGAATGGTGTGCGGCTTGGTGCACCGGCTGGACTGGTGGCGATCTTGCTGGCATAGGCTGGTGAGGGCTCCGCCATGTGACAGGCCTGACATTGTTTTTCCTGCGGATTGCCAGTGAAGTAGATGCTGTTCTGCCACTCGAAAAAAGGCCCCTGTTCCAGGAACATGTGTCCGGTAGGGTTACCCGTATCGGCACTCAGGGTTGGTGTGTGCAGGGTATGGCAGGTGGCACAGTGTACAGAACTACGGATATGGTTACCCAGCTGAGGGGTGTAGCCTGTTTGATTAAGCATGTTGTTACCAACCGGTCCGGAGTAAGGGCCATATATTGTCATGGCGCTATCTGAAATGGGGTAAGCACCCGAAAATGAGGAGGCGAGACCCAGTGTGCCGTCATCCTGAATTTGATGGCACAGTGTGCAACTGACGCCTTCACGGGCATGATCCTGTGCCATCGCTGTGCTCAAGCGGTAGCAGCCATCAGGATCGAGGCAAGTGCTATCCTGGGTCAGGTCAACGCCTGCCTGGTGAGCATGGGTGCGTGCCATTGGTGAATGACAGGTGAGGCAGGTGTCCTCGATAAAACCGGCCAGGTGAGGAAAGTGACTGACTTCATCTTCTACGGCAGCCTGGTAGTAGGGGTCATCAAAGGCGTGGGCCATGACACTATGATTCCATTGATATGTTGGACTCACATCGGTGCCATTGGGGTCTGTAATGGGATCGCGCATGACTACCGTTGTGTCGCCTTCAGGACTGGCGCTGTGACAATTTGAACAGGTGCCGGCATTGTTAAAAACACCGGCCGGTGACCAGCCTGGTACAAACAGGGTGGTAGTTAGCATCTGGTCTTTATCGATGATAATGCCATCAGCAATGGCCTTATTAAGGCTTGCGTTAGTGGCATTATTTAATTCCAGATGCATATTTTTACTGGTGCTTGCCTGTACGGCGTTATTAATCAGGACAGGCACATTGATTGATTTCCGGGTTTCGCCGGGACTAAAACTAAGTTGGCCGGAGGTGGCCTGGTAATCTTCACCCGCCATCGCCAGGTCATTCCGGGTGTTGTAGTTGACGGTCACGAGCTGGTTGCTGGTGTCTGATAGCACGACAAGAAAATTCAGGTCGTTGGCACCTTCGACGACGGTGGCATCATAGATACCCATTTGAATGGCAGACGGTGTGATAGCTGTGACTGTTACTGTAATTGTGTCGCTGCCCGTGAGGCTGCTATCACTAGCGCTCAGTCTAAGTGTATAGCTACCGATTGCAGAAAAGCTTGCAGTGGTATCTTCGGCGTATTCGTTACTAAACGTGACCAGTCCCGGACCGCTGTCCATGGTCCAGCTATAACTCAGTGTGCTGCCCTGAGGCAGGCCGTCATCGGTGACAGTTGCATCAAGGCTGGCGTTATCTGCGAGTGTAATCGTCAGGTCGGGACCGGCATCAACAACCGGTGCTGTATTTTGAGTTGTAGAGTTATTGTCATCATCACTGCCGCCTGTACAACTGGTCAGGCTGAGCAAAGACATGAAGGCAATGGCAAACAACCCGCGCGTGATGTGGTTGGTTTGCGTATTCATGATAGGTGCCTGTTATCATTTATGGCTGTTAAAAACGATGCTTAAAACACACATTCAAGATGTTAAACACTAGGATGTGTAATCTTTACAATGACCAAATAGTGTCTGTTTTTTATTGATGTGTATCAAACATATGTATTTATGTCAGTGGATAGTTAATGGTCTGGGAGTCGAATGGCTTTTGTATATAAGAAACTAATAAACCACCGTGCTTATATTCTTTTGAAAGATGTAAGCCAGAATTAAAAAAACCGGCTTATCTAATTGCAGGGTATTTAAAAAACGGGTTATTGGGCAAGTAGTCAATTTTTAAGTCAAAAGTGAGGAATTTGACTTGGCCAAATGGACAAGACTACAGGATGAGTTGCTGGTGATTTTTGCGTACGAAAAATTCGTGAAAAAGTGAGGCTTGTAATTTTGTTGGTGCACGATCAAATAGCTTGTTCATTAATGTATTGAAATTGCTGAATAGCATTCGTTATTAACCATAAATAATTCATGGAATTATTGAGTTGGAATTCTGGTTCATGATTGACTATATAACTAGCCTGGAAAAGTTCTTTTGGCTGCGAGATGTAGGATCAGGTCTTTTAAATGCTCAATTTAATGATATCAAGTGTAAATAAT
>JBFFSQ010000249.1:0-4177 GCA_041572275.1 Gammaproteobacteria bacterium
ACGACGAATTTCGGTTAGAATACCGGCTTTCTCGCAAGAACGTTTGAAACGGCGAAGAGCAACGTCAAAGGGCTCGTTGTCTTTAACTTTAACTTGTGGCATTGAATACTCACTCTATTTGTTTAGATTCGGTGCAATAAATTTAACCTGCATTTCTTAGCATCATCAGCAATTTTGCTGAAAAGTGCAGGCTAGAACCGCGGGATTATATCAGTTTTTTAACATTTGCCAAAATAAATGCGTATGAAAGTTTTAGGAATAGAGTCTTCCTGTGATGAAACCGGCCTGGCGATCTATGATTCTGACCAGGGTTTGCTGGGTCATGTTCTGCACTCCCAGGTGAAGTTACACGCAGAATATGGTGGTGTGGTGCCGGAGTTAGCATCACGGGATCATGTGCGCTATCTGTTGCCTCTTGCTGACCAGGTTTTTAGCCAGGCGGGTATCAGCAAGCATGATATCGACGGTGTTGCCTATACGGCGGGTCCGGGCTTGATTGGCGCATTGATGGTGGGCGCTTCGACAGGTAGGGCCTTGGCTATGGCACTGGATGTGCCGGCGGTGGCAGTGCATCACATGGAAGGTCATTTGCTGGCGCCTATGCTGGAGCGGCCTGCGCCGGAATTTCCATTTATTGCTTTACTGGTGTCTGGTGGTCATACCATGTTGGCCGAAGTGCAGGGCATTGGCCAGTATCAGATTCTGGGTGAGAGTCTGGATGATGCAGCGGGTGAGGCCTTTGATAAAACAGCCAAATTGCTGGATCTGGGCTACCCTGGTGGTCCGGTACTGGCGAAACTGGCAGAGCAGGGTGATGCTTCAGCTTACCGCTTTCCCCGTCCCATGACAGATCGTCCAGGGCTCGACTTTAGCTTTAGTGGCCTGAAGACGTTTACGCTAAACACCTGGTTGGAAGAGCAAAAACAAGGGCGGGATAATTCACAAACCAAGGCGAATATAGCCCGTGCTTTTGAGGATGCGGTGGTGGATAGCCTGAAAATTAAATGTCGCCGCGCGGTACAGCAAACGGGAATAAAAAATTTGGTCGTTGCCGGTGGTGTCGGCGCTAATCTTCGCCTCAGGCAGGCACTGAGTGCCATGATGAACAAGGAAGGTGGCGAACTGTTTTATCCTCGTGTCGAATTTTGTACTGATAATGGCGCGATGATTGCCTATGTTGGTTGTCTGCGTCTGCAGGCCGGCCAGCACGAGGCCCTGATGATCAATGCCCGTGCGCGTTGGCCGATGGAAACACTGGCAGCTCTATAAGTTGTGGTTCCTGTAGCGAGTAGCTGTTTGGCTATGCTAATTTTTCGGCAGGCACTATTCCTCTTTATTAAGTAGAGCCTTGAGGTCAGCAAACGGCTGAAAAGTGGCATTGTTGCTCTGGTTCTGATCCGTTGAGGAGCCGCCGCTCTGGTGATCGATGTAGCGTGAGTGCTCATTGTCATGACAATAAATACACAGTAGTTCCCAGTTGCTGCCGTCCGGAGGGTTGTAATCGTGATCATGGTTACGGTGATGCACGGTCAGCTCACGTAGATTCTGGCGAGTGAATTCACGGCTGCAACGACCGCAAATCCAGGGGTACATTTTAAGTGCCTGTTCACGATAACCTTTTTCACGCTCGTCCATCTGGCGACGGGCTTCATTAATAACCTTGTCGTATTTGTTTTCTGTCATTGTCTTATGAATGTTTAGTTGAATCAAAAAAATATATAGCTGCTGTTTACTAATGTAAATAACTGAAGACTTGAATTCCTGAGGCTGACAGCTTTTGTGTATGGTTTTGTGATGTTTCAGTGTTGCTGTTGATAAAATCGGGCAATGATAGTGTTAGATTGTGTCAGTTCGGCGTGATCTCTGTCGGTGACGGTGAGTTGTAAATCTTCTTCATGTTCTGTATTGGTGGCATCAATACAGTGCATGTTGATGGACTGTGAGCTGACTGCTGACCAGAAGCAGCGCCTGATTGCGTCATCCTGATTGTCGCTGTAAATATCGGCTTTGCCATCATAATGCACAGCAATTTTAGTGAATACGCTTGACTGATCGGCTGTCGCCAGCCATGTGGCTGAGCCAGGGTGTGGTGAACAGGCACTGATCATCAACAGGCTGCTAGCGAGTGCGAGGTAGGTGATGGTTGATGTAGTCATGGCGTGCCTCGGGCGGTGAACTTGTACGATGTATAGTAGCTTTGCTTGGGTGTCTGCGGATAGATCGAGATCAATTGTGAGCAGTAAACGGTGATCAATCGATGTCAGGTGTTTATGGTTTAGGGCATTGGGCAGTCGTACAGGAATCTATATCGGTCCCGGAAAGCTGTTTTAGCTGGTCATAGCTGTGTTGAATATTCAGGTTATCGGGTGCCAGTTGTCGGGCACAGTGAATAGCTTTAAGGGCGGCGCTGTGACAGTTCTGTTCAGCGAGAATAAAGGCCAGGTTATTCCAGGCATTGGCGTGTTGAGGATGATGGCGTATGAGCTGGCGTAAAACTTCATGGGCTGTCTCCAGGTTGCCCGCACTGTATTCACTATTGGCCAGCGCCATCAATACTGTTGTATGTTGGGGCCAGTGCTGGCCGGCTGCCTGGAAGGCAGTCAGAGCTTGTGCCGTAAAGCCCGCATTTTCAAGTGAAATTGCAGCATCAATATAGGCTCGTGGTATTGCACTGGCCGGTATGAAGCCGGGTTTCAGAATGACATAAGCCCAGTGCTTTGCGCGTTGCCAGGTACGTTCGAATGTGGCCATGGACATACGATAGTTTTTATAGGTACCTGAGCGCAAATGTATTTCCTGTTGGTCAAGGTCATAACCTACCGCAACAGCATAGTGCCATTGTGGCCACCAGTTGTAGGCCAGGTTCTGAAAAACCAGAACTGGGTGGCCAGCATTGATTTCTGTAATGAGTGCGTGCATATGGGGTGAGAGTTTATATGTCAGCAAACCGTGATTACGGGCGCTGGCAATCATTTCAAGTTGCAGGCTGCCTTTAAGTTCGGGGATGTAGACGCTGCTGATGAGCTTGTCAGGATGAGTGTGAATGCCTTGCGAGACGAGGATAGTGGCGAGAGCAGCCGGCCCACATTGATAGGCTTGTTGTGGGAAAAATGTGACATGGTCAAGATTGACACTGCGGCGTACTTTGGGTGGATGGTCGAGTAATTGCAGAGTTTGTGGTGTCGAGGCACAACCACTTATTATCAGCAGCAGTACTATGCCCGACCAGCGTCGGGCACGTTGCAGAAAAATCATTGGGTATTTTTATTGATGTTTTGTACCCAGGGAAAAATATCAGTAGCGCCCAGCATGTCTGTGATTATCAGGACAATAAAAATGGTTAGCAGTGCACCACCCACGCTGGACCCGGCTGGTAGCTGTTCCAGCTTGCCATTGAGTTCGACCACTTCACTCGGACTCATCTGGTCGATTCGCAGACTGGCAGTTGCCGGGTCTACCCCAAGATCAATCAGCTGCTGGCGGATCTGTTCTCGATGCAGCTGGCTGGTTACCTGTTCCACTGTGGTCGGCTGCTGGGTGTCTAGTAATTCAGTATTGGTGATCATCGCTGCATGCAGCGGTTGCAGTTGCAGAATTAACAGGGCTAGCAGGCTGAAGGCAATACCGGTGTGTTTCAATCGTCTGAATAGTCTCATGTGAATCACTCCACTCAGGTTGTTATGGTTCAATATTACTCTTTTTTTTAGAACCGATCTTGCTTTCGTTACCGGCTAGCAAGTTGGCAATATTACGGCGGTGGCGCCAGAACAGGAGCAGGGTCATGATACTGGCGGTGATGCTCATTACAAGTGATCCGGTAGTGAACCACATGAGTACCGGAGCAAACAGTGCAGCCACTAATGCTGACAGGGAGGAGTACTTGAAGGTGAAGGCCATCATCAGCCAAATGACGATGGTGCCGAGTCCTACCAGCCACTGACTGCCGATGAGTACGCCTAACAGAGTGGCGACACCTTTGCCACCCTTGAATCCGTAATAGAGTGGATACAGGTGTCCAAGAAATGCGGAAAGCCCTGCGGCTGCTATAGCTTCATCTGGGCTCTGCATGAGTACGGCGATTAAGGTTGGAATCAGGCCTTTTAGCATGTCACCAATCAGGGTGATCGCAGCTGCTTTCTTGCCGCCGGAGCGCAGTACGTTAGTGGCTCCCGGGTTG
>JBFFSQ010000250.1:0-4111 GCA_041572275.1 Gammaproteobacteria bacterium
TGCTCATGTACCAATGACTGGGACAGGCTTATTTCTAATAGCTTTCCCCATCCTCATCCAGATCATCAAGTTTTAATATTCCATTGCTCACCATCAAACACAACTTCGTGTCTGGCCCATCGCGCAAATTCTTCCCGCGTAGTCGTTGCCGTTGTCTGTCGTTCCGGGCCAGTGATGACCTTATATATCAGCAGGTCCTGACTATCTGCATCGGATGACTCATCAATCACACGACGTACCACACCTTCACCACCCGACTGACCGTGAATGTAATAACAACCCAACTTGATATCTTCCCGTGATAAATGCATGGCCAGATTATGCTGCCTCGCTTTCTGATAAATAAGTGCCAGCTCCTCTTCGCTGATATCAGCAAAAGACTTCATCGACTTCAGCGCATATTCAAGATCACGATGTGGAATAACCCCCAGATCTTTATGCTTGCACTTCGCCCCTGCTGTCTCTAGCACTGGCTCCACGGACAGCACAGCGGGATATCGCCGCCATTTAAACGGGTAATTCACCAGAAATGCCGTCAGCATAATCACCAGCGCATTCAGTAACACCGGTGTCAGCACAAACAGATAACCCAGTGCATAAACATCCTCTCCTGAAACTACTGCTGCCAGGGCAGTAGCTCCTCCCGGTGGATGAATGCAGCGCAGGTAATACATCACCCCGATACTAATACCTACCGCCATAGCCGCAGCCAGTACCATGTCTGGTATCAGCATTCTGATGCTGACACCAATACATGCAGAAACAACGTGACCGCCAATCAATGGCCACGGCTGTGACAAGGGTCCATGAGGTACAGCAAACAGCAGAACAGCAGACGCCCCCATAGACGCAACCACCAGGGCAGCAGAGGTTTCAGTTATAAACTGTTGCGTGATGGTCAGAATACAAAAGATACCGATGAAGCCACCCAGGGCTGAAATGATTTTTTCCTTATGGGGCGTGGTATCAAGCTGGATACCAATAAAATTGCGCATCGATTTTATTATAATTTTTTAAAGTGAAAATAGTTGAACTGCTGTTCTTTCTCTGCAGGCGTCATATGCAGTTCGTGATGCACATCGAGTAACTCATAACCATCACCCAGTTCTGCGACTATCTTCTGCTCATCATATTGCACAATATCCAGACCACTGCATTTTTCCGGGCCACCAATGGCAAAAGTAGCAATAATCAGGTGTCCACCTGATACCAGTGCCTGATGCATATTCTGCAAATAATGTTGTCGATCTTCAGCTTGAGTCAGAAAATGAAAAACAGCACGATCATGCCAGAGATCAAATTTTCGGGTTGCTTTGAACTGGGTAATGTCACTGACAAACCATTCGACCTGGTCAGCTCGGGCACCCAATCGACTCTGAGTGTGATTAATAGCCGTCTCAGAAATATCCAGAACCGCGAGATTATTGAAACCGGCATCGAGTAAATGATCAACCAGGCGTGATGCACCACCCCCAACATCGATAATCGCGGCATTACGATTCACAATTGATGATTGTATGAGCTGTAATGATAGCGACGGCTCATTCTGGAACCAGCTCACCTCCAGCGGGGTTTTTTCGCTATAAATCTTTTGCCAATGTTTTTCTCTGTCCATTGCATGTCTTCGTATCGGTTAATAATTTTTACTATATCAGGACCGACCGACGACCAACATTGCTCCGGCTCAATTTTTACTATATTTCATCCTCTTTCGTGGACAAGTTACTGACCATCATCAAGCAAAGCTTGCAGCTCAGGAATACATGAGCCACAGTTAGTTCCGGCCTGCAACACCTCGCCAATGGCCTCCACCGAAGCCAGTCCCTGCTCTTTGATGGCATGCAACAAGGTATTTCGGCCAACACCAAAACAGGCACAGACACTGGGTCCCGCATCTTCACCCGATTCACCTGGACGACCAGACAGTAAAAAGGCCCTTTCCTGCTCACTCAGCTCATCTTTCTCAAATAGAGCCATGAGCCAGTCACGATTAGGCAAGTGATGATCCGGGCCGATAAAAATACAACTTTCCAGTTGATTACCTACCATGCGCGCAGCACGATACACTTGTGCCGATGAATCAAAATACTCGCTCCAGGCAACATCTGCATCGTGTGCACACAATAAACCCCGTGCATGCTCAGCCCAGTTATCCGGCATTTCATCACCAGCAATTTCATAACGCCACAGGTCACGGCCTTTACTCAAATTCCAGTAGCCCTGACCGGCCATATCAAAACGGCGTCGAGACAACAAAAAGCCAGACCATGTAGGCTGACAGGCACTGATTTTTACAGGTGTATGTTTAAATTCAGGTTGCCCTGAATAAGGGTCTCTGTCTGAGTTTACAACGGCGCCCACTGTTCCATTACCCGCATACTGATCATTCCAGTGCATGGGTGCAAACACCATGCCTGTAGACACATCATGACTCAGACGACTACGAAAAACTGCCTCTCCCCACTGGCTGCTTACCCTGACCAGCTCACCATCTTCAATACGGTAGAGTTGAGCATCTTCGGGATTAATCTGTATAAATGGCTCTGGTTCATGAGTCGACAAACGAGGAGATTTACCGGTACGTGTCATGGTATGCCACTGATCGCGTATACGGCCGGTATTGAGTATCAAAGGATATTCAGTGCACGGTAGATTAGCGGGTTTTCTGGGTGCTACGGCAACAAAGCGTGCCTTCCCATTATCCGTATAGAACTGGCCATCTTCAAACATGCGTGCAGTACCCGACGGATGACTAAAGGTCACCGGCCACTGCAAGGGCTGGAACTGTTCATACGCTTTATCATCCAGGTCCGATAATGCTGAAATATCAAAATCCCGCGAGCCGTTATTTTGCTTGCCACTCAGTGAGGCATAGTCAACAAAGATCTCTCTCGGAGACTGGTAGTCAAACGCCTCCTGGTAACCCAGGCGCTGCCCCACTTGAGACAAAATCCACCAGTCAGGTCTGGCTTCGCCTGGCGCATCACGAAACGCACGCTGACGCGAAATTCTGCGTTCCGAATTGGTCACCATGCCATTGCGTTCACCCCAGGTTGTAGCCGGTAATAACACCTGGGCATAGGCTGTAGTATCGGTATTTTCAACACAATCAGACACAACTAGAAATTCACAATGATCCAGAGCTTCCCGGACTCGTTGGTTATTCGGCATGCTCACCGCCGGATTCGTGCCAATGATCCACAAGGCACGCACTTTATCCTCCAGCACGGCATCAAAAAGCTCCACTGCCTTGTAACCTGCACGATCCGCAACAAACGGTGAATTCCAATGCTGCTGCACCAGATTTCGGTGCTCCGGGTTTTCCAGTTCCATATGAGCCGTGAGCTGGTTAGATAAACCACCGACTTCACGCCCTCCCATGGCATTTGGCTGACCGGTGATTGAAAACGGCCCCATACCCGGACGCCCAATTCGACCGCTAAGCAGATGACAATTAATAATACTGTTAACCTTATCGGTACCCGAACTGGATTGGTTGATGCCCTGGGAAAACACCGTCACCACTTTCTCTTTACGGGCAAACATACTGTAAAAGGCTTCCACCTGACCAACACTTAATCCGCATTGTTCTGCCACTACCGCCACATTCGGTGATGACTCATAGGCGGCTTCCAGTGCCTGTTCAAGGTCCTGTGTACAGTTTTCAACAAACAACTTATTAATTTCGCCATGATCATTCAGATAAACCAGCAGGCCGTTAAATAGCACGGCATCCTGGCCCGAACGTATGGGCAAATGACTGTCCGCGATTTCACAGGTAGCCGTATGCCGTGGGTCAATCACCACAACATCTAGACTCGGGTTATTGGCTTTAGCTTTTTTTATTCGCTGATAAATAACCGGATGACACCAGGCCGTATTACTACCCACCAGTACAATCAGGTTGGTGCGATCTAAATCATCATAGTTACAGGGCACCGTATCCGAACCGAAAGCACGCTTATAGCCCGCCACTGTAGAAGACATGCATAATCGTGAATTGGTATCAATATTGGCACTGCCGATATAACCCTTTATCAGCTTATTGGCAACATAGTAATCCTCTGTCAGTAACTGCCCGGACACATAGAATGCCGCCGCATCCGGACCA
>JBFFSQ010000251.1:0-4033 GCA_041572275.1 Gammaproteobacteria bacterium
ATAACGAAATCGACCAATGACCGGGTAGTTGCGTCGAATAGCCTGTGTGGTCTGAATCCGATCGAGAATATAAATGATGACAATGACCAACAGAGCGGAGCCCACGACCATGATGAACAGGATGGACATGAATTCCATGACACTGAGCAAGAAAGATGTCTGGTCCATTGCATGACCTCGTTGGTGTATAGACTAAGCACAAATCATGTGAAAGCTAACTGGGTCTATGATTATCGTTTTAGAGCTGGGTATGAATAGCTGTTGTTTAAATATATTAGTTTAGATGCATTCAAAGCTGAGAGTTCATCTGAAAAAAAAGCCCTGAATAGTCAGGGCTTTTTTATTTTAAGTGTTGTTGCTAAGCGGTTTTATTGGCCACCACATTTGCCTGAGCCGCATTTGCTCTCTTTCTTCTCGGAGCCACCGCACTTGCCATTATTGTCTTCGCTCTCTTTTTTCATCGAAGCACCGCATTTGCCTTCACCGCACTTGCCGTTATTGTCTTTACTCTCTTTTTTCATCGAGCCACCACATTTACTGTCACCGCATTTGCCCGTACCACACTTACCTTCATTGCCAGCCAGTTGCACCTGGTCAGCAGTGGCACTGATGCCGAATGGGTTGTCAGTGGCCTGGGCTGTGCCCGCAACAGTTATGAGCAGAAAACTTAATGCCGCAATGAGGGATTTATTGAAGAAATGAGTCATCTTTATGTACCTGTAATTGTTGGTTTAAAACCGGATTCTGGAGTCTAGCCTGTTAACGCACAGGTTGACAATCACTGATAGTAAAAGTTCTTGGCCTGTTTAACAGAAACGTGTTTTATCATAGTCCTGCACGTTTTTTCAGGCAGTTGAGATAGGCATTTTCATCGGGCATGGTGCCCTGACGTTGGGCTATCCACATGGCCTCAGCAAGGCATTCCATCATCTGGTGCTCGGCTTCATGGCTGGACTTGAGTTTATCAATCAGTGCCTGGTAACAGCCCCTGATGCCGGCAGGACGATTGGTAGTGAGTTGTTCGCGCAGGCCCAGATGCATGCCCATATGTAAAAAAGGATTAGTCTGACCCATTTCAGGTAAGAAATCAGCCTCAATATCGGTCAGGTTTTTGTGGTACTCCGGGTGTTCCTTGATGACGTCTGCAATTTGCTGTTCCAGTGGAGTAAGTGTCTGCTTTTGCTGGAATTTGTGCCAGGCATCGGCGTAGGCCTTGCGGAGTTGATTTCTGTCGTTGCCAAAAATCATTCGATTTCCTTTTTCTTGTATTCACACAGGTCTTCGATGACACAGGCAGCACATCTGGGTTTGCGTGCCACACAGGTATAACGACCGTGCAGAATGAGCCAGTGATGAGCGTCCAGTTTGTAGTCTTCGGGGACGAATTTGAGTAATTTTTTTTCGACCTCCAGGACTGTTTTACCCGGTGCCAGTTTGGTGCGATTGGCGACTCGAAAAATATGGGTATCCACAGCAATGGTTGGGTGGCCAAAGGCGGTATTACGGATGACGTTAGCGGTTTTGCGGCCAACGCCAGGCAACGCTTCCAGTGCATTCTGATCATCGGGAACCACGCTATTGTGCTGGTCGATCAATAGCTTGCAGGTTTTGATGACGTTTTTAGCCTTGCTGTTATACAGGCCGATGGTCTTGATGTATTTTTTCAGGCCATCTTCACCCAGGTTGTAGATGGTCTCTGGAGTATTGGCCACAGGGAATAGTTTATCAGTGGCCTTGTTTACGCTCTTATCGGTGGCCTGAGCTGACAGGGTAACCGCCACCAGCAGTTCAAACGGTGTGGTGTAGTTAAGTTCGGTGGTGGGTTTGGGGTTTTCAGCTTTTAGTCGAGCAAAAATTTCTTTGCGTTTTTGTGGATTCATAACAACTAGGTAGCTACCTGAGCGGTAGTTTCTGTATCCTCACTGACCGGGCTAGGTTGGCGTTTTTTCAAGTTTCTATCAATGATATTTTTCATGGCGATAATCAACCCCAGTCCAATGAATGCTCCGGGGGGCAGTATGGCCAGTAGCATACCTGAATAATCATCAACAAGCGTAAAGGTCCAGTTACGAGCAATATCGCCAAACATCAGGTGGGCATCGGCAAGCAGGGTGCCGCGGCCCAGCGCTTCGCGCATACCACCGAGAATAACCAACACGACCATAAAACCTACACCCATCATCAGGCCATCAATAGCGGAAGGCAGAACTCTGTTTTTGGATGCGAAGGCTTCGGCACGAGCGAGGATGCTGCAATTGGTTACAATCAGTGGGATGAAAATACCGAGGACATTGTAGAGCTCATAGAACCAGGCATTCATCGATAACTGGATGGTGGTGACGATGGAAGCAATGATCATGACAAACACGGGTACGCGGACTTCAGGGCGAACCCAGTTGCGAATGAGGGAAACCGTGATGTTAGATAGCACCAGTGTTAATAGAGTGGCAATACCCAGCCCGAGGCCATTGATGACAGTGCCGGTAACTGCCAATAAGGGACACAGGCCCAATAACTGAACCAGCGCAACATTGTTGGTCCAGAGGCCGTTCTTGCTGATGTCGTTATAGTTGATGTCACTCATTGTTAGTGGTGCCTAACAGACTTTTTTTATGAATATTGAAGTATACCAAAGAATTGTGCACGGCTTTCACTACGGCGCGCGGGGTAATTGTGGCACCGGTGAACTGATCAAATTCACCACCGTCTCGTTTTACTTTCCAGCCCTGTTCACCCGGTGATTGCAGTGATTTGCCGGTAAAACCGAGTACCCAGTCACTCCGACTGGTTTCGACGTAGTCGCCTAGTCCTGGTGTTTCTTTGTGACTGACGACGCGCACACCGGCAACTGTGCCATCGACCTTGATTCCAACCAGTAGTTTGATTTCACCGCTATAGCCATCCGGTGCGATGGGGGAAAAAATGATGGCGGTAATGGTGTTGTTGGTTTTGGCGAGATAGGCGGTTGACGGTTGTTTTTGTCCGAGGCGCTCATCAGCATCAAGCACCAGGGTATCCTTGAGCAGATCGTTATCGTAGCTACCATGTGGCAAAATTTGATTAAGGTTCCGAAGCATGGCTAAACGTTCATTCTCGGCGATTTGATCGGCTGTACTTTCATAGGTGATACCCACCATGCTGCTACCGATCACAGCAAATATCATTAGCAACAGACCGGTGACCAGTATCTGTTTAGCATTATTCATCGTGTTCACTACCATGTTTATGATGTGGGAGCTCTGACCAGCGATGACCAAAGGCCCGGGGCATGGTGTAGTAGTCCAGTAGTGGCGCTGTCATATTCATCAGCAGTACGGCAAAGGCAATGCCATCTGGATAGCCACCCCAGGTGCGAATGATAAATATGAATATCCCAATGCCGGCCCCGAACAACCAGCGTCCTTTGGGAGTGGTGCTCGCGGTTACCGGGTCGGTGGCAATAAAAAATGCACCCAGCATGATGCCGCCACTGAATAGATGGAAGGTGGGCGGAGTGAAGCTGGAATAATCATAGAGCGCAAAAGTATTCGCAAGTATGACCAGTGCGGCCAGTAATCCAGCCGGAATACGCCAGTCGATGACACGGATATAGGCCAGCCAGAGACCACCGGCGAGAAACAGGCCGTTGATCCATTCCCAGCCGATACCTCCGAATGCTCCAAACATGGGGCCATAGGCACTGTGCTCTCGGATGTCGTTAATACTCAATTCAAGGCCGAGCTGGGTTTTTAGCGTGTCTAGCGGGGTGGCCATGGAGATGCTGTCCCAGGTTTCTCCCAGGGGCAAGGTGCCAGTCAATATGACCCGCAGGGTGTCACTAAAACCAAGTAAAGTATTGCCATCCATGATCGGCGGCACCCACTGGGTCATTTCTTTGGGAAAAGAAATGATAGCCACAACATAACCGACCATTGCTGGATTGAACGGGTTAAAACCGAGTCCACCGTAGAGGTGTTTGGCTACAACGATAGCGAAGGCTGTGGCGATGGTGGTCAGCCACCAGGGCGCTAGCTGTGGCAGGGCCAGGGCTAAC
>JBFFSQ010000252.1:0-4016 GCA_041572275.1 Gammaproteobacteria bacterium
GCCGTTATTTTGCTTGCCACTCAGTGCAGCATAGTCAACAAAGATCTCTCTCGGTGACTGGTAGTCAAACGCCTCCTGGTAACCCAGGCGCTGCCCCACCTGAGACAAAATCCACCAGTCGGGTCTGGCTTCTCCTGGCCCCTCACGAAACGCGCGCTGACGCGATATTCTGCGCTCAGAATTGGTGACCATGCCATTGCGTTCACCCCAGGTTGTAGCCGGCAATAACACCTGGGCATAAGCCGTGGTATCGGTATTTTCAACACAATCTGAGACAACTAGAAATTCACAATGATCCAAAGCTTCCCGGACTCGTTGGTTATTGGGCATGCTCACCGCTGGATTCGTGCCAATGACCCACAAAGCACGCACTTTATCCTCCAGCACCGCATCAAAAAGCTCCACTGCCTTGTAACCTGCACGGTCCGCAATCACCGGTGAATTCCAATGCTGTTGAACCAGATTGCGGTGCTCCGGATTTTCCAGTTCCATATGAGCCGTGAGCTGGTTAGCCAAACCGCCGACTTCACGACCACCCATGGCATTCGGCTGACCGGTAATCGAAAACGGCCCCATACCCGGACGCCCAATTCGACCGCTAAGCAGATGACAATTGATAATACTGTTGACCTTATCGGTACCTGAGCTGGACTGGTTGATGCCCTGGGAAAACACCGTCACCACCTTCTCCTTTCGGGCAAACATGCTGTAAAAAGCTTCCACCTGCTCTACACTCAATCCACATTGCTCTGCCACTACCGCTACATTCGGTGATGACTCATAGGCGGCTTCCAGCGTCTGTTCCAGATCCTGTGTACAGTTTTCAACAAACAGCTTATTAATTTCGCCATGATCATTGAGATAAACCAGCAGTCCGTTAAACAGTACGGCATCCTGGCCCGAACGAATGGGCAGATGGCTGTCAGCAATTTCACAGGTAGCTGTATGCCGTGGGTCGATAACCACAACATCCAGACTCGGATTATTGGCTTTAGCCTTTTTGATTCGCTGATAAATAACCGGATGACACCAGGCCGTATTGCTGCCCACCAGTACAATTAGATTGGTGCGATCTAAATCATCATAACTACAGGGCACAGTATCGGAACCGAAGGCGCGTTTATAACCCGCCACCGTAGAAGACATGCATAATCGCGAATTGGTATCGATATTGGCACTGCCGATAAAGCCCTTGATCAGTTTATTGGCGACATAGTAATCCTCTGTCAGCAACTGCCCAGATACATAGAATGCCACGGCATCCGGGCCATGCTCATCGATCACCTGCCTGAACTTGTCCGCTACCTGATCAAGTGCTGCATCCCAGCCCACCTGCGCCCCATTGACCTTTGGGAATAATGCCCGCTCATCGAGCGATAAGGTTTCACCCAGTGCCGCGCCCTTGGAACATAAGCGCCCCAAATTGGACGGATGCTCAGGACTGCCCTTAATTAATGCATCGTCTCCATCATATTGCACCAAAACACCGCACCCCACACCGCAATAAGGGCAGGTTGTATGGGTAGAATCAGACATATACAAAGCTCCGAGGGGCAATAGGTTAAATTAACAGGTTTGAAGATGATCTATTAATAGCAATATGCTTGCCAAATAATCTAAGGAGTCGGTGCAATGATTGAGACCATGCAGACAAAATACAATTTATATAGTGAAGTTAAGAGTTTTTTAGCTAACCATTAGAGTACACATAAAAATACTGAGGTTTTACAAGTAGTTACGTGGTTAACATGGAAATAGCATCGGACAAAAGCGGCTCAACTATAAATCAATTATATGGAATCGAACATATCCCTTGGCTTCATAAATTATTTTGATTATGAATATTGTGCTGCTGGCTTTATATATTAAGTATCCATTAATAATTCTGTACTGTAAGGAGAATTTTCTTTCCCTATTCGCCATTAATCTAACAACAGGAGCACACAGATGCTAAAAACATGGGTTGTCGTCGCTGAAAGCAGTCGTGCAAAAATTTTTGAACTGGAAAGCAAACAAAAGCCCCTCAAAGAACTTCAAGGTTTCGCTCACACACCGTCCCGGTTACATGAACAGGATTTAACTTCAGACTTACCCGGTCGTACCCATGACAGTCATGGACATGGTAGTCACAAAATGGGTAACCAGTCGGCCATTAAAGATCATGAAAGCATTGAATTTGCCAAGACCATAGGCGGACATCTGGATGCTGCACGCATCAAGGGCTTATTTACCAAACTTATCATCATGTCTCCACCAGCTTTCCTGGGCCATTTACGTAAACAACTGAGTGCTGAGACGATTAAGCATGTGGTCAGAGAAATTGACAAAAACCTGGTCCGTCACGATACCAAAGATATCCAGGCACATATCCCCTTTCCACATTAGTAGTTAAGAATCAAAAAAAGCCCGTAGCAACGGGCTTTTTTATGTCGACTTAGGACAGCTGATCATCAGCCACATGATAGGTGGGATCTTCCATTAAATTCACTTCCACCAGATCACCCGCATTTTTCAGTAACTCACGGCACTCAGGACTCAGATGTCGAAAATGCAGGGTTTTACCCGCCTTTATATAGCGCTCAGCTAAATTATCGATCGCTTCTATAGCTGAATGATCGGCAACACGTGAATTCTGGAATTCAATAATGATTTCCTGCGGATCATTTTCAGGATCAAATAAATCCCTGAAATTCTTAACCGAACCGAAAAACAGAGGACCATTCAGCTCATAGATGCGAATACCAAAATCGTTAATATAGCTTTTTACATTGATATGCTTGGCATGTTCCCAGGCAAATACCAGGGCCGATACTATTACCCCAACGACAACAGCGATCGCCAGATCCGTGGCCACTGTGACAGCCGATACCAGTATCAGTACAAAGGCATCGTGAGCTGGTATCTTGCCCATAATGCGCAGGCTGGACCACTCAAATGTACCCATCACCACGATAAACATGACGCCTACCAGAGCCGCCATAGGGATCTGCTCGATGAGACTAGAAGCAAACAAAATAAACATCAACAGAAACAGAGCAGCAGCAATACCCGACAAACGCTGATGACCACCAGAGTTGACGTTAATCATACTCTGGCCAATCATGGCACAGCCGCCCATGCCACCAAAGAAACCGGTCACCGTGTTGGCAATCCCCTGGCCGACACATTCACGATTACCACGACCACGGGTATTGGTAATTTCATCGATCAGACTCAGGGTTAACAAAGACTCAATCAAACCTACCGCAGCCAGAATCACAGAATATGGCAGGATAATCATCAGAGTCTCAAGGCTGAACTCAACAGCTGGAATATGAAAACTTGGAAAACCACCTTCAATCGAAGCCAGATCACCCACCGTATTAGTATCGATATTCAGGCCAATCACCAGTAGTGACACGGTGACTATAGCTGCTAGTGATGAGGGCACAGCTGTAGTCAGTTTGGGCAGATAATGAATAATGGCCATGGTCAGCAATATCAGACCACCAAAAATCGCCAGGGGCTGACCCGACATCCACTCCTTCACCCCATCAACACCCTCCACCTGAAAATGCTGGATCTGGGCCAGGAAGATGACAATAGCCAAACCGTTGACAAAGCCCAACATCACGGGATGAGGCACTATGCGGATGAATTTACCCAATTTGAGAACGCCAGCCGTAATCTGAATGATACCCGTGAGCACCACCGCGGCGAATAAATACTCAACACCATGATCAGCGACCAGCGACACCATCACCACGGCCATGGCACCGGTTGCACCGGAAATCATGCCTGGACGACCACCAAAACTTGCTGCTAACAAGCCAACCATAAATGCCGCATACAAGCCCACCAGTGGATCAACACCGGCTACGAAGGCAAAGGCCACAGCCTCAGGAACCAGCGCCAGTGCGACCGTAAGACCGGATAGAATTTCATTCTGGAAACAGACGCGGTTTTGGCAACCTAACTGAAACATGACAACCTCTGGCTTTGGGGGTAACAAGGCGGCGGATTTTAGCAGAAAAGGC
>JBFFSQ010000253.1:0-4011 GCA_041572275.1 Gammaproteobacteria bacterium
CCACTGCCCACTAACCACTAACCACTAACCACTAACCACTAACCACTAACCACTAACCACTAACCACTAACCACTAACCACTAACCATTAACCATTAACAATTAACCATTAACTAATCCTGTAAGGTTTTTCTGACACATATTTCAGCATTCTGAGACATTCAAAAATACGGCTATCGGCATAAAATATATATGTAGGTGAGGGAGTATGAAAATGAATGACATTAATGAACTGATCAATGAAATAATTGATTTCGACCAGACTATGGCCAACACGGAAGATACATCAACAGCCGATGCGCAAAATGCCTGTTATCTGTTTAGCCATTATCTGAAATGGCGTTTTGATGAATTAAAGTCCAGCATTAATCTGGACAACTTACCTCAGAACAGCATATTGTCAGCTAGCGATATCGAAACACTCGACATGCTGATTGCAGCACCCTACAGCCCCTGGAATCAATGGATCACCAACGTGTGCGAGTACTGCCATCAGCTATTTAGTCAACAAGCTGTGAGCGCATAGTCTTTGAGTAGTAACTAATATTAACCGTTACTTATAAGAATATGTACGCCTAAACTTTTACGTACATCCAGCCCTGCTGTAATCGCTTAACAATTTGATCGACCGCTGTCATATCAGTTTTGATATTTGATATGAGTGGCGGTGCGGTTTTACCCTGCTTCACCAAATTATCAATCGTATTGCTACATGCTACAAAAGACACATTGTCATAGGTCTGCATGATGCTCATGATCCGGTCGCGATAGGGCGAAACATCATCGCGCAGTAAATCAAGACCACCGGCATTCGCCACTACCTCAACCTGAAACGGCAAGTGATTAGACTGGAAACGTTCGATGATTTTATCGACCTGTTCCAGGGTATTACGAAGTTTATCCGGGTTTGAGCTGGAGACATGCAGAACAACCTTACCCGCTTGCTCAAAATTAACAGGATTAAGCTGCACACCATTGATAGCTGCCTGCTGTGTCAGCAGTGCTGAGGATGAAACACTCTGGTTCAGATGCCAGCCACACAACACGCCAATACTTATCAATAACGCAGCCGCTGTAGCATTCCAGAATACAGAACGGGATGACTTAAACTGACTATCTTCCTCACGACCGGGTAAGGGTATATCGGCATAACTCTGTTTTACTGATTTTTTAAGCCCACAGACCAGCTCAACCTGCGCTGCCAGTTCACCGTCATCCAGCATCGCCTGTTTAAATTTGTTTCTTTCATGACCATCCAGCTCACCATCAACAAAAGCGTTGATAATTTCATCTGAATACTGCAGCTTCATTTCACACTCCTCAGTCGTACTGACGAAGACAACTGATCTTTTTTCGTAAGTTTTTCCTGTAAATTCTTTCTGGCACGGCTTAAACGACTCATGACCGTACCCATTGGTATACTCAACACTTCTGATACATGCATATATGATAAACCTTCAATATCCACCAGAGAGATAACCTGACGCTGCGCCAGCGGCAACTCAGCGATGACTGCCTGTACACGGTCCACTGTCTGTAGCTGCATATTGACAACTTCTGGCGTATCTTCATGCATGTACACCAGGCCATCAATATCTTCACAGGGCCGATTACGTCTCAGGTATTCTCGCCACTGATTATTTAAAATGGTAAATAACCAGGCGTCCATCGAGTCCTTATTTCTTAATTGATCCATCTTTTGCATTGCCTTTGACAAGGTATCCTGCGCCAGATCATCGGCCAACATCGGATCATGACACCAGGAATAGGCTAAACGATATAACCGATCCCGACAGGCCTTAACCTGACGTGCGGTAAAACGATCCATACATGCAAGTTTAAAAATATTCATAACTACTTATGTCGTTCATTTTTGTAGACTCCATAAATGCAGATGCAAAGTATTCCATATTTATTCCATTTATTTTTTATTTAATTTATTTGGAATAAATATACATCGACCACCATCAATCTACCAAGGTGAATTATTTCTACCTACCCAGACTATTGTCATCACCCAGGAGACTTTGATGAATAAGCCGAAGCTAATATTTATTTTATTCCTGTCCATGATCTGGACATCCTTTGCCTACGCCTCCCCCGAATCGAAACCTTTTGCAGAAGAACGCATTGTGTTGCAACTCAGCGATAACGATCCGTCTAAACAGACATTAGTACTCAATGTCGCCAACAATCTGATTAAGCATTATGGTCCGGATAAAGTCGACATCGAAATTGTGACCTTTGGCCCCGGCCTGAGACTGCTATTCAAGGAAAACTCAAATCACTCACGTATTGATGGTCTATCTAACCAGGGTGTTACCTTTGCCGCGTGCCAGAACACCTTGAAAAAAATGACTTCCTTGCTCGGTTACGCACCTTCTCTGAGCACACATGCAACACCTGTCAGTGCTGGCGTTGTACGTATCATCGAACTCGAAGGTTCGGGTTATAAATTGATTAAGCCTTAATGCACGACACTAAAAAATGATATCTGTTGGAGGAGACATTTGTGACTATTAAAAAAATATTAAAAACATGTTTAATTGCTGGCATTGGTAACACAGTGTTACTGAGCCCTGTTTTTGCCGCTAACTGGCTGATGCTACAAGGTACAGAAAAAGAAGCCTCTGCCCCACGCGCCAAAGTCTGGGGTTTTTTACAACCCACGTATATGCAAACTGATGGCACCAAACTCCCTGTCGGTGCCTGGGCAGGTCAGGATGCCCAATTTAATGTACATCAACCTGATCTTTCCAGTGAATCCACATTCCAGTTACAGCGTGCCCGTATCGGCGTCCGTGGCCAAAATTTTCCACTGGATAGCAATATTAATTACTTTTTACTTGCCGAATTCGGTAATAACGGCATCACCAATCCCGGTGGTGGTTCCGGTAGTGCTCGCCTGAGTGATGCGTCGGTGACCTTGAATCACATTAAAGGTGCGCGTATTCGAGTCGGCCAGATGAAAATACCGATGAGTGAAGAGGTCTACCAGGGCATATTCACCTTTAATTATATTAACTTCACCAATATGGCGAACCAGCAACTGATCGAGCGCCCATTCCAGACTGATGGAACGACCGCCTGTGACCTGGGTACTAGCAGCACACAATACCTGAACTACTGTAATGGCGATGCCAGTATCCAGTTCCGTACCTCAACCGCTGCAGTGCGTGATATAGGTGTGCAGGTGTTCGATACCTTCAAGGTGAATGACTGGGAACACAGCTATGCGGTTCTATTTGGCAATGGTGGCATTTCCAAGCATGACCGTGATGACAACAAGGATACGACTGTGTACTGGGCCTCTGAAAAAGTATTCGGTGGAGTTGGCCCACGTCGTGAAGGACTGAAACTCTATGCCTGGAGAACCTCTGGCAAACGCACGGTGTATGACTCGGCAACACTGAATGCCGGTGGTTCACTGGAAGCCGCTGAACGCGAATATGATCGTAACCTTACCGGTGTTGGTACCACCTACCTGAAAGACAAACACCGGTTCTGGGCTGAAGTCATAAAATTCGATGGCATGATTTACAATGGCTCGACCGGCGGAGCAGTACCCGGTGCCATCAGTAATCCTACAAGCCCCACTCCCGATCTAGTCTCGCAGTTCGCATTAGCCACCGAAGGTGAAGCTGATGGTTATTACCTGGACTATGGCTACAAGGTTACACCCAAAGTCGAACTCGATATTCGCTACGATATTTATAATCGTGTCACTAACCAGGCTGCGGCTGACGAGCGTACCTATGAAACGACTACCCTGGGTATGCAGTATTTCTTTAACAAGAAAACACGCTTTACC
Source organism: Gammaproteobacteria bacterium (assembly GCA_041572275.1). Taxonomy (GTDB): domain Bacteria; phylum Pseudomonadota; class Gammaproteobacteria; order SZUA-229; family SZUA-229; genus JBFFSQ01. The sequence continues at coordinate 3,811 of JBFFSQ010000253.1, forward strand.
TTCAACTATGAAATTCGCACACTGGAGGCGCCCGGCTTACCAGCAACAGCAGGTCCTAACCTGATTGGTGATGCCATGGATGACCGAATTTCAGCACAAATCTTTCTGGCGTTCTAAACCAGCGCTAGCTACCAAAAACTCCTGCAAAGCAGTTATTGCCCCGGCCCTGGCCGGGGTTTTTTCTATCTGCCCTTAACAGCC
>JBFFSQ010000254.1:0-4008 GCA_041572275.1 Gammaproteobacteria bacterium
ACAGTCGGCATCTTCAGTGGCATCCTGGCAAAAGAAGTGGTTGTTGGTACGTTGGACGCCATTTATTCCCAGATCGACGCCCCTTCCAATGCCGAAACACCTGCTGAAACCATTGCATTGAGCTCACAAATTGCCGATGCTTTCGCCACAATCCCTGCCAATTTATCAGATGCGCTCAATAATCTGACCGATCCACTGGGCCTGAATGTCCTCGAAACCAGTCATGACCAGACCCTGGCAGCAGAGACTCAGGCTGTTGACACCGCCACCTTCGGCGCCATGGTTAAGCGTTTTGATGGCCAGGCCGGTGCCTTTGCATACCTGTTATTTATCCTGCTTTATGCACCCTGTGTGGCGGCTACTGCAGCCATTTACCGTGAAGCAGGCAGTCGTTGGATGGTGTTTGCACTGGCCTGGAGCACCAGCATGGCCTATGGCATCGCCAGTATTTATTATCAGCTAGCACGCTTCCAGCAGCATCCCACATTTTCTACCCTCTGGATTGCCAGTTTCTCTCTGGCCATAATTACCAGCATTCTGGTCATGCGCCATTTCGGTCGGCAGAGTCAATTGGCACTCAAAACAGCGAGTCATTAGCCATGATTGTTACCGATGTACGTGATTATCTAAAACAGCAGGGCCAGGCCTCACTCAGAGATATGGCACTGGTATTCAATATGGATCAGGACGCACTGCGCCCTGTTATTGAGCAATGGATCGCCAAAGGCAAGGTTGAATTACTGCCATCTGGTTCGACCTGTGGCGGAGGCTGTTCTGCCTGCGAACCGGAAACCATCGAACTGTATCAGTGGATTGACTAAGGCCTCTCGCTGGTCACGGCTACGGAATGGCAAATTGAAACATTCATTGATTCATCATTACAGCTGATCGCCAGACAAGTACCAAGCAGAGACCCGTTCATACTAAGCCTGAATCTGAATAATAGATGTGCGTGATGGCAGCGATACCAAAAAACTTCGGTCAAACAGACTTAACTATTGCTGACAACTTCAGGTTCAGTGACTGGCCAGGCATTAATCACAGCCTGAATCAGGGTCGCCAGTGGGATCGCAAAAAACACTCCCCAGATCCCCCATAAACCACCGAATACCAGGACCGCAATAATAATGGCGGTCGGATGCATATTAACCACTTCTGAAAACAGCAAAGGCACCACTACATTGCCATCAAGAAACTGAACAATACCGTAGGCCACAATTAAATAAACAAAATCAGAACTAAAACCCCACTGGAAAAAGGCTATCAGGGCGACCGGGATGGTTACTGCCACAGCCCCAACATAGGGGATAATCACCGACAAGCCCACCAGCAGGCTCAGCAGTGCAGAATAGTTCAAACCCATGAGTTTAAGCGGAATATAGGTCGCAATAGCCACGATAACAATTTCCAGAAGTTTACCGCGGATATAGTTACCCATTTTAAGATCCACCTCACGCCAGACAATCGACGCCAGTCCTTCGCGACTGGGCAAGAAGCGCATCAACCACTCGATGACAAGTGATTTATCCTTGAGAAAGAAAAACACCAGCAGTGGTACTACTACCATGTACACCAGCACTGTGAATAAATCGACGGCAGATGACATGGAAATTGACACCACTTTCTGGCCAATAGCCGCCAGCTCAGTGCGCATAGTGGATACGATTTCACCAATCTGAGTCTCAGATATGAAGGGATATTTCTGTGGCAGCGCCATTAATAATTCCTGGCCACGATTGAGCATTTTCGGCAGCTCAACAAAGAACTGTGACAACTGCTCAGATAACAATGGTGCCAGACCGAGGACAATCACCAATACCGAGAAGATAAAGGCAATCACCACAAGAGTTACCGCAAGTACATGTGGAATCTTCAGTCGCTGGAGCTTTTTAACCAGACCTTCCAGTACATAGGCGATGACTACCGCCGCAATTACCGGCGTCAACACCTCGCCCATTAACAGAATAATACCAAACCCCACGACCAGTAGGATGGCGAGAATAACAGCCTGGGGATCAGAAAAATGCCGTTCGTACCAGCTCCGTAACACCGGAATCATGGCATATCCTCAATAAACGCTTTGAACCGCTGCTCGAACAACTGTTCCAGCTCATCGATAACTTCCGTGGCTGAACGCCCACTCATCATATGCTGCATCATCAGATTAGATGTTTCGTGCAAAACCGTAGAACGCTCAATCATAGGGTAGGTTTTATTTAAACGCTTAATAGCCGCTACAACGCTTTCTTCATCGGGACGCGGTATATCTAGAGGCTCTGTTATGACCGGCTCAAGATCAGGTACTCGGTCGAGAAGAAACTCAGCAAAATCGACCAGGGTTTTCTGCTCCTGTGGCGGCAATCGGTTATAGATATCCGTCAATTGTTTAGTGGCTGATTTCATCGAGCGAATATCGGTTATGGTTCTTGTGGATGACTCTCACAATAATTCTTGGCAAAAGCCAACAACTCTTCCATTGCCCGTGCCTTGAACTTATGACGCTGATGAACAAAAGAAAATGGACGTTCCAGTAGCGGAGACATAGGTATAGCTTTCAGACTGCCCAGTTTAAGTTCTTTCACTACCGATGAATGAGACATGATGGATAATCCCATTCCTGCCTCAACAGCGCCTTTGATAGCCTCAGGGCTACCTAGCTCAAGGCAGACCTGGAGTTCGTTATTACCAATATGTTCCTGTAGATATTCGGTAATCACTTCACGAGTACCTGAGCCTTCCTCACGACAGATGAATGGATAAGGTACCAGCTGCTGAGGCGTAACACTGCTCAGACTGGCCAGTGGGTGATTCGGTGGCATAATTGCTACCAGCTTATCCATACGACACTCGTCAACCTGAAGGTTTTTATTGGCTACTGACGCTTCCACAATGCCCAGGTCAATAATATTATTTTCCACCATACTCACAATACCTTCTGTATTGGAGACTTTCAGACGGATATTGACATCAGGGTTCTGGGATTTAAAGTCACCCAGCAGGAAGGGCAACATATATTCTGCGATAGTCGTGCTGGCACCAAGAGTGACAACGCCACTGACATCACCCGTCATTTCACGAATGGCATTTTCCATTTCATCATAGAGTTCGAAAATACGATCAGCATAGGTATAAACGCGCTGACCGGCCTCAGTCAGGCTCACTCGATTGTGGGTGCGATCAAATAATCGAGTATTGAAATATTCTTCCAGTTGTCGAATCTGGAAGGTAACTGCAGGCTGGGTCATATGCAGGGCATCTGCAGCCTTGGTGAAATTTAATAACCGCGCCACGGTGTGGAATACTTTAAGCCTTCTATCAGCCATAATATTTTCTTATGCTTACCCTAGAAAACGCTAATAGTACCAAGTAAATCACTCATTTGAAAACATTCATAAGGGATATCTTTAGTCACTCTGTCATCCTCCCTGCCATTAAAGCGTAATACATCACCGGAATCACCAGCAAGGTCAACATAGTTGATACCATAATGCCAAAAATCAGTGAGATAGCGAGGCCACTGAATATCGGGTCATCAAGGATAAACAAAGCCCCCATCATGGCTGCTAATGCCGTTAACAGAATAGGTTTACTGCGTACCGTACTGGCCTGAATCACTGCTTTCTTGAACGGGATGCCGTCGGCCACCTGATCATTAATAAAATCCACCAACAAGATCGAGTTACGCACGATAATACCGGCCAGCGCAATCATGCCAATCATTGAAGTAGCCGTGAACTGGGCCCCCAACAGGGCATGTCCGGGCATCACCCCAATAATGGTGAGCGGAATGGGTGCCATGATAATCAAGGGCACCAGATAGGAGCGGAACTGAGCCACTACTAACAAGTAAATCAGTAGCAGACCGACGGAATAAGCAATACCCATGTCACGAAAGGTTTCATAGGTCACCTGCCACTCACCATCCCATTTCATGCTATGTTCATAGGGATTATCCGGTGGATCAATATAGTACTGGCGAATGCGGTTACCGTTAGCAAACACATGCTG
>JBFFSQ010000255.1:0-3976 GCA_041572275.1 Gammaproteobacteria bacterium
CCCGAGGTGACCGTCTGCCCCAGACCGAAGGGATTACCGATGGCGACCACAAAATCACCGACACGCAGTTCATCAGAATTTGCCAGCTGGATTTCAGTGAGATCATCCGCCTTCACCTGCAGCAGGGCGACATCAGCTTCCGGATCTGAGCCGACCAGTTTGGCACTGAGCTCACGGCCATCACGCAGGGTAACCAGTATCTCATCGGCACGCCCCACCACATGGTGGTTGGTGATAACATAGCCTTTGGCCGCATCGATCACCACGCCGGAGCCCAGGCTTTGCGCCTGTCGCTGCTGAGGACGATTAGGAATGTCAAAAAAGCGCCTGAAGAACGGGTCATTCAACAGGGGATTCTGGTTAATATTGACGTGACTACGGGTCGAGATATTCACCACCGCCGGTGTCACCTGCTCGACCATGTTCGCCAGTGACGGCAAAGGCTGCCCTTGCACGGCATTGGGTAATGCCGCCTGGGCCGTCAACACATAAAAAATAATTAAAGTGCCCAGCGCTAATTTTTTAAGCATAGTTGTATATACCTCACATTTTTTGCTGTAGACACAGAACAATCCGCAGAGTTCACAGTCTCATAGCTAAAGCTTGCAGGCAATTGCGCGTCCTGCTAACGTCATCAACCTAATCTATTATTCACATAACCAAAGGGCATTTCCATGCTAAAACGCTTACCAGCCGTGATTGGCTGCATCGGGCTAATCGCCAGTTTTTCCACCCTGGCCGAGCCTAAACTCGATAATCTGAAAAACAAAGCCAGTTACAGTATTGGTATCAACCTGGGTTCTCAGCTGTCTCGTACCAAAGACGACATTGACCTGGATTCAGTCATCCTCGGTGTACAGGATGCATTTGCTGGCGAAAAACCTCGCCTTACTATGGAAGAAATCCAGCAGGTGATGCAGGAATTCCAGGCACAGATGCAACAAAAACAAATGGAGAAAATGGCCGCCATCTCCAAGCAGAACAAGGAAGAAGGTAAAGCTTACCTGGCCAAGAATAAAACCAAAAAGGGCGTTAAAACCCTGGAAAGTGGCCTGCAGTACCGAGTCATAAAAGCCGGTAAAGGTGAATCACCCAAAGCCAGTGACACTGTGGTTACCCACTACCGTGGCAACCTGATCAATGGCCAGGTCTTCGACAGCTCTTACAAACGCGGCGAACCTGCGACATTCCCGGTTAACGGCGTCATCCCTGGCTGGACTGAAGCCCTGCAGAAAATGAAAGTGGGTGGCAAATGGGAGCTGGTGATCCCAGCTGAACTGGCCTATGGCTCACAGGGCGCCGGTCAGATCATCGGCCCTGATTCAGTACTGATTTTTGAAATCGAACTGCTGGAAATCAAGAAAGGCTAATTCTTAGCATTTTTAGCGTATCACCAAGGACGGTGATGCGGCTAAATATCAACCACCCTCTGCGACACCCCACCCAACTCAATTTCACCCTCACTAAAGAACAAATGACTCTCACAGGCGCAATCTGAAGAGCCAAAACCCTGAACAGGTAAAATAGTCTCTTCCAAATCACCAAGATACTTCGCCCAACGATGTTCCTGATGCTCGAGCTCAAAACTCAACACAATTCTCTCAAGTTTGCAGTGCGCTCTCAGGTAATCAATATGCCAGCGTGGTTTTGTTGATATCTTATAGTGATGAGTACAACGTGCAGCTACACCGCCCGGGCCAAAAGCACTGCCAACGTAATAGTAATAACCGGACTTAAATTCAAAGCAACCCAGTTTACCGACCTGGACTGTCTGCTGTTTAGCTAATTGTAAACACAGGATATAGGTACCGGGTTTTCCACTACCCAGTTGTGCTTTTAGTTGCGTAACTGCCATGTCGGCTTATCATTTTGTGTAATCAGATCATGCTCCAGTAGCCAGGCCTGTGCATCTTCGGCATCCTGCTCAAACCATTTTTGCGCCGAGCCCAGACGAAAACTGTAGCCCCATTCATCCATGTCACTAAAACTGCGGGCACGTCCAAAACCAGGGATAAAATCCGCTAGCAAAGTTTGCAGGTAACAGACACCGTTTTCCTCATCATAACCACCACCGGCGTCGGTATGGAGTTGAGCGCGGCGTTCACTATCCATACAAATGAAATGACAGGATTCATGTAAGGCCGAATGAACCGGCGTGTCACCACGAACGTGTAGTTCATTGGCGACCAGCCCGGCTTCTGAATCGCCAAACCAGCTGCCGGGGATGTCGCTGTTGTCTGCAACTGTTTTAATCACCAGACCATAGCGAGCCAGTAACTGGCTTAAGCTATCAAGTGAAATATCTTGGCAAAGCAGGACGGACATAGAAGTAAAAGTTATGAGTTTGTAGTGGACAGTTTTTAAGATAGTTTTTCACTGCCCACTGTTAACTGCACACTAAGAATTAATCAATCCCGCCTGTTTCAGCTGGGACAACAGATCATTGGCGGCTTTAGCGCGATGGCTGATTTTATTTTTTTCTTCCAGGCTGAGTTCAGCAGCGGCACATTGTTGTTCTGGTAACCAGAAAATTGGATCATAACCGAAGCCGCCTTCACCTTTCGGTGCGGTCAAAATGCGACCTTCAAGTGAACCATGACCAATAATTGGACAGGGATCATCGCCATCACGCATGAATACCATCACACATTGATAACGGGCACTGCGGTCAGCCTCAGCAACACCGTTGAGTTCAGCCAGCATTTTTTCATTATTGCGTTGATCATTGGCACCTTCACCGGAATAGCGAGCGGAGTAGATACCCGGCGCATGATTGAGCGCATCAACTTCAATGCCGGAGTCGTCGGAAATTGCAGGCAATCCCGTGAGCTTGGCCGCATGGCGAGCTTTGATAATAGCATTCTCGACAAACGACAAACCATCTTCGATGGCTTCTGGAACATCGAACTCAGTTTGTGGCACAACCTCGATGCCATAACCGGATAGCAGGGTATTGAGTTCGCGGACTTTACCTGCATTGCCGCTCGCCAGTATAATTTTTTTCATGAATTTAACGCCTCTGTTTGTGCCTCAAATAATTCATTAATGCCTTTTTTAGCCAATGCCAGCATGGCATTCAGTTCATCCATACGGAAGGCATGACCTTCGGCGGTGCCCTGAACCTCAATAAAAGCTTCAGCATCATTCATCACGACATTCATATCGGTTTCAGCATTGGAGTCTTCAGCGTAGTCCAGGTCGAGTACCGGTGTGCCTTCATAAATACCCACAGAAATGGAGGCGACCCGGCCATGGAGTGGATTTTTCTTGATAAGTTTTTTATCCAGCATGTAATTAATCGCATCGGCCAGCGCGATATAGGCACCGGTGATGGAGGCGGTACGAGTACCGCCGTCGGCCTGAATAACATCACAGTCCAGGGTGATACTGTGTTCACCAAGGGCTTCGAGATCGACAGCCGCGCGAAGTGAGCGACCGATGAGTCGCTGGATTTCCAGGGTTCGACCACCCTGTTTGCCACGTGATGCTTCACGGCCGGTACGTGAGCCGGTGGCACGAGGTAGCATGCCGTATTCTGCCGTCACCCAGCCCTGACCTTTACCGCGTAACCAGCCTGGCACTCGCGTTTCAATGGAGGCCGTACACAGAACTTTAGTGTTGCCAAACTCGATCAACACAGAACCTTCGGCATGCATTGTGTAGTTACGGGTGATAGTTACGGCACGCATTTCATCGGCAGCTCGGCCACTGGGTCTCATGTTCTATCCTCATTATCATTCAGGCGATGAATTATACGCGGCTCGACAAGGGTGTCGCCAGCGTATGTGATAGACTTCTGGAAAATAATGACAAAAGGAACACACCCATGACCCGTAGTATGACCGCATTTGCTCGACAGGCTGAAGAACAGGAGTGGGGCTCGCTGGTGTGGGAGTTACGTTCAGTCAATCATCGCTACCTCGACGTATTTGTCAAAATACCGGAAGAATTACGCAGTATCGAAATGCAGGTCAGG
>JBFFSQ010000256.1:0-3922 GCA_041572275.1 Gammaproteobacteria bacterium
CGCATTGCCAAACAGGGCATTGGCAGTCTCACGACCGCGACGCATGTCGGATTCATCCACCACATCATCATGCAGCAGTGTCGCAGTGTGAATAAATTCGATTATGGCGGCCAGTGTGTAATGGTGCTCTCCCTGATAGCCATAGGCGCGAGAAGCAATCAGGCTGAGCAGGGGACGTAAGCGCTTACCACCCGAATTGACAATATAATGACTGAGCTGATTCACCAGCACGACATCTGAGGCCAGGCGCTTCTGAATGACCTGGTCAACCACCTTCATATCTTCAGCAATCAGGTTTTTAATCTGCTCAATATTCATTATGGGTCTAAATCTGTTTATAATGGCTGTCTATACGGGCGGCAATTATCGGGTATCAACCTCGAAGTCACAAGCAATCGAGGCAAAAATCCACTCATTTGGCTTTTTTTAGTCCAAAACCTGTTAAATATCCCGTTAACCCCTTGAGACTTTGGCTTCAAGCCGTTAGAATTCCCGCCCTTTCCGTGAACAGATTTTATTTGGAGTATTCCGGTCATGTACGCTGTAGTCAAAACCGGTGGTAAACAATACAGAGTTGCCCAGGGCGAATATCTTAAAGTTGAGAAACTGGAAGGTAACGAGGGTGACACTATCGAACTGAATGATGTGCTGATGATCGCTGATGGCGATAATCTGAAAATTGGCACACCCATGATCGATGGCGGCAAGGTAACTGCCACTATTAAATCTCACGGCCGTGGTAAGAAAGTTGAAATCATGAAATTCCGCCGCCGTAAGCATCATCAGAAGAAAACAGGTCATCGTCAGTATTACACTGAGATCGAAATTACCGGTATCAACGGTTAAGACCTGTCGTTAAGAGGAAATTGCAATGGCACATAAGAAAGCTGCAGGTAGTACCCGTAACGGTCGCGAGTCAGAATCGAAACGCCTTGGCGTCAAGATGTATGGTGGCCAGGCTGTTGTTCCGGGTAACATCCTGGTTCGTCAGCGCGGCACCAAGTTCCACGCCGGTGACAATGTAGGCATGGGTCGTGATCACACGCTATTCGCAAAAGCGGAAGGCAAAGTGGTTTTCGAAACTAAAGGCAAAAACAATCGTAAAACGATTAGTGTAGTTGCTGCCTAACAGGGTAGAGCCTGAAATACGAAAAAGCCCTGTCTCTCCGACAGGGTTTTTTTTTGCCTGTTTATATTTACGTCGTTGTCCGTAGGCAAGGATATGAATCAGCATGAATAAACAATCTGCACCGTTCATTCTGCGAATATGCTAAATTTCAGCTCTATAAACATACAACATTCAAACAGGTTGCATCTTTGCACCCCATACAACAGTCGATGGTACTCAGCTAATGCGCTTTGTTGATGAAGTTACAATCAAAGTGATTGCCGGTGATGGCGGTAACGGCATCGTCAGTTTTCGACGTGAAAAATTTATCCCCCGCGGCGGACCCGATGGCGGTGATGGCGGCGATGGCGGCAGCGTCTTTCTGATTGGCAGCCACGACCTCAACACCCTGTCCGATTTCCGCACTATCCGTACCTACACGGCCCAGCAGGGCACCAAAGGCTCGGGCCGTAACATGACCGGTAAAAAGGGTGACGACCTCTTTATTACCGTGCCAGTGGGGACACTGGTCTACGATATTGATACTGAAGAACTGATCGGTGATATCGTTGAAGACCAGCAAACCATGCTGGTCGCCCAGGGCGGCTTCCATGGCCTAGGCAACACACGATTTAAAAGCTCCACCAATCGCACTCCTCGACAATGTACTGAAGGCAGCAAGGGTGAACGCCGTGAACTGCGCATGGAACTCAAGGTACTCGCCGACGTGGGCCTGCTGGGCCTGCCTAATGCCGGCAAATCCACCCTGATTCGTGCCATATCCTCAGCTAAACCCAAGGTTGCCAACTACCCTTTCACCACCCTGTATCCAAATCTGGGCGTGGTCGATGTGGATGGTCTCCGCAGTTTCGTTGTCGCTGATATCCCCGGCCTGATTGAGGGCGCGGCCGAAGGTGCCGGCCTGGGCACCCAGTTTCTCAAACACCTGAGTCGCACCCGGATCCTGCTTCACGTAATTGACATTGCGCCCTTTGATCAAACTGACCCGGTCGACAGTGCCAACAAAATTCTCACTGAGCTGGAAAAATACAATCCTGCCATGCTGGAAGAACCCCGCTGGCTGGTGCTCAATAAAACCGATCTACTGCCGAAAGATGAAGCCGAAGTGGTCTGCCGTGACATCATCGAACGCCTCAACTGGAAGGGTCCTGTCTATGAAATTTCCGCCATCAGCAGTGATGGCACCCGAGAACTGGTCTTTGACATCATGAATTATCTGGAAGAAAACGATGAGCAGGCGGCAACACCTAGGTAATAGCACCCGCTGGGTTATCAAAATCGGCAGCTCACTGGTCACCGATGAGGGCCGGGGACTTGATGCCAGAGCTATTTCAAGCTGGGCCGAGCAGATTGCTGCACTGCGCAAACAGGGCAAGGAAGTTGTCCTGGTATCATCCGGCGCCGTTGCCGAAGGCATGTCACGACTGGGCTGGGATCAGCGTCCTCACGCCTTGCACGAATTACAGGCCGCTGCTGCTGTCGGCCAGATGGGTATGATTCAAACCTATGAATCCTGCTTTAAGCAGCATGATATCCATACTGCGCAGATTCTGCTCACCCACGATGACCTCTCCAATCGAAATCGCTACCTGAACGCTCGCAGCACGTTACGCACATTACTGCAACTGGGCATCATCCCCATCATCAATGAAAATGACACCGTCGCCACGGATGAAATCCGTTTTGGTGACAACGACACGCTAGCGGCATTGGTCGCCAACCTTGTCGAAGCCGACCTGATGATTATTCTTACCGACCAGCAGGGACTGTTCACCGCTGACCCGCGGACAAACCCTGCGGCTGAACTTGTTAGTGAAGGCCAGGCCAACAATCCTGAATTCCAGAAAATGGCCGGTGCCAGCGGGGGCAATCTGGGCCGCGGCGGCATGAGCACAAAAATCACCGCCGCTCAACGCGCTTCACGCTCCGGCACCAACACTGTTATTGCCAGTGGCCGAGAACCACAGGCTTTGCTGCGTATCGCAGACGGCGAACCCCTTGGCACACTGCTGCTAGCTGACCAGCAACCCATGGCGGCACGCAAGCAGTGGCTGGCCAGTCACCTCAAGGCCTGTGGCAGCCTGCAACTGGATCACGGTGCGGTAAAAATGCTAAAAACATCGGGCAAAAGCCTGTTGCCTGTAGGGGTAACTTCAGTGACGGGTAACTTCGCACGGGGCGAAATGGTGACCTGTGTAGATCCGGATGGTCGTGAAATTGCACGCGGCCTGGCCAATTACAATGCAATAGAGGCCGCCAAGATCAAGGGCCGATCGAGCCAGGAAATCGAATCCATTCTCGGCTATCTTGACGAACCAGAACTGATACATCGCGACAATCTGGTGATTCTATAACGCCAATCCAGCTTTATGAATTAGCTAATGCCTAACGCAGACATAAAAAAACCGGCTATTGCCGGCTTTTTTATATGCAATCCGCTTTACAGCTTATGCCATTGCGCGGATACGCTGATTGAGACGACTCTTATGACGTGCTGCCTTGTTCTTGTGAACCAGACCTTTATTGCACATACTATCAATCACAGGGACAGCTGCCTTATAAGCAGTTTCTGCTGTAGCCTTGTCACCAGCTTCGATAGCGTATACAACCTTTTTAATGTAGGTGCGGAACATAGAACGCATACCGGCATTGTGACTACGGCGATTTTCAGCCTGACGTGCACGTTTACGAGCTTGTGGAGAATTAGCCAAGGTACTAGTCCTGTAATAACAAAAAAATTTAAGGGCGCATAAGTTGCCAGTTTAAAGCCCTTTTGTCAACCAAAATAGGCTA
>JBFFSQ010000257.1:0-3914 GCA_041572275.1 Gammaproteobacteria bacterium
TATATTTTCAGCTCATTAGCTCAGCCATGGCAAATCTGGTGTCTGATCACGACAGGATCATGGGGCTGGAAATTCAGAATATTGAGCAAAGGAAAAATCAGGCGAAAAACCAACTGATAAGATTGCAAGATGAGGAGCGATTAATTAATGCTCAGGTAGAAAGGCTCAAGGAAGAGTCGCTGTTGCTGGATAAAAGAATCAATAAAACTAATGAATTGCTGAGAGAGTCAGAAAAAACTCGACAACAGGCGATTAAAAATTCAACCAGTGAGGGTAAAGTACTGGCATTGATGATGGTAGATATGGATATGAGAGCTAGTCAGGAATTACTGGCTAAGTTGGAACAGGCACGTAATATTGATCTGGTTAATGAAAATGAGGTGCTGGCTAATAAGATTGCCGAAAATAAACGTAAGCAATCAGAGCAGCAGGATGTGCTGGCTAAATATAAATTGCAGGGTGAAAATTTGCTGAGTACACGTGGAATTACAGAGCCACTGAAGTCCATTAATCCTGTTGGTCCAGGAAAAAAGATGATCGTGCTGGTTTCAGCGTTTTTAGGGCTGTTTGTGGCGTTATTTGCAGTGTTTGTGATTGAGTTCCTGGGTAAGGCTAACAGGAAGTTAAAAGAGCAGCAGGCCTGATGTATACTTGAGTTACACTGTTTTAATTTTTTTTATGAAATAAAGCCAACTCAGTTGGCTTTATTTTTTTCTACCGATTGTGTATTTGAATATGGCCAGAAGTAAAAGCAGCGGCAATTGGTTGCGTGAGCATTTTGATGATGAATTTGTAAAGCAGTCTCAGAAAGACGGCTATCGTTCCCGTGCGGTCTATAAACTCAAGGAAATTGATGAGAAAGATCATCTGCTTAAGCCGGGTGTTACAGTAATTGATCTGGGTGCTGCACCGGGTAGCTGGTGTGAGTATGTGGTGCGAAAGCTTAAAGGCAAGGGACGGGTAATTGCATTGGATATATTGCCCATGGAGCCGATGGATGGCGTTGAGTTTATTCAGGGGGATTTCCTGGAAGACGCGGTGTTTCAGCAGTTGCTGGATGTGCTGGGGGATTCAGTGCCAGACCTTGTAATTTGCGATATGGCCCCCAATATGAGTGGACAACAGGCTGTGGATATTCCACGAGCCATGTATATGGCGGAGCTGGCGCTGGATTTAGCTCAGCAGGTGTTGAAGCCAGGCGGCGGTTTGCTGGTCAAGTTGTTCCAGGGTGATGGCTTCGATGCCTATATTAAATCCCTGCGTGAGCAGTTTGGTCGTGTGGTGATGCGAAAGCCTAAGGCATCACGTGATCGAAGTCGGGAAATTTATGCCCTGGCAACCGGCTTTAAAGGCTAAAGAGTATTGTGATGATGTTTTATATCTCCAGATTTACAGGGTAAAGATAAAAAATATCATGTGAATCAATTGTTTACAGGCTTGTTTGGTATTGCCTGAAATATTGTTGGGGTTTGGTCAGATATATACTGACTGATTTTGCTGCTTTTGAATGTTATCTCAAGTAACGAATCAGCAATGTTCGTCCGTCGGTTAAGGAACTGCCGGTGCTGGTTTTTGGTCTGACCCTGTAGTAACGTCTATTTAATTAAGTATTTAAACAGAGGGATCATTTTGAACGATCTTGTTAAAAACCTGATTCTTTGGGGGGTGATTGCGGTCATTCTCCTGTCAGTATTTAGTAATTTTTCCCAGCATGCTGCAAGTAGCAATAGCATCAACTATTCCGAATTCATCAAGCAGGTGAAAGAGGGTATGGTCGATCGCGTCACCATTGAGGGGCGTGAAATTCTGGGTGAAACCAAAACCAAAATGTCGTTCAAGACCTACAGTCCTGAAACTGACAACCGTGCCCTGATCGGTGATCTGCTCGATAATGGTGTGGAAATCAAGGCGCAGCCACCCGAGCAGCCTTCATTATTAATGAATATTTTCATTTCCTGGTTCCCCTTCCTGTTGTTGATCGGTATCTGGATTTTCTTCATGCGCCAGATGCAGGGCGGTGGCGGTGGCCGTGGAGCCATGTCCTTTGGTAAAAGCAAGGCGCGTATGCTGGGCGAAGATCAGGTTAAAGTGACCTTTGAGGATGTAGCCGGTGTTGAAGAGGCTAAGGAAGAAGTAGGTGAGCTGGTGGAATTCCTGCGCGACCCTGGCAAGTTCCAGAAGCTGGGCGGTAAGATTCCGCGTGGTGTCTTGATGGTGGGTTCGCCAGGTACTGGTAAAACTTTACTGGCCAAGGCGATTGCCGGCGAGGCGAAGGTGCCGTTCTTTACTATTTCCGGTTCAGACTTTGTCGAGATGTTTGTCGGTGTCGGCGCTTCACGTGTCCGCGACATGTTTGAGCAGGCCAAAAAGCATGCGCCTTGTATTATTTTCATCGATGAAATCGATGCCGTAGGTCGTCACCGTGGTGCCGGTCTGGGTGGTGGACATGATGAGCGCGAACAGACCCTGAACCAGTTGCTGGTTGAAATGGATGGTTTTGAAGGTAATGAAGGTGTGATCGTGATTGCGGCGACTAACCGTCCAGATGTACTTGATCCAGCCTTATTACGTCCCGGTCGTTTTGATCGACAGGTGGTAGTGCCGTTGCCGGATGTGCGTGGCCGTGAACAGATTCTTAAAGTACATATGCGTCGGGTGCCGGCGTCAACTGATGTGAAACCATCGCTGATTGCTCGCGGTACACCAGGCTTTTCTGGTGCTGATCTGGCCAATCTGGTGAATGAGGCAGCACTGTTTGCAGCGCGTGAGAATAAAAAAGAAGTGGAGATGTCTCACTTCGAGCGTGCCAAAGACAAGATTATGATGGGTGCTGAGCGTAAGTCCATGGTGATGTCGGATGATGAGAAGAAACTGACGGCTTACCATGAGGCAGGTCACGCGATCGTTGGCCGCCTGGTGCCGGATCATGATCCTGTTTATAAGGTAAGTATCATTCCTCGTGGTCGCGCGCTGGGTGTAACTATGTTCCTGCCGGAAGAGGATCGTTACAGTTATAGTAAGCGTCGTCTGGAAAGTCAGATCTCTAGCCTGTTTGGTGGTCGTATTGCTGAAGAGCTGATTTTTGGTAAAGATGCGGTGACTACAGGTGCCTCGAACGATATTGAGCGAGCCACTGATATCGCGCGTAACATGGTGACCAAGTGGGGCCTGTCCGACAAGCTGGGGCCTTTGGCATATACAGAAGATGAAGGTGAAGTGTTCCTGGGTCGTTCAGTTACGCAGCATAAGAATTTAGCGGATGATACAGCGCGTGTGATTGACGAAGAGATTCGAGATGTTATTGATCGTAACTATGAGCGTGCTGAGAAGTTATTGACAGACAATATGAGTATTCTTCATATGATGTCGGATGCGCTGATTAAATACGAAACAATCGATACCGATCAGATTGATCAGCTCATGGAGGGCAAGGAGCCAAATCCGCCTAAAGATTGGGATAGTGGTGATGACTCTACTAAACCATCGGCGGGCAGCTCTGAGAAGACAAAGGAAGATAAAGGCGATGGTTCTATTGGTGGACCTGCCAGCCTGCACTGATTCGTTTGTTTGAGTTGAAATGTGATGAAGCCCTGCCTGTTTGGTAGGGCTTTGTTGTTTTGGGGATATGGATGTTGATGGTTGGTCGTAAGTTGGATATATCATCCTGAATGTATGCTAAGGATCTTGTGTGTTGGGATGTGCCTGGTTGCGCGGTAAGATCTCTCGACTCCGCTCGAGATGACAAGGGGGTTGGCTCGGGATGACAGGGAGAATGGCTCGAGATGACGGGTGAAGTTGTTTGGAGTGGTAGCTAATGTGGAATGGTGTATCGATAAAAGCCTAATCGTATCGGTAATTAATAATGAATAGAATGTTGAAACTTCTTCAAACAGAGCGGCCCCTGGTGATGGGGA
>JBFFSQ010000258.1:0-3907 GCA_041572275.1 Gammaproteobacteria bacterium
GCCTGGTGAGCCAGGTTTGGGTTACAGGCACCCAGAATTTTATAACCGGTACGGTCGATATCCAGTTTGGCTTTCATCACCTTTTGTACATCAATTTCAGTCAGTACACCAAAGCCTTCTGCCATCAGCGCATCTCTTACTTTCGCTTCCGCATCTTCCATAGAAGCTTTAATAGTTACGTTAAAACCGTACATGGGGGTTCTCCTGGTTCGATTGAATTATAAAACGGATTGTATATTAGCACATACTGATTGAATGTGGTGCCCTAGATATCTTCGAGTTTTATCACATCATAGGCCGGTTCTTCGTAGGGGTGGGCCTGCTTCATAGCCGCAATTACATCGTGAACCAGCATATTCTCGCAGACCATTTCCACCTTGTATTCGCTGACGGTTTCGATTTTGCCCTGTGTACCCAGGTAAGGGGTACTGTTTTCGAGAGGACGATACTGACCTTGCCCCAACGTTTGCCAACTGCAGTTGTCGTAATCTCCAATGCGACCAGCACCGGCATTGAACATAGCCGTCTTGACTGACTGTAAATGAGATTCAGGAATAAAGGTGCAAATCTTGTACATACTGAAAAACTTTGTGGCAAATAGATGACCGGATAAAGTCTACTGAAATGAATCCGCTGAGTCATGTAAAATACACAGTTTTAACTGATTGGAAATCCAAACCATGAGCAATAGTGACGATGGTATACAATTATCGCCCGAATTAATGAGTGATCTGCGTGCAGCGATGCAGAAGCAGGATTCGCGCACCAGTGACGACCTGTTAGCCATGCAATATCTGGTAGCTGCGGCAGGTATGATGCTTTCTGATTACAACAATCCACAAATGAACAAAATGGAAATTATCCAGGAATTAGGTGGTTTCATGAAGCATGTTTTTGATTATATGGAAAGCCAGAAAGCACCTGCACAGCCTCCGGCTCAGGAAGCCTTTGGTGTCTGGAAGCCTGGAACTTAAATAACCGTAAGCTGGCTGTGGTTTAAGCTTTAAGGGATAATAACTGTTTTTAGAATTTATCCTTTGAAAATGCAACGTTCTTTGTTTGATCAAACCGAGGCCTGTATACAGGCCTGTGACCCGGCTGAAAAATGCCAGCTTACGCATGCCCTGGCCCAGGCCTGGCAGGGCGGTGAGCTTGATCATGTATCGATTCAGGAGCCGAATCCTATTGGTGAGGCAGGGCGACCAGAACGACCTCATCTAGTGGCCCCCAAGAAGGTACCCCGCCGCAGTGTCC
This sequence comes from Gammaproteobacteria bacterium, assembly GCA_041572275.1. Classification (GTDB taxonomy): domain Bacteria; phylum Pseudomonadota; class Gammaproteobacteria; order SZUA-229; family SZUA-229; genus JBFFSQ01. The sequence continues at coordinate 1,255 of JBFFSQ010000258.1, forward strand.
ATTCTGAGCAGGGGCGCATCATACTGGCCCATGCCTTGTCGCATATTGAATTCAATGCGATTAATCTGGCACTGGATGCAGTCTATCGATTCCGGGGCATGCCCAGGGATTATTATTCGGACTGGTTACAGGTGGCTGATGAAGAAGCCTATCACTTCCAGTTATTGCGTCAGTACCAGATCGATCGGGGTCATGATTACGGCGATTACGATGCTCACAATGGGCTCTGGGAAATGGCGCAGAAAACTGCACATGATGTGATGGTGCGTATGGCCCTGGTACCCCGGGTGCTAGAAGCGAGGGGACTGGATGTGACGCCAGGTCTGATGGAAAAGCTCAGGCAGGCAGGAGATGAGGAGTTTGTTGCTCATCTGGAAATCATTCATCGAGATGAAATCGGTCACGTAGCCATTGGTAGTCGCTGGTTTAAATATGTTTGTGAGCAGCGGGGGCTTGATGCTCGTGTGACATTTAAACAATTGATTCAAGAATACATGAACGGCACTCTACGCGGGCCATTTGATGCAAGCGCTCGCATTCAGGCGGGCTTTAGCGAACAGGAATTAGCAGACCTGGCGGCAATGGAATTATGATTAAACCTTATATCGTGCTCTTTTTTATCACCATGGGTGTTCACGCGCAGGTGCTGGCAGAATTGCCTGGGACAGTTTTTCACTATGAGGAAATGGAAGCTGGAACAGAGCGCTTCCCGGTTCGCTACCTGGTCAATGTGGACTTTTTACGCATTGATAATGGTCAGGATGCCGATGATTTTATTCTGTTCGATCATGGCAAAAATACCGTTTACAGCGTCAATCATACGGATCAGACCATACTGGTGATTGAGCACCATCCCTGGAAGCTGACCAATTTTGATTTCAGTCGCGAAGAAAAACAGCGGGTACTGGAACAGGCACCACGGCTGTTTAACCAGGTGGTAAACAACTACCAGTTGATAGCTAATGGCGAAACCTGTGCTGAGTATCAGTTAGTGCCGAATGTGTTTAAAGCTGAATTGCAGATCTTCAAGGCTTATCAGCTGGTGCTTTCGGGGCATCAGGTGAATAGTGTCAGAAACACGCCCGCCGAGATGCGCACCCCCTGTTTTTTGATTGACCAGATATATAATACAGGTCGACAATATGAACTGGGTTTACCGGTCCAGGAATGGCATAGTCGAGGTTATGTGCGAATACTGAAGGATTTCAAACGCCAGGATCTAGATGAGCGCCTGTTTGTTCTGCCAAAGGCTTATACACAATTTAAGCCGCTTTAGTGAAACTCAGTTAGCCTGAAGTCATCGATATGATTAAGTTCCAGGCAGCTGCCCTGGCGATACCAGTCACCCAGTACAATTCGAGTCAGTTTTTGCTGTTCAATGGTCAGCTGGTGAATGCCGGGTCGATGAGTGTGGCCATGGATCATTAACTGAACCTGATGTTCCTGAAATGCCTGTTCAACGGCAGTAGTATTTACATCCATGATATCTTCAGATTTTTTACCCGTTTCCTCCATACTTTTTTTGCGCAGAGCTTCAGCGAGCAGGGTGCGTTCAGTCAGGGATTTGGCAAGAAACTCCTTTTGCCAGTCAGGATGGCGTAGCATGAGTCGTAATTCCTGATAGCGCACATCATCTGTACACAGAGTATCACCGTGCATGAGGATAACCGGTGTATTGTCAATATCAATGATATAGGGGTCCGGGATCAGAGTGCAGCCGCAACGTCGGGCGAGTTCTTCTCCCATGAGGAAGTCCCGGTTGCCATGCATTAAAAAAATCTCCAGCCCCTGCTCGGAGATCTGTTTCATTTTGTTAAATACAGGTTCCAGGCCCTTTGCAGTATCATCATCACCCAGCCAGTATTCAACAAAATCACCGAGGATATATAGCTGTTTGGCTGATGCGGCCTGATGATCCAGAAAATTGATAAATAGCTGGATAATGTCAGGCCGCTCAGGTGCCAGGTGTAGGTCTGAAATGAATAACAGCCTGGCCATTATTGTTTAGACAATAGTGGCACTGTTGATAACGACAGGCTCGACGGGTACGTCTGCATGTCCCATGCTGTTGCCGGTGGCTACCTGAGCGATGCTGTCAACCACGTCCATGCCTTCAATGACTTCACCGAATACGGCATAGCCCCAGCCTTGAGATGTGGGTGCAGAGTAGTTTAAAAAGTCGTTGTCTTTCAGGTTAATAAAGAACTGTGAACTGGCTGAATGTGGATCAGGTGTGCGTGCCATGGCAATGCTGCCGCGCTTGTTCGGCAGGCCATTATCCGCTTCATTTTTGATGTTCTCACGGGTCTGTTTTTGAACCATGCCTTCCAGAAAACCGCCACCCTGAATCATGAAATTTGGAATTACCCGGTGAAAAATAGTTGAATTAAAGAATTCGTCTTTCACATAGGTGAGGAAGTTTTCAGTGCTAATAGGTGCTTTTTCAGCATCCAGTTCGATAATAATTTTACCGTGGTTGGTATCAAGGCAGACTTTATCAGACATGATTATGTTCTCTTGGATTAAAAAATGGCGCCCCGAAGAGGATTCGAACCTCTGGCCTTCCCCTTAGGAGGGGGACGCTCTATCCAGCTGAGCTATCGGGGCCTTTAAGAGGCCGTATAATACATGGATTTATGATGTTTTGCATACC
>JBFFSQ010000259.1:0-3883 GCA_041572275.1 Gammaproteobacteria bacterium
ATACTGAGGGCGGTGTTTTTCCAGCAATTTTCGGCACCGTTATCATGGTTTTGCTGATGTCGATTCTAGTTACACCATTAGGTGTGGTGGCGGCTGTTTATCTAAGAGAATATGCCAGGCAGGGACCGGTTATTCGTTTGATTCGAATTGCGGTGAACAACCTGGCGGGTGTCCCGTCAATTGTTTACGGTGTATTTGGTCTGGGCTTTTTCGTCTATTTTCTGGGTGGCAATATTGATCAGTTGTTTTTCCCCGAATATCAACCGGCACCCAAATTTGGTACTCCAGGTTTGATGTGGGCTGCGCTTACACTCGCACTGTTAACACTACCGGTGGTGATTGTATCGACTGAAGAAGGTCTGGCACGTATCCCAAGTAGTTTGCGTGAAGGCAGCCTTGCATTAGGTGCAACCAAGATTGAAACCTTATGGAAAGTTATTTTGCCCATGTCCAGTCCTTCGATTATGACGGGGATGATTCTGGCAGTTGCCCGTGCAGCAGGTGAGGTGGCTCCGCTGATGCTGGTTGGTGTGGTTAAACTGGCGCCTGAACTGCCGGTTGATGGCAACTTTCCTTTCATGCATCTGGATCGCAAGTTTATGCATCTGGGCTTTCATATTTTTGACGTAGGTTTCCAGAGTCCAAATGTTGAAGCGGCACGTCCGCTTGTTTTTGCCACTGCATTTTTATTAGTACTGGTCATTGTGTTACTGAATCTGACGGCAATTATGTTGCGTAACCGTTTACGTGACAGATTCAAATCTTTTGATCATTAAGCTGAATTTTAAATAGAGTAAGTGTATATGAACGATCAAGTTCTCACCCATGCAATCGATCCAACGCTAGTATCCAAGGGCGTTAATCATCTAGATCTTGCCAATGAAGATATTTGTCTCAAGGTTAATGACCTGAGTCTGTCTTATGGTGAGAAAGAAGCGCTGCATGGTATTAATCTATCTATACCCAGAACACGCGTAACTGCATTCATCGGTCCCAGTGGTTGTGGTAAATCGACTCTACTGCGTTGTTTTAACCGGATGAATGATCTGGTGGATAGTGTCAACATAAACGGTGAGATTAACCTTGATGGTGAGAATATCTATGGCCCGCATGTGGATGCATCAGCACTCCGTCGTCGTGTCGGCATGGTATTCCAGCGGCCAAATCCATTTCCTAAATCAATTTATGAAAACGTTGCCTATGGCCTGCGCTTACAGGGCATCAACAAGCGTCACATTCTTGATGAAAGGGTTGAGTGGGCATTGAAGAGCGCTGCTTTATGGGATGAAGTTCATAATCGATTAAATGATAGTGCGTTAGGCTTGTCTGGTGGTCAGCAGCAGCGTCTGGTGATTGCACGTGCCATAGCGATTAAACCTGAGGTTTTGTTGCTGGACGAACCGGCATCGGCGCTTGATCCAATATCGACACTTAAAATTGAAGAGCTTATTTACGAATTGAAGTCGGAATATACTATCATTATCGTAACTCATAATATGCAACAGGCAGCCCGTGTTTCCGATTACACTGCGTTTATGTATATGGGTGATTTAATCGAGTTTGGTTCTACTGATAAACTCTTTACGAATCCCGAGAAGAAACAAACAGAAGATTATATTACCGGTCGTTACGGTTAACGTGCGTAACCGTTTGAAAGGATAAAACAATGAGTGCACATATTTCACAGCAATTTAATACTGAACTAGACACCGTGCGTAACCAGGTAATGACCATGGGTGGTCTGGTCGAAAACCACGTTATGAGTGCCTGTACTGCTCTTGTTAATGGTGACGTGGCTCTGGCCGAGCGTGTCGTGGATGAAGATTTCAAAGTGAATGCACTGGAAGTGGCCATTGACGAACAATGTACAAACATTATTGCACGTCGCCAACCCACGGCGGGTGATCTTCGTCTGGTGATGATGGTGGTTAAAACTATTACAGATCTTGAACGTATTGGTGACGAAGCTGAAAAAGTAGCCAAGATGGCACTTGAATTATCTACAGACGAAGATGTGAGTGAGCAGTATGTTGAAATTCGTCACCTGGGTGATCACGTTAGTAAAATGCTTCACGATGCACTCGATGCCTTTGCCCGTACAGATGTTGAGGCTGCGATAAAAGCCGCTGCTGAAGATGAGAAAATTGATCAGGAATATGAAGCAATTACCCGTCAGTTAATCACACGCATGATGGAAAACCCGCGCACCATCCAGCGTGGTTTGAATGTATTGTGGGCAGCGCGTGCGCTAGAACGCATTGGGGATCATGCTAAAAATATCAGTGAGTATGTGATTTATCTGGTTAAGGGCAAGGATGTTCGTCATGTAACGCTAGATCAGATGAAGAAGGAAGTGCTGGAAACACGTTAATGCTAAAGGTTAATAGTTGATGGTTTATTGTTAATCGTTAAGAAACCGGCCAATGGCCGGTTTTTTTATGTTTAACCACCAACTTTTAATTTTCTAAAAAGAGGCTGATTTCTTCTGGGCTGCTGATCTTTTCATCGGCGCCCCAGTCATCGGTATCTTCCCAGACGCCGATATATCCATACATGGCGACCAGGGTTTTCATGCCGGCATTGTTACCGGCTTCGATGTCCCTGCGTGCATCACCGACATAGAGGCATTGTGCTGCTTCACTGCCAGCGGCCAGACAGGCATGGAACATAGGTTCTGGATGGGGTTTACGATTTTGTGTGGTATCACCGCTAACAATGCAGGCAGCACGTTCAGCGAGGCCGATTTGTTCCATCAGCGGCATGGTGAGCCAGCCAGGCTTGTTGGTGACTACACCCCAGTTCATTTCCCTGTTTTCAATATCATTGAGTAATGCCTGCATGCCGTCGAATAGAACGGAGTCTTCACACAGGTGTTGCTGATATATATCGAGATAGCGTTGTTTCAGGTGATTGAGGCGAGTTTCATCTTTGATGTTTCCGAAACCAAGATTGACCAGTGCTACGCTACCATTTGAAACCACGGGGCGAATGACATCGAAGGGTAATTCGTTCAGGCCTTCTTCTTTGAGCAAAATATTCAGCGCATTGGCCATGTCCGGTGCGGTATCAATCAGTGTGCCATCCAGATCAAACAGAACGGTTTTGATATCAGGCAAGGATTTACTCCGGATTGGCAATGTAATGAGCCATGTAATTCACAGCCACATCATGACCCAGTTTATAGCTACGAGTAATTGGGTTATAGCTCAGGCCGGTAATATCACGTAGGTCCAGGTCCGCCTGTCTGGCCCATTCATCCAGTTCAGCAGGCTTGATGAACTTGTCGTAATCATGCGTACCCCTGGGTAGCATTTTAAGGATGTACTCTGCACCCACGATCGCAAACATATAGGCTTTGGGATTACGGTTGATGGTTGAAAAAAACACTGAATTTCCGGGTTTAACCAGAGTTTTACAGGCAGCGATGACTGAAGAGGGGTCAGGGACATGTTCCAGCATTTCCATGCAGGTTACTGCATCGAATTCACCGGGCATTTTTTCAGCCAGCTCTTCAACAGTGATTTGCTGGTAATCAATATCCAGCTCAGACTCAAGTGCATGCAGTTTAGCAACGGATAATGGGGCCTTACCCATATCAATAGCGGTAACTTCAGCACCGCAGCGGGCCATACTCTCGGCCAGGATGCCACCGCCACAGCCTACATCCAGTACTTTTTTACCCTGAAGGTTCACGCGCTGGTCGATGTAATGAAGACGCAGCGGGTTGATTTCATGCAGGGGCTTGAATTCACCATGGGTATCCCACCAGCGAGAGGCGAGTTCTTCGAATTTGGCAATTTCACTTGGGTCAAAATTTAATGTCGTCATAGGAGTTATCGGCTGTTAAGACTCAGTGCTGATTTTATCATTCCAGGCACGGGTC
>JBFFSQ010000260.1:0-3837 GCA_041572275.1 Gammaproteobacteria bacterium
GCTGAAACGGTTGATAAAGAGGTGGAAAATCGCCTGAAATCACTGTCTTCACGTGTGAAAGTTGATGGTTTCCGTCCTGGTAAAGTGCCACTTAAAGTGGTTAAGCAGCAATACGGTGCGCAGGTTCACCAGGAAGTAGTTGGTGATGTCATGCAGACATCGTTCCGGGATGCTGTGATCAAGGAGTCACTGAAACCTGCTGGCATGCCATCTATAGAGCCTAAAACCATGTCTATGGGTGAGCCTCTGGAATATGTTGCAACCTTTGAAGTGTATCCTGAATTCGAAATCGCTGATTGCTCAAAGCTTGAGATCGAGCGAGTAAATGCTGAAGTGACTGATGCAGATGTTGATCAAATGATCGAGACTCTGCAGAAACAGCGCACACAGTATGATGTTGTCGAGCGCGCCTCACAGGATGGTGACCAGATTACCGTTAGTTTCGTGGGCTATGTTGATGGCGAGGCTTTCGAAGGTGGTAAGGCTGATAATGTACCAGTTGTTATCGGTTCAGGCAGCATGATTCCTGGTTTTGAGGAAAAACTGAGTGGTAAATCGGCAGGTGATGAATTCAGTCTGGAAGTAAGTTTCCCGGATGATTATCACGTGGAAACTCTGAAAGGTAAGCCGGCTGTATTCGAAACCAAAGTGATTTCAGTGGCTGAGCCTAAGCTGCCTGAGCTGGATGAAGAGTTCGCAAAAGCATATGGCGTAGCCGATGGCAGTATGGATAAGCTGCGCAGTGACATACGCGACAATATGGAACGTGAGTTACGTAACAAATTACAGGCAACTTTGAAGAACAATGTCATGGATGCCATACTCAAGGCCAATGATATTCCATTGCCTAAGGCGCTGGTTGATGATGAGTGCGAGCATCTGCAGAAACAGATGGCTGAATCTGCTCAGCTGCAGGGTGGCATGTCTTTACCTAAAGAACTGTTTGAGGGTGAAGCTAAAAAGCGCGTCGGTTTAGGCCTGATTATTGGTGAAGTTGTTAAAACTGCTGAAATCAAGGTTGACCAGGATCGAGTAAATGCCAAGATTGATGATATTGCGGCTACCTATGAAGATCCTCAGCAAGTTATTGATCATTATAAGAAAAATAGTCAGGCCATGTCAGGCGTAGAAGCACTGGTTATGGAAGAAATGGTTGTTGATTGGGTGATTGATCAGGCTAAAGTGAAGGATGTTGATTCTAGCTTCGAAGAACTGATGAAACAGCCTTCTCCTGCGGCTTAATCAGCACATTAGCTAATTTTAAAAAGAAGCAGGTCCTGACCTGCTTCTTTTTTTTTACATATTTATTTTTTGATCCTGTCTTGTATTAATTGTTATTGCCCATACAATCAAATAAGAAGTAATATCATTTACTGCCTTATTTTTCCTTGTCAATCGTAGATAACCCCGGAGAGACACATATGCATTTTTCATCAGATGATAAACATGGAGCGTTGAACGCACAGGCCTTAAATCTGGTGCCAATGGTCGTTGAGCAGAGCTCTCGTGGTGAGCGTTCCTACGATATTTACTCGCGCCTGTTAAAAGAGCGGGTCATTTTTATTGTTGGTCCGATTGAAGACCATATGGCTAACTTGATTGTAGCTCAGCTACTGTTCCTGGAATCTGAAAATCCCGATAAAGATATTTCTCTTTATATCAATTCACCGGGTGGAGTGGTGACGTCTGGTTTAGCTATTTATGACACCATGCAATTTATTAAACCCGATGTATCCACATTGTGTATTGGTCAGGCCGCCAGCATGGGCGCTCTGTTACTAGCCGGTGGTGCAGCGGGTAAGCGCTATTGTCTGCCTCACTCTCGCGTTATGATTCATCAGCCATTGGGTGGTTTTCAGGGACAGGCGACGGATATTGATATTCATGCTCGTGAGATCCTCAATATGCGTGAGCGTCTGAACACGATTCTGGCTAACCATAGTGGGCAGTCGCTGGACAAAATTGGCGATGATACTGAGCGTGATAACTTTATGAGTGCTAAGGAAGCAGCTGATTACGGCCTGATTGATCAGGTGATTGAGTCAAGATAAGGCGAATCCATTTAAAATCAGTGGCTTAGTGTGTTTTGTGGGTTGGGGAAAGTCACGTTATACTGATAATTGTTGGGCTTGAATGTCTGTTAAATGAAGTAAAAATTGACCTGTTTTGACTTTTTTTTAAAAGAATTGGTCTATCTTTAACAGAATAGCTGGAAAGTACACATAAACCCTTTATTTTGTACCCTTGCAAGTTTTGTTGAAAATAGGCAAGGTGTGCGTTGAAAACGTTAATAAATTTGTAATAGTGCGAACTTCGGGCTCGTATGAGGAAACGTCATGAGTGACGATAAACATAATGATGAAGATTCGGGTAAGTTGCTGTATTGCTCGTTTTGTGGCAAAAGTCAGCACGAAGTCAAAAAACTGATTGCAGGTCCTTCTGTCTTTATCTGTGATGAGTGTGTCGAATTATGTAACGACATTATCAGTGAAGAAATGCAGGAGCAGGCTGCTTCTTCCGTTGACAAGCTGCCCAAACCTCAGGAAATAAAGAATAGTCTTGATGATTATGTCATAGGTCAGGAACAGGCTAAAAAAGTACTGGCAGTAGCGGTTTATAACCACTACAAGCGACTCGAGGTGAATCATAAGAAAGATGATGTTGAGTTGTCTAAGAGCAACATCATGTTGATTGGACCCACAGGCTCGGGTAAAACCCTGTTAGCTCAGACTCTGGCTCGTCTACTGAATGTGCCCTTTACCATTGCCGATGCCACCACTCTGACTGAAGCAGGTTATGTGGGTGAGGATGTGGAAAATATTATCCAGAAATTATTACAGAAGTGTGATTATGATGTGGATAAGGCGCAAACAGGTATTGTCTATATTGATGAGATTGACAAGATTTCACGCAAGTCGGATAACCCCTCTATCACACGTGATGTATCCGGTGAAGGTGTTCAACAGGCTCTGCTGAAGTTAATTGAGGGAACTGTGGCATCAGTACCACCTCAGGGTGGGCGTAAGCATCCTCAGCAGGAGTTTCTGCAGGTGGATACTTCCAACATCCTGTTCATCTGTGGCGGTGCGTTTGCCGGCCTGGATCAGGTGATTCGTGATCGTTCTGAAAAAAGTGGTATCGGATTTGGAGCTGAAGTACGTAGTAAGGACAGCAAGAAATCCAGTGGTGAGCTACTCAAAGAACTGGAGTCAGATGATTTGATTCGTTATGGACTGATTCCTGAATTTGTTGGTCGTTTACCTGTAGTTGCTACGCTTGAAGAGCTTGATGAAGAAGCACTGGTGACTATCCTGACTCAGCCAAAGAATGCATTGACCAAGCAGTATTCTAAAATGTTTGAAATGGAAGACTGTGAGTTGGAATTCCGTGAAGATGCATTAAGTGCTGTCGCCCGTAAGGCGATGGAGCGTAAGACAGGTGCTCGTGGATTACGTACGATTCTTGAAAATACCTTACTTGAAACCATGTATGAGTTACCGTCGCTGGACAATGTCACCAAAGTGGTGATTGATGAAGCGGTGATTGATGGTGACGCCAAACCCTATATGGTGATAGAGAGTGAAGACTCGAAACGAGTAGCTTCGTCAAACGACTAGAACCTCACACTAAACCGCGCTACAAGCGCGGTTTTTTTTACTCATAATTATGTAATTAATCTGGAAACTGGGTCTTGAACTCAGGTACTTCGCCCCAATGTTTTACGAAACATATAATTAAACTGGTGCTGGGCTTTGTACCAGTATCCATCGAGGTCAGTATCGTGTCTGAAGTAGATAAAGATTTAGAAAACCCCATAGCTGAATACCAGGGTAAAAC
>JBFFSQ010000261.1:0-3782 GCA_041572275.1 Gammaproteobacteria bacterium
CAGGTACTGTCCGGCCAGCTGCAATCCAATGTCATAAATGTTGGTGAAGTGACTATTGAAGTGGCGCCAGAGCATTTACATGATGTGTGTCTTAAGTTGAGGGATTCGGAATCGCTGGGTTTCGATCAGCTCATCGATTTATGTGGTGTTGATTATTCGGCTTACGGTAATACCGAATGGGAAACTGAAAAGACCACGGGTGAGGGTTTTAGTCGCGGTGTAAACGCACGTACTGAAGGGCGCCTGCGCTTTGGTGATGAGCCAGCTGAAAAAAATACTGATCGCCCACGTTTTGCTGCTGTTTACCATCTTCTCTCGGTTAAGAATAATTACAGATTACGTGTTCGCTGTTTTGCTGCAGATGATGCAATGCCCGTCGTTTCCTCGGTGGTTGATGTCTGGAATGTGGCTGACTGGTATGAGCGTGAAGCGTTTGATTTGTTTGGTATCCATTTTGAAGGGCATCCTGATTTACGTCGTATCCTCACTGATTATGGCTTTGTTGGGCATCCATTCCGTAAAGACTTCCCACTGATTGGTAATGTGGAGATGCGCTACGATCCTGAGCGCAAGCGCGTGGTTTATGAGCCGGTAAGTATTGAGCCTCGTGTCCTGGTTCCTCGTGTGATCCGTGAAGATAATCGTTATTTGAATTCAGAAGAAAACAAAGAAGAGGGTGCGACTGGTGCCTGAGATTCGTAACTACACCCTTAATTTTGGTCCTCAGCATCCGGCTGCGCATGGTGTATTGCGCATGATCCTGGAAATGGATGGGGAGGTTATTCAGCGCGTCGATCCTCATATCGGCTTGTTGCATCGAGCTACAGAAAAACTTGCTGAATCCAAGCCATATAATCAAAGCATCGGTTACATGGATCGACTTGATTATGTCTCGATGATGAGTAATGAGCACGGTTATCTGCTGGCGCTGGAAAAACTACTGCAAATTGAAGTGCCTGAACGTGGCCAGTATATCCGGGTAATGTTTGATGAGATTACCCGCTTGCTGAATCACTTGCTGTGGATCGGTGCTCATGGTCTCGATGTGGGTGCAATGGCCATGTTCCTCTATGCTTTCCGTGAGCGTGAGGATTTGATGGATATGTATGAGGCAGTATCCGGTGCGCGTTTACATGCGACATATTACCGTCCAGGTGGTGTGGCGCGTGATCTGCCCGATACCATGCCCCAGTACAGGCCCAATAAATTTAAGAGCAAAAAGGTTGTCGATAAGCTGAATGAAAGCCGTAGCGGTTCCTTGCTCGATTTTATAGATGACTTTACCGATCGTTTCCCGGCTTATGTCGATGAATATGAGACACTGCTGACCGATAACCGTATCTGGAAACAACGCCTGGTTGATATTGGTATTGTTTCACCTGAACGTGCACTGCAATTGGGCTTTACTGGGCCGATGCTACGGGGTTCCGGTATAGAATGGGATTTACGTAAGAAACAGCCTTATGAAGTCTATGATCGTATGGACTTTGATATTCCTGTGGGTACAAACGGTGACTCTTATGACCGCTACCTGGTGCGCATGGAAGAAATGCGTCAGTCCAATCGTATTATCAAACAGTGTGTCGACTGGCTGCGTAAAAATGAAGGCCCTGTGATGACTGAGGACCATAAAGTCTGTCCGCCTAAACGTGAAGAAATGAAGGCGGATATGGAGTCGCTGATTCACCACTTTAAATTGTTTACGGAAGGTTTCTGTTTGCCTGAAGGTGAGGCATACGGAGCTGTTGAACATCCGAAGGGTGAGTTAGGTGTGTATCTGGTTTCAGATGGCGCGAATAAGCCTTATCGCATGAAAATTCGTGCAGCAGGTTTTGCACATTTATCCTCTATGAATGAGATGACGCGTGGGCATATGTTGTCAGACGTCGTTGCCGTCATAGGTACACAGGATATTGTATTTGGTGAGATTGACCGGTAAAGACATCAAGAACCATGACTAATAAAGACACTATATTATCTGCGCACACTATCGAAGAAATCGATAACTGGATCCAACGTTATCCGGTGGACAAGAAGAAATCGGCTCTGTTGGCCGCGTTACGAGCGGTTCAGCATCAGAATAAAGGTTTTCTGACAGAAGAGCTTATGGATGCAGTTGCTGATTATCTGGACTTGTCAAAAATTGAAGTGTACGAAGTCGCCAGCTTTTATTCGATGTATGAATTAAATCCGGTTGCACGTCATAACATTTCGGTGTGTACCAATGTTTGTTGCATGTTAATGGGTTCAGATACCATTGTGAGTTACCTGGAGAAGAAACTGGGTATCAAGACGGGTGAAAGCACCAGTGATGGTCGCATTTATCTGAAACAAGAAGAAGAATGTCTTGCAGCCTGTGCCGGTGGCCCAATGATGCAAGTTAATCATAAATACTATACCGATCTCACGCCTGAAAAGTTGGATGAGATCATTGATGGTCTGGAGTAAGCATGGCGAACGAAGTCTGCTACGCAACATTACAGTTTGAAGATCAGCCGTGGTCTTATGAGAACTATCTCAAGGTCGGCGGTTATCAGGCACTACGTAAAATTCTGGAAGAAAAAATTTCTCCTGAAGATGTGATTGATATGGTCAAGGCATCGGGTTTGCGTGGACGCGGTGGTGCGGGCTTTCCAACGGGCCTGAAATGGAGTTTTATGCCACGCTCAGCGCCGGTGCAGAAATACATTGTCTGTAATTCGGATGAATCTGAGCCCGGCACCTGCAAAGATCGAGATATTTTGCGCTTTAATCCACATGCCCTGGTTGAAGGTATGGCCATAGCCGCGTATTGCATTGGTGCTGATGTGGGTTACAACTATATGCGTGGTGAGTTCCTGGATGAGCCTTATCTGCATTTTGAACAGGCGGTTAAAGAGGCATACGAGAATGGCTTCCTGGGTAAGAACATCCTGGCTTCCGGTTTTGATTTTGATTTGTATCCCACATTAGGTGCTGGCGCTTATATCTGTGGTGAAGAAACAGCTTTGCTTGAATCACTGGAAGGCAAAAAAGGTCAGCCACGATTCAAACCACCATTCCCGGCGAATGTTGGTTTATACGGCATGCCGACTACCATTAACAATACCGAGTCATTGGCCTCTGTGCCAAGTATTGTTCGCAATGGTGGTGAGTGGTTTGCCAAGCTGGGTGTTGAGAACTCCGGTGGCGTTAAATGCTTTTCAGTATCCGGTCATGTGAATAATCCAGGCAATTTTGAAATTAACATGGGTACACCTTTTTCCAAGTTGCTGGAAATGGCAGGTGGTGTTAAGGATGGGCGTAAACTGAAAGCGGTTATTCCCGGTGGTTCATCGGTGCCGGTTGTGCCCGCAGATATCATGATGGGTGCGAATATGGATTACGACTCCATTACCCAGGCAGGCTCCATGCTGGGTTCCGGTGCGGTCATTGTGATGGATGAAACTACCGATATGGTCAAGGTCCTGCAACGGATTTCCCGTTTTTATTTTTCAGAATCCTGTGGTCAGTGTACACCGTGTCGTGAAGGCACCGGCTGGTTATATCGGATGTTGACCCGAATTGTTGAAGGTGAGGGTACTCCTGAAGATCTGGATAAGCTGGATGATGTTGCCGCTAAAATCGAGGGCCGTACCATTTGTGCTCTGGGGGATGCTGCCGCCATGCCGGTGAGAAGTTTTGTAAAACATTTTCGTGAAGAATTTGAATATTACATTGAACATAAACGCAGCATGGTAGAGGCTTCGTGAACATGGCTGAAGAATTAGTAAAATTTACAGTTAATGGTCAGGAGCTGAAAG
>JBFFSQ010000262.1:0-3766 GCA_041572275.1 Gammaproteobacteria bacterium
GAGACCGGCCCTGGAATTGAATTTTAGCTGTTACGGAGGGTAACAGGATTCAGGCAGTTCCAGCTGGTTCACATCACGCCCCTTGTCTGTATCCACCTCCCTGACCGCTCTTTCGCGGAGGTGAGAAAGCAAATGTCCCGGGCATTTATCCATTCTATTTTAATCAGCAGTTCTATGGCTGCGAGTATATCTATTCCAACTCAGTCGCTGGCTGAGGAATTGTCGACCGTGGTAGTGAGTGCTGCCAGAACCGAGCAGTCGACTGTGACCATACCGGCGGCGATCAATATCATCACCGAAGATGACATTAAAGCCAGTGGTGCCAGTAATGTAACCGAAGTGTTGAGAAATCAGGGCGGTATTTATCTGACGGATTTATTCGGCACCGGCACGCACGCCTCTATTGCCATGCGTGGTTTTAGCAGTGATGTGGCTGCGAGTAATACGCTGGTTGTCGTTGATGGCCGGCGTTTGAACAATATCGATTTATCGACCCCGGACTTAAACAGTATCGCCATCAAAGATATTGAGCGCATTGAAATCATTCAGGGCAGTGCCGGTACGCTGTATGGTGATCAGGCCGTGGGCGGTGTCATCAATATCATTACCAAACAACCCGCTGCAGCACGCAAAGAAGTTGAGCTATCGGTCGGCAGTTACAATCGCCAACGTATTACTGCAAAAGTTGAAGACAAGGTGTCGGATAAAGTCAGTTATCGACTGAGCGGTGATTACCTGGAAACGGATAATTACCGTGATAACAACCAGCAGGAAAACTTTGATGTATTTGGTCGAGTCAATTATGAACTTGATGGCGGTGTGCTGTTTGTGGAAGCACAACGTGTCAAAGAAGATATGGAATTGCCTGGACCTTTGTCACTGGTAGAGGTAGAACAAAATCGTCGCCAGTCAGCGATAGATTATCTGGCGGATTATTCTGATTCTGAGACTGAGGTCATGCGGTTGGGTGTGCGTCACTCAATGCTGGACAACTGGTTATTGGAAGCTGAGTTGACATCACGTGACCAGGAGATTGATGTACAACAGAGTTTTACCGGCTGGGTCGTGAATACACCATCGACACTGGATTATGAACAGCTTGAATTGACACCGCGTTTGATTGGTGTGTTTCCGATGGGTAATCAGGACATGACCATAACAGTCGGTGCGGATTTAATGAATACGGATTATAGCTCAGAGTTGACGGCGATCATCGATGAGCAGGTCATGCGTTCGTATTATGCGCAGCTGGTCGTGCCGTTTATGGAGCAATGGCATCTAACCATGGGAAGTCGTCATGCTAGCGTTGAGAATGATGTCGTGTCTTTATATAAAACAGGCGATGTTGACGATAGTGTTACTGTGAATGAATTTGGGCTGTCTTATGTGCCCGTTGACAATATCCGGGTATTTGCCCGCCTGGATGAAAATTTCCGTTTTGCCAAAGTGGATGAGCTGACCTATACCTCGCCAGGTGCTGAGTTAGACACTCAGACCGGACAATCGAAAGAGTTGGGTGTGGAATATAAACAGTCAAATCATTCGCTCAGGGCTGTGCTGTTTCGTCTGGAACTGAAAGATGAGATTGCCTTTGATCCGACTGCGACGCAGCCAACGGGTGCATTTTATCCGGGTGCAAATGTGAACTTCGATCCGACTACCCATGATGGCTTTATTCTGGATGGCCATTATCAATTCAACCAGACACTTGGCCTGAATGCCAGCTTCACCTATAACGATGCTGTATTTGATTCGGGTGTATTTGAAGGTAATAGCATTTCCGGTGTGCCGGACACATTATTAATGGTGAGTATGAATTATCAGCACAATGATAACTGGCGTTATTATCTTGAGGCCGCGTATACCGGTGAACGTTACCTGTCAGGTGATAATGATAACCTGCTCGGTAAGCAGGACAGTTACACCGTGCTCAATGCCAATATCAGTTATGAACTCAAAGCCTGGCGTTTATCCGCACGCGTGAACAACCTGACGGATAAGGAATATATTGAGAGTGCCAATTCCTGGCTGGCTTATTATCCCTCTCCGGAACGCAATATCTGGTTAACGGCCGCTTACCGGTTTTAATGCCAATGCTACTGTCGTCACATAAACTGATCATTGCACTGAGCCTGTCAGGTCTGGTGCATGGTTGGTTGTTGTACGGCAGTATGGATGATATTCGTTCTATTCAGCCATCGGAATCCCCGACAAATACCTTGCAGCTTGAGTTTGTGGTGCCGGCTAAAGTGGCGGGTGCACAGCCGGTTCAACCTGAAACAGAAGACAGTAAAATTAAATCGACGCTTCAGTCAGCCGATGTCGCTGAGCAGCCAGAGATGAAGCAAACGGATGAGACTGGTAAGCAATCTGAGCAAGCACCGGATCAGCCGTTGACCAATGCCGGTGATGATGAGTATGAGCAGACAGAACAGCTAAGTCAGTCGGTCGAGCAGCATGAGTCATTAATGCAGTTGGTGTATCAGGCGATTAATCAGCATAAACGTTACCCTTATATAGCGAGGCGTTTGCGACAGCAGGGTAAGGTGATTTTGAATTTTGTGATGCACCCGGATGGCCAGGTGACCGATGTCGTGATCATTGAATCCAGTCATTATTCGATTCTGGATAAGGCCGCCGAGGATGCCGTTGCCGCTATTTCACCTTTTGCGCTGGCGGCAGACTATCTGGATTATGAAAAAGCGTTCGATATTGCGGTGGATTTTCGGCTGAATTAATCAGTCGGGAATGTAAATGTGCGTCTGCCCAATACGGTGTTGACGGACCGGGTGATGAAAGGTTTTTTCCAGCTGTTGTTCTGTGAGCATGTCTTCTTTTGTGCCAGCCAGGTATTCACCGTCACCCAGTAACAGCAAGATATGGGTGCAGTATTTTGCAGCCAGATTAATATCATGCAGGCTCATTAACAGTACACGTTGCTGCTGTTGTGTGTAATGACATATCCACGATAGCAAGCTGCTCTGGTGATGCAGGTCGAGGTGGCTGTTGGGTTCATCGAGTAAAAATATAGCCGGGTTTTGTGTGATCAACGTGGCGAGGGCTACCCGTTGACGTTCGCCACCGGATAACTGGTTAACCTGACGTTGTGCCATGTCGGCCATATCAACCTGAGTTAGTGCCTGCTGTGCCAGTTGATAGTCGTCACGACTTTCCCATTGCCAGTTAGCGATATGTGGGTGACGACCACTGACTACGGTTTCCAGCACTGTGGCCGGAAAAGGGTCTTCGACATGCTGTAACAGCAGGCCAATTTTCTGGGCGATCTGTTTACGACTCAGTGACGACAGGTCATCCTGATTCAACTGGATGTGTCCGGCACTGGTATCGCGTAGTCCGGCCAGGGTATGAATGAGCGTGGTTTTACCGACACCGTTACGGCCCAGAACACCCCAGATCTGTCCTGGTATCAGTTTCAGATCGAGTTGTGAGCACACGGATTTACCACCAATGTCGATATTGAGTTGCTGGGTGCTGAGTGTGCTCATGATGCTAACTGGCGGCCAAAGTTACGGTTCAGCAGGAACAGGAAGAAGGGTACACCGATGAAGGCTGTGATGACGCCGACGGGTAACTGTTGCGGCGCCAGCAGGGTACGGGCCAGGGTATCGGAGATCAATAGCAGGCTACCACCGAGCAGGACCGAGGCTGGTATCAGCAGGCGATGATCACTGCCCGCAATGAGTCGTAACATGTGAGGAACGATCAGGCCGACAAAACCGACACTACCGGCCTGGGTGACGGCCAC
>JBFFSQ010000263.1:0-3765 GCA_041572275.1 Gammaproteobacteria bacterium
CGGCAGTACAGCACACAGAGATCATCATTACCAATTTCGTTCAAACGAACGGGAAGCGTGTGCAGGGGGAGTTTCTCAGCATTCGGAATAATGCCCGTCGCCATTTCAGCGACACTACGTACATCCAGAAGGCGGATATTCTTGCCTTCATCTATATAAGTTTTCAACGTATCAACGTCCAATTCCTTGATTGAATACATATACCTACCTATATTAGCAATTAATGAAATGCGGATTTTATACGATTCCCGGGCAAAAACAAATAGCCGAATCCCCTTATATTACAGCCTAAACATATATACTAGACCTACAATCAGCCTCGCAGAGCAAAAACCATCAACAGACTCATTGTTTTGTCAATAAATTCAGTTAGTTAGATAACATTCACGCAAAATATCAGCCTTATATCTATTTCAGGCCTTATTATTTATCGTCATTATAAAAAATATTTTTACCTGAATACTTGCCTTTTATTCTCATAAACAGGTATTGTTTACTATACAAAACTAATACAATCGACTTACTTTTTGATTTTGAGTCAGTTAATCAGCATCAGGTGTGTGTTAACTGACCCTATACAGGAGATATTTACATGAGTGGTGATCCCAAGTTAACCATTATCGCAACTAAAGGTACGCTGGACTGGGCTTACCCTCCGTACATTCTGGCAAGCACAGCTGCAGCCCTGGGCATGGAATCCTCCATTTTCTTCACTTTCTATGGCCTGAACCTGCTGTTGAAAGACACTAGCAGCCTGCGTGTTACACCAACAGGCAATCCATCAATGCCAATGAAAATGCCATTTGGTCCTAAATGGTTACGCGGCATCGATTTCGGCCCTAAAATCCCGAACATCATGTGGAATGTACCTTTCATGGATAGCATTGCCACCACATTGATGAAGAAAACCATTTCAAACTGTGGCGTTGCCAGCATTGATGAGCTGCGTGAACTGTGTCAGGAAGCAGAAGTGAAATTCCTGGCCTGTCAGATGACCGTTGAACTATTTGGCTACGACCATAGTCAATTTATTGATGGCGTGGAATATGTAGGCGCAGCGACTTACTTTGATGAGTCTTCCGACGCCACACAGTCACTGTTTATCTAATTATTAAAGATATCATTGATTGCTAAAAAGCCGCGCTGATATGCGCGGCTTTTTTTGGGCCTACAATAAACTCACGATATCCTTATCACCCAACCACATACTAACGATCAACACACTATAGCGAGTCGATTAGTTACCGATAAACAGAGTGTTTCAGGTTACACTGTATTCAAAGACAAAAACCCATTGATAACATGCGATTTATATCTCAACTCTTATTTATTTTGATCCTGTCTATATCGAGTAGTGCATGGGCTGACTTGCCCGAACTGGGTGATCCCACTCAACAGGACTTCTCGCCCAGCCAGGAACGCCAGATGGGCTTACAGTTTTATAAAACCCTGAAAGCTAATATTCCATTTATTGAAGATCTTACTGTCAACGACTATCTAAGCAATCTGGGACAGCGCCTGGTATCGCAAAGCGACAAACCCGATACGCAGTTTAAGTTCTTTATGCTTAAAATACCCAGCATCAATGCCTTTGCAGGCCCAGACGCCTATATTGGTATCCATAGCGGCCTGTTCCTGGCCGCTAAAAACGAAAGTGAACTGGCAGGCGTGCTGGCCCACGAAATATCCCATGTCAGTCAACGCCATATTGCGCGAGCAATGACTGAAAACACGTCTTCACCTGCGGCTATGTTTGCAGCCATCCTGGCCGGAATACTGGTTGGAGCCCAATCACCCGATGCAGGTGCTGCCATCATTTATGGCAGTACCGCTGCCATGATGCAGGCAGAGATCAACTTTACGCGGCATAATGAACACGAGGCTGATCGCATTGGTATAGCTGTTATGCGTAACGCCGGAATTAATCCCAATGGAATGGCAGAATTCTTTGAAACCCTGCTTCGAAAAGCCGAATCTGATAATGCACTTGCACAAATCGAATACTTACGCACGCATCCACTTAGCACCACCCGAATTGCAGAAGCCCGTGACCGTATTACTGAAAGTGATAGCCAGTTGCCTTCAGACAGCCTGGATTTCCAGCTAAGTAAAGCCCAGGTTATGGTTTCAGTTGCACCTTCTTTAACAAAGCTACTGCATGCTATTGAGTCGATTCAGGTCAAGGAACAGGATATCGTCAGCCTTTACACTCGGGCCATCACATTGATAGCCCTTGATCGCTCAGAGCAGGCAATTCCATTACTACAACAATTAATCAAAACCAAAGATCACCCCTGGTTTCAGCTGGCACTGGCGAAAGCCTTCTTTAATCACAAAGAATACCTGCAGTCACAGAAACTACTGGAAAAGCTTAACAACCTGTACCCAAATTACATACCTGTGACCATAGAATACGCACGAATTCTCAACTTCCAGGGACAAAACGGAAGTGCAATACAGGTCCTGAAATATTTACTGCAACATAAAAATAGCCCTGTTATATATCAACATCTGGCTCAGGCTTACCATGCCAATGGACAAACCGCTCTGGCAATAGAGGCCACAAGCTATCAGTATGAACTTGAAGGCTACTTGAAACTGGCGGTTCAACAAGTTGAAAATGCCTTAAAACAGAAAGACTTGAACACCAGTACGCGTCAGCGTCTTCAAGGACGCAAAACGGAACTCATGCAGCTGTTAAAAACCGAGAACATGCTGCCGGCAAATTAATTAGAATTTCCTTATATTAGGCAAAGATAACATTCTGAAAATATTCATTTTTTTCTTGCCATAGCCGATTCATTGGGTATCCTATATGCAGCTACTCCATGTACAAAAATATAAATAGGTTAGTACGCTCATTTACACTCAATCATTTTTATATGATCAGATTAAACACCAGAATATAGGGTGCTGTGTTAAATGACAGAACAATGGAAATATAGCTTCTGAGTACTTTCAACAACCGGATTAGTTCGTCATTAACCACGCTAAATGATTTGAGGAGTTAATTATGCGGAACACCGCAAAAGCCATATCGTCAGTGACATCTGTTGCTGCATTATTGGGCAGCCTCGCTTTCTCAATTCCAGCCATCACCCTAGCGGCAGATGCGACTGTTGTTGAACAAGGCAAAAAAATAGCCTTTGACCGTAAAAAAGGTAATTGTCTGGCATGCCATCAGATTGAAGGCGGCACCTTACCAGGAAATATTGGTCCACCACTGGTAGCCATGTCGTCACGCTTCCCTGATAAAGAGCAGATGCGATCACAGATTACTGATGCCCGTAAAAACAACCCCAACACTATTATGATCCCCTTTGGTCCCCATGAGGTTCTGACCAAAGATGAGATTGATAAAGTTGTTGAGTTTATTTATACGCTGTAACAAGGTTTGTATAAGGTATGATAATGAATACAAAACGTAGAACATTTTTGAAAAGCTCTGCCACTGCTGGCGCAATTGGTGTTGCAGTAAGTGCAGGCTTAATTACTCCACGCGCAGTTTTTGCAGCATGGCCTAAAGCTGCTTTCGAAGCAAAATCATTTGATGAAGCCCTGCAAGGTGCTGTTGGCAGTACTAGTCTGGCAGATAGTGGTGACATCAATCTGAAAGCACCTGCAATTGCTGAAAACGGTGCCGTTGTTCCAATCACTGTAACCAGTAAAATTTCTGGTACAGAATCTATTAGCCTGTTGGTATCCAATAACGCTACTCCTCTGACTGCGACATTTAATATGGGCGCTGGTGCAGAAGGCTTTGTA
>JBFFSQ010000264.1:0-3749 GCA_041572275.1 Gammaproteobacteria bacterium
CGTTAGTCGAAAGGATTATTCAATAATGTCGATTGAAAGTAATACAGATAATAAAAATGAATCAGCAAAGCTTGCTTACGACATATATAAGCATCTAATTACATTAAACACTGGATCTATTGTTATTCTAGTAACCTTGTTGGAAAAGCTTTTTACAAATCCTGAATGGAAACTCGCAATAGCAATATCACTTTGTTCATTCGTAATATCAATATTCGGCTGCCTTGGGATGCTCATTGTAATTACCATGGATGTAGCATCAAGCGGAGAGTTCGGTAATAACAAAAAGGAAGAAATTTTTGGCAGTTCTGCAACACTAACGGCATGGGGTGGTTTTCTTATAGGTATTATAAGCATTGTTATCTTTGCGATTAAGAATATCTATTAAAACTTCGGCTAACAATGGCTTGCACCGGAAAGCCTGATGAGACGTCGGCTTCCCGTGAAGCCAGGCGTTCCAAATGTCAGCTTTTGCCAGGCTATGAATGGCAGCTATCACCCTTTAGCAGTCATCAGTATTTATGCACTATTTAAAGTCATATTTGTAGGCAACAGTAATTAGAGGCATCTGTAATTCCATGTCCACACCATGGATCTTTCCGGTCGGCATGTTCTCTTTGGCTTGAATCAAAAGATTTTTGTTTTCATATCTAAACAATATACCTTTTGAGATGCCAACAGCTTCATCATCCAGGCTCTGAACTGCAGGTGAAGGATTATTAATGATCATAGTACCATCAACAGTAAAATAGCTAATACCCAGACCAACCCCGATTTTGAATGACCAATCTACAGAGGCGCCTTTTGTGAAATCGTAAAAGAAAGTTGGTGTATAGTGTAGGTAGAGACCAGAAATAGATGTATTTATTGTTTGTGTAGTAACTAAACCTATTTCGTCTGCTCTTTCTGCTTCATAGGTATCTAGCCCATACTCGAAAAAGTAACCAAAGCGACTATCTTTTAAATATTTATCCTGCGACTTGGCTGCTAATGATAAGCCGAGTTTTACATCACTTTGTAAGGGATTCAAATCATCACCATCAACATTAACCCAACCAAATGAGATACCGATATAGCCTTCTTCTGCATGGGCTGTGGTCGGATTCAAAATAGCAAACAATACGATCGAAACTGACCGTATCATTTTATTCCAGATATAGTTAGATTCTTTTAAACGCATCCGACCTCTACTAAGGTGATCAAAAGTTGATAAAGCTAAATTTTCTCAGACATCGGTAATGTCTGCTTATGGCTAATTCTAGCCATCTATAACTAATTCATTGAACGCCCGCTAAGCGTCGTAAATGGCTACCCGTAAAAATCAGAGGCTAATTTATTTAAAGTGTCGAGTCATGCTAATGGCTGGTACCTGCTGAACGGGTGATCTTGTTGTATACATTGTATTTGCCTGAAGGCTTTTTCATTGGCAGGCGTTTGATTTCTTTCAGTGTTTTTGCATCATACACAATCACTGCACCGTCCATATCCCAGATGCTTAACAGCGCATGTTTGCCGTCTTTATCAAATTCGACATGGGCCGCCGTTTTGCCTGCTGCGGGTCGCAAGGTTTTCACAATTTCCAGCGTGTTCTTATCGATGATATGGACCGCTTCCTTGTTGGGGCCGAAAAATACATCGACCCAGGCGTAATCTGAGTTTTCATGGCTGCGCATGAAGAAGCCGGGGCCCAGGGTTTTGATTTGCTTAATCAGTTGCCAGCTTTCCATGTCAAAAATACTTACGGCATTTTCTTTTAAATTCGGTGTTGCCAGAATATCACGGCCCTGGTATTTCCAGGTAATGCCGGAACTTAAATGAGGCATACCGGGTAAGTCGAGACTGTGGGTAACGCGGGCAAGGTCCAGGTCGACCACCTGGCCTTTACTGTCGCGGGATGAACCAATGATGAGTTCATAGCTCTGGTTAAAGAAGAAATCATCCAGATAATCATTGACGCTGATGGCGCGTACCGGAAACTGATCCTTGCTGCGATCAAGGTTGGCATTTTCACCGGCTTTTTCCCGGTAGTCATGCATCCATTTGCCAAAGCCCATCGGGGGCGGTGTTTCGTAGGAGATTTCCCAGACTTCCTTGATGTCTTTCAAGGCAGCCACAAAGGTGTTGCGTGGTGCGGCATCGTAGACGGCACTGACACGAGAGGTTTTACCGCTCTTGTCTTTGACCGGGATGATTTTGATCAGGGATAGATCGTCAGCGGACATCACCACCAGGGTATGGGGCAGGTAATTACCGGCAATGATGAAGCGGCCATCACTGGACACGGCGATGTTACGCATGTTGATACCGGCACGAACCTCGGCGACCAGTTTGAGGTTATAGATATCGTATTTGCTGACCCAGCCGTCACGGGAACCGAAATACACATAACGACCATCAGGTGAGTACTTGGGGCCGCCATGCAGGGCGAAGCGGGTGGCGAAGCGATGGATGGGTTCAAAGGTATCGCCATTTAACAAGGTGGCGTGGTGATCACCCAGCTCAACTACGGTGAAGAGATTCATCGGGTCGGCATCCCACACCGGTTTGGCGGGCAAATTCTGCGCATCGGCATAGATGATCTGGCTGCCCCAGATTTCTTTTTCTGCCCAGATTGGCATTTCTGCCAGTGGCGTATAGATATAGTCAACCAGTGCTTCGATCTCGGCCGTTTTGAGCTTGTCTTTGAACGGCGGCATCTGGGTGGCGGCACGACCGTCGGCAATCACTTTTGTAGCCGAGTTTTTACGCAGGCGTTTCAGGTTTTCTGGGAGCAGGGCGGGTCCCATGATGCCCAGGCGATTTTCGCCATGACAGCTGGCACAGTGGGTTTTGAACAGGTCTTTAGTGCTGGCAGTAGCGGCCTGACTCAGACCGGGTAATACCAATAGGCAAAATGCGAACAGTAATCGATTCATTGACAAGTCTTGCTGGGGTTAGCTTCGGGCAACTTTAATATCTTTCAGGCGGCCATCATAGGGTCGATTTTCCAGGCGCTGTTCCTGTGACTCGACCCCGATTTCCTCATCGGTTAGATAACAGGCCGGGTCTTCAGCCCAGGGATCACCGGTTAGCTGGTAAGCACGGACACGGGTATTACCACCACAAATAGCCTGGTGTTGACACAGGCCGCAACGGCCTTTTAAGGGCCGGGGGTATGATTTGAGTCCGGCCATTAGTGGATCGCTAGTGTCGGGCCAGATCTCTGAGAACGGGCGATCTTTGACATTGCCCAGATCATAATTCCACCAGAAGGTATCGGGATGGACATTACCGAGGTTATCGATATTCGAAATATTGACGCCTGAGGAGTTGCCACCCCAGTTTTGCAGGCGGGTACGCAGCTCTTCCACCTTGTCGGGGAAGCGTTGCTGAGCCCATTGCAACAGATAAATGCCATCAGCGTCGTTATTACCGGTGACAAATTCTTTAGGTTTGCCATCCATAATGGATTGCCAGCAGGTTTCAAACAACAGGTCCATGGCTGAACGGGTCATCTGATGAAACACATCATCTTCACGGTTCTTGTTACCGCGGCCGGCGTAATTTAAGTGTGACAGGTAAAACTTGTCGATGTCATGCTGGTTGAGCAGTTCCAGTACCTGGGGCAATTCAGCGGCATTGTCCTGGGTCAGGGTGAAACGTAAGCCCACTTTAATGCCGTGCTGTTTACACAATTTAATGCCATGCATGGCTTCATCGAAGGCACCTTCGCGACGACGGAAATAATCGTGGGTTTGTTTGATGCCATC
>JBFFSQ010000265.1:0-3744 GCA_041572275.1 Gammaproteobacteria bacterium
CAACGAGAAAAAGCGACAACTGATTTACTGTTATCATCACCGGCGACCTCGGCACAGTTGGGTCGAGTTCAGTCAACACTGGAAAAAGAGAGCAATCATGGTGGATTGTATCTATTGCTGCTGATGTTGTTGGTGTTGATAGCTATAGTTTGGTATGGCGTAACTGAATGGCAGCAGGCGTCTGTGTCAGATACTGCTGCTGAGTCTGTCGAAATCCCGAATATGAGCGCATCGCCTGCGCAATTTGAGTCGGCAGAAGTGGTTGACTCGTCACTGCCAGTGTATTCATACAATAGCGGGCAGGCAGACGAGGAGCCAATACCTGAGCCACTAGACGACAATACGCAGTTGAGTAAAGACGATGAAGTCGCCGCTGCTGAGATTGAATACCGGGCCGATATTGGACGCGATGATGAAGGCATTGTCATTGTGCTCAGTCAGTCAGCGATCACAGCATCGAAGTCTGAATCGATTCCAGCGACAGATGACAATGTTGATGCCAGCGTTAAAGACGAAGTAGAAACTAAAACTGAGGTCGACATCGAGACGGTTGTAGTAGAGATTGATGACAAAGAACAACAGCACATCAATAATGTTGCTGAAGTGGATGCGGTTGAAGCCAGTCGGGTGGAGACCGGTATGGTGGAGGTAAAACAGTCATCACAGCCGTTAGCTGATCCTGGCAGTGACGTTGTTGGCAACGAGAGAAAATCTGTTGCAGAGATGACAGGGTCTACACGGGTCATTGTCCATGTTGTTGTTAAAGGCGATACGCTCTGGCATATCGCCAAACGTTATGTGAAGAATCCCTATCTTTATCCTGAACTTGCACGCCTGAGTAGAATTAAAAATCCTGATCTGATTTATCCTGGTGACAGGGTGAAAATTATTCTTAAAAAATAGATGGCTGTGGTTTTGTCTGAACCACGAAGCAGTCTCTTAGTCATCATAGTTGTTTCTCATTTATTGATTTATAACATCGATTCGCTCACGGTTGAATTAATGTGTAGTCATGAGGATGTATTTGATTGTTTGTGACAACCAGATGTCAGTAATGAGTTTGATGACATATTTCTGAAAGCAAAGTTTTTTATGATGCTCGTGTTTTCCTGACGATCTGAGTTGGGGTTAAACGTGTTGGCCACGCTAAGTGCAGTGCTTTGAGTGCTGTGGTCGATTGAGGATTATGAATCAGTGTTGAGACAAGAGCCAATGAATATACAAACTGTCACGCCATTTCAGTTGCCTGCGCCAATGCCATTGCGTTGGCTGGCTAATGCTGCTGAACACCTGTTGGGGTTGAGTGTGCTGGATAATTATTATCGTCAGCGCCAGCAGGATATGAATAGTAGGGAGTTTTTACGCTATAGCCTGGAAATTCTGGGTGTTAATTATCAAATAGCCAGTGGCAGTGTAGATAGTATTCCGGATCAAGGACCGGTCATTGTTGTGGCTAACCATCCGTTTGGTGGCATCGAAGGTATGGTGCTCGCAGAGTTATTGTTACAGCGGCGCTCTGATGTTCAAATTCTGGCCAATCATTTTTTAAATCGCATAGATGAAATGGCAGAATTATTTATTGGTGTCGATGTGTTTGATAAGTCCGCGGCAACACGCAGTAATATTCAAGGTGTTAAAAAAGCGTTTTCACATTTAAAAAATAACGGTGTGCTGTTGGTGTTCCCAGCGGGTGAAGTGTCTTCTGTCGATCTGAAGCAGAAGCAGGTGACTGATAGGGAATGGAATCGCATTATTGGATTGATGATTCGTAAAACGAGTGCGACGACAGTACCGGTGTTTATTGAAGGGAGTAATAGTAAATTATTTCATATGATGGGTATGTTACATCCGCGTTTTCGCACCATGCTGCTGGTGCGTGAGTTACTGAATAAGCGTAACCAGTCTTTGAGCTTGCATCTGGGTGAAGCCATTGCCAGTGGCGAATTGAAAAGCCTGGCATCAGATGAAGCTGTTACCAGTTATTTACGTCTCAATACCTATTTATTGGCCAGTCGAGCCGATCGTAGTCGCGCGATGGTAAATCAAGATTATCAGTCGCCGATTGCACCGCCTGTTGTAGAGTCAGCATTACAGGTCAATATTCAGTCCTTGAGTGAGAGTCGGCATATGGTGAGCAAAGATGATTTTGAGGTGTACTGTGCGCCTGCTCACGAGTTGCCATATATTTTGCCGGAAATCGGGCGGTTGCGAGAAATTACCTTTCGCCAGGTCGGTGAGGGTACAGGCAAAGCCTGTGATCTTGATGAATATGATGAACATTATTTACATTTATTTATCTGGCACAAGGCAAGGTGTGAAATTGTTGGTGCCTATCGACTAGGTTTGGTCGATAAGTTAATGGCACAACAGGGTGTTAAAGGCTTATACAGTCGAAGTCTGTTTTCTTATCGTAAGCGCTTCATAAAAAGCCTGGGACCAGCGATAGAAATGGGTCGTTCTTTCATTCGTAGTGAATATCAGCGTAGCTTGAGTGCACTGCTACTATTATGGAAGGGCATTGCAACTTATGCGGCACGAAACCCGCAATATACGACCTTGTTTGGACCGGTCAGTATCAGTAGTGATTATTCAGATCTGTCGCGTAGCTTGATGAGCTGTTTTCTGGAACTGCATCACTATGATCAGGATCGGGCGGTCAGTGTTAAGCCGACTAATCCCCAGAAAAAACCACGTAAAGCCTTCTGGACTCGACAGATGCTGGCAGATATGGGTGACAGTCAGTTGATTTCAAAGCTGGTATACCGCATGGAAGGTGACAAGGGCTTGCCTGTGCTGATTCGCCAGTACCTGAGCCTGAATGGAAGTCTGGTGAGTTTCAATGTCGATAAAAGTTTTAACAATGCGCTTGACGGCATGATTATTGTTGATCTGCTGCAGGTACCAGAGAAGGTATTGGCTAAATATATGGGTAAGGATCAGGCGTGTGAA
This sequence comes from Gammaproteobacteria bacterium, assembly GCA_041572275.1. Lineage (GTDB taxonomy): Bacteria > Pseudomonadota > Gammaproteobacteria > SZUA-229 > SZUA-229 > JBFFSQ01. The sequence continues at coordinate 2,950 of JBFFSQ010000265.1, forward strand.
TATTTGAGCCGCGGGTGCGCAGAGCGTTTGGATGCAGCCTAGAGCTTTTTTTCCCAGAACAACGCCTGGCCATAGGCGGGGTCAAGCTGGTAGCCGCTAAAACCCGCTTTGCGGTAAGCGGCTTTAGCGACTTCATTGTGTTCAAGAACTTCGAGAGTGAGTTTGCAGCAGTGCATTTGACGTGCAATGGCCTCAACTTCGGTTAACAGGTGGGTGGATATGCCTCGACCCCTGAATGCAGGTGCCACAATGACATCGTGTATATTGAGTATGGGTTTGCACTGAAAGGTGGAGAAACCCTCAAAACAATTGACCAGGCCCACCGGCTCATCATCTTCGAAGGCCAGTACAATGATCACGCCAGCGCGTTGTTTGAGCTGGTTGACCAGGTTGTCACGGGCGAAGTCGCTGAGCCCGTCACCGCCACCCATAGGGTCATGAGCATAAGTATTGAGCAGGTCGATAAAGGCCTGGGCGTGGGTCGACAGGTTCAAGTCAGCTCGAGTAATTCGTAGCATAAGTCCAGAAATATCCACATGAGGTGAGAAACGGCCGTATTTTGCCTGAAAAAGCCTCAAAATCTAAATAATACTTGACTCAGAAACAGCTTGCCGTTTTAATACGCGCTCGCATTTAAGCGTGGCTGTTAAGGTCGATCGCCAGAGAATTCAAATGCCCTAAAAGGGCCGGGTAGCTCAGTTGGTAGAGCAGCGGATTGAAAATCCGCGTGTCGGCAGTTCAATTCTGCCCCCGGCCACCATTATTCTATGAAAAGGCTTCAGAGTGATCTGAGGC
>JBFFSQ010000266.1:0-3739 GCA_041572275.1 Gammaproteobacteria bacterium
AGCACCGGTTAATTCCACCTTGATGTCTCCAACCTAAATAAAACTGTAAAAACCCTTAAAAATCATGGACTTTTGTGAATTCGCAAAAATTCGCGAGCCACGCAGTTTACCTTGAAAAGCGATTGGAGTCACGAACTCACCGGAAATTAGACATGAGCGGCCTTAATAGCATAAAAAAAGCCCCGACATGCGGGGCTTTTATAGCAAAATAGCTGAATTAGAGTTTAGTAGCTATCGCCACCCTTCTTACCTTCTGCTACAGCAACCAATACATCACGGATCGCATCTGGCGAAGACATGATATTCATAAAGCTATTTGCGCCCATCATGCTTAAGTCTGGGAAATTAATCGCAATACGAAAACGTGCATGTAAGGCTTCAACTTCGCCACCCTTGACCAGCATTTCATAGGGCAAATGAGCTAGAGAACTTGTTTCCTTGAAATCAATTTCATTCATGATGTACGCCTCATCCATATCTTTCTTATCCGGGCTTGGGGCTTTCATACCCACACCGATCAATGTCTGAGAAGTGCCCGGAATGTCGATACGATATACCTTGAAGGCGCCACTTTTTTTGGCTGCCAGATTCTTTTCAATAATACTGACGGCCTGCTCATGGCTTTTATGCTCGGCTATTTCCAGCGGCTCATCAAAATACTCCATACCAAAGGTATAGTGATACTTGCCCAGTTTCTTCGCCGTCAAACCCTCTTCAGGGCCAAAGCTCTTCATAGCTCCCAGGGCTTTTTTCATAGCCGCACTGGTTGCTGCCAGGTCAGATTCAATGAAATAAGCTTTCGCCATATAGAAAGGATTGGTATAGGCGATCTGTACCTTGCCACCCTTTTCTTTCAGTGACACACGCTGCGCTGCAATATAACCAGCGCGGTCATGACTGGCCGCTTCTTTTTTCAGCTCGGCATTGGTCACTACAATAATATGAGCACCTTCAAAAGGTGAATAGTCACCCACCACTTCAAAACCGTTCGTAGCTAAAGAGGCTTTGGTAGCATCCAGCTTGTCGGCAATACTACCCGCATCATTCGATCCCAGCACAAATGGCAAATAGGTATCGGCCGCTTTGACAGATGTTGTCACCATGGCAACAACGAATATCAGGAACAAAGACTGCAATATTTTAATATTCATGTTTTATATAACCCCAACTGAATCTTTTAGTTTTTCTATCAAGTATCAAATCTAACGGATACAGATAAAAAAGGCCATGCATAGCATGACCTTTTTATTTCATCGTCGCTTAGGCACGAATTAGAACTTCATAGCGTATGAAAGCTGAAGCTCCATCTGATCCATTTCCAGCTCGATTGTTTGCTGACCAGGAGCCTCCATTGGGTTTGGACCAGACACATCGTTTGCTGGCGCATACATGAAGGCGAAATCTAATTCAGAACTTGCATCCAGTGCCTTGGTGAAACCGAAAGTCAGATGGGTTTCCATAACACCAGGCGCCAGGATGTTGAACATAACTTCTGAATCTGGAATCGGCTGAGAACCATTACTCAAGCCAACACGCCAGGTCATGTCATTCTGCATCCATTCATAACCAATTTTAACTACAGTCATATCATCCCAACCAAAACCGGCACCACTGGAACCACCCAGCGCCCCAGCAGGACCTGTAAATAAATTAGCGAATGGATTAGCTATTGAACTTACATCACTGTAATAAATGGTCTGTACATCAACTAGCAGAGTACGCTTGTCGTCGATTGCCCAGGCTGCACCTAAAGACAGAGTCGCCGGAATATCAAAATCACCACCTTCAGCAAACAGACCGGCGTAATCATCGAATTCACTCATCGACATTTTAGTCTGATATGACGCACCCAGAGTTACCGCTGGATCAACTTTGCCCTGCCAGCCAATCTTGGCACCAAAACCAGTCGAAGTATCATCGCCATTATCTGTTAATTTAGTTGCGTCAGTAGAAAATGTAGCAAATGAACCCAGTCCATCAGCCTTGAACATCTGATAAGCAAAAATCAAGCTCGCACCAACAGAATGATCTGCATTCAATTTTTTCGAATAACTGGCATTGATGAATAACTGAGCCAGGTTAACACCTGCAGCACCTGCATAGAACGTACCGCCACCTGGGACAGTATCATAATCGGTATTCATACCACCATTACCGTATGCCGCTATACCGAAAGAGCTTGTGCTGTCCAGCATCATGTTGTAACCAAATGATGGAACCAGAAAATAGTCATGAGTACTATCGTATGAACCTTCAGTTAAACCAAAAGTACCTGGAGCTCCTGATGGCGCACCAGTCACTGTATAAGAACGATTTGGATTAAAGATCGCAGCACCCACATCCATACGATTACCCACACCGACCATACCGGCAGGGTTATTCGCTGATGCTAAGGTATCCTGAGAATGTGCAACACCTGCACCTGCTAAACCTTTTTCTTTTGTGCTGTAACCATGCGCAAAATAACCGTTAGTAGCATGAGCAGCTGGAGCGATCAAAAGCCCTGAAACAGTTAAAGCTAATAATGATTTTTTTAAACCACTTGACATATTCATAACTCCTAATTTTTTTGTGCGTTAATGCCTATTATTTTTTAAATATAAGCACTAACTTATTTTTGTATTGCTGCCCGATATTTTGTTTTCTTGTACAGCAGGGCAGACAATGTCAAAGCTACATATTTTTGTCAAACAAAAATACCGGTTAATAAGGCATATTTGTTAAAAAAAGTTAAAATTTTCGAAGTTGAGTTGAGAAATACGCCCTATATAATTTCGCTATAATATTACTGATTGTTGATATTCAATTGATATACAACAACTAATATTGTGTAACTTATTCAAATATTTTTTTTGTATTTTAGCTTTTTGACTTTTGTTGAAATCGCATCAATTCATATAAGCTTGGCGATATATTATAAAATAATAATACTTTAATTATTATTCGGTTTTCTTGTACTGCTTTTACAGTTTGATGCTCATCCGAATAATTAAAAAAACTCACTTTAGCAATCACCCTTTAACATTTAGATTTTGTGCTCTCAACATATTCAGACCATATAACTTTTTAAATAGGTGCAACTCTATTGCTATGTCATTCTGAACGAATGTGAAGGATCTTGCACGAATAGCTATGATGACAAATAAAATAGATTAAGATCTATCGCGCTACTCAGGATGACAAACTCTGCTTTCAGTTACAAAACTCTACTGTGGGAGACTGACATGTCTTTTAAATGCCCGAACTATAAATGACCGAACTAGCTTGGCGATACAGTAGTATGTACGAGTGGCAGAAATATATCAGTGAAACCATAAAGCAGCATGGTCACAGACACACTATCAGGATTACAGAAATTCAAAGAGCCGCAGATGGTTAAATAGCTAATAACCAGAACACTTTCGTATTGCCAAAAAAAAACCCGCAAGACCTGGAGTCTTGCGGGTTCATCAGAGTACTGCAGAATACTCGATCGAATCAGGCGACTAAAGAATGCCCCATCCGCTGCCAGGCAATCACACCACCACGCAGGTTATATACATTATCAAAGCCCTGGGCAGCCATAAAGCCGACGCCTTGAGCTGAACGTGCGCCACTACGGCAGTACAGCACACAGAGATCATCATTACCAATTTCGTTCAAACGAACGGGAAGCGTGTGCAGGGGGAGTTTCTCAGCATTCGGAATAATGCCCGTCGCCATTTCAGCGACACTACGTACATCCAGAAGGCGGATATTC
>JBFFSQ010000267.1:0-3726 GCA_041572275.1 Gammaproteobacteria bacterium
ATACCGGACACCGCAGACAATAAACCCAGTGCAGCCAGTACACCGCCGGTGGAGGCGACGACCAGCCCCATGGATGCCGCCGCAGGAAACATACCATAGTAAATCGACCCCAAAGTGGGACCAAAAACGAAACCTGAAATAGCCGACTGATGGGCAATTGCCGCTGCCAACATACTGCCGGTAGACAAGGCACCGGGGGTGAGTTTATGAAAAGCCGCCGCACCTGCCGCCAGGCTGATGACACCACTGGCCAGATCGGCAGTGGCCACCCGAGTATTACTGTAGCGTTTGAGGTTTTGCTGTAATGATTGTTCAAAACCGGCCTGCTGGGTATTGGCATTGATCTGGTCAAGGTAATGAATAATACGTTCAGACAGTGCCGACTGAGACAAAATAGCGGCTAGCAGCGCATCGTCTTCGAAACGCCGCCCACTTTGCTCGATGGGCAACATCAACAGCTCGGTGAAGGTCAGCCATTCAATTTCAGCCTGTACATTTGTTTTGAATCCTGCAGGGATGTGCTCCATGCGCCGGCTTAGCTTGTGCATACCCACCCGCTGCAATAGCTTTCTGGAAACATGGGACAGTAAATACGGTGTTCCCCATAACAAATTGGCAGGCGCACGTAACAGATCTGCGCCTATGGCTTTACGATTCAGGCGCAAAGCACCATTGATGGAATAATGTTGCTTCACAAATTCCGGTACACGTTGACGACAGGCATCAAAGTATTGCCGGGTACCCGCATTCACGGCCGCGATGATAATTTCATGTTCGTCGATTACAGGCTCATCGTTAGTCATCATGTGATTATACAAGCGGATGCAGACAATGTGGCGAAGGTTAATATTGAGATAGTCACATTTTAGAGCGGTCTGTTAAGGTTAAGGTCTAGTTCTACTTCTGTAACAGTATTTTCAATTCATCCATTTAAGTCATACATCTTGTTTATACCCATTAAAGCCAAACCCCCATTCTTTGCAATTATAAACCGGGAAATATTCCCGACTAGAAAGCTTGAATCAGGGAGCAAGTGTTCAGAGAATGAATCAACAAATACATGGAATAGGTTCAGATTACATTTTACGCTAACATTAGAGCAAATATGATTTCGGTTCAAAAATGGAAAAAAATGATATGGATATTAGAAAAACACTTCACCCTGGGGACATGGGCACCAAGCGCCTGCTTTCAGAATACGGCGACCAGCTCGTCTGTGTACGCTACCGCGATGACAAACATGCCCAGAAACGCTTCACCACAGTCGAACTCATCATCGATGAGCGCCCCCTCATAACCAACAGTAGACCGGTGCGAGTTGTGGGTCAAAATCAATTATGATGAAATGGCGCTACGTCAACAGGTAAAAGATGCAGGAGCGAAATGGCTAACCCATCAAAAAGCCTGGGAAATGGATTATGAAACAGCCAGGAAACTCAAATTAAAGAAAAGAATCATAAAAAAACTGACATAAACAAATGGCTAGATTTAGGCATGGATTCCTATATGTAGGCATTTATGGTTAAATCTAGACAGAATGTCTAAATATAGGCATGCGGTATATATCACTGTTAGCAGGTAAAGAGATGCAATCAGAAATGGAATTAATGTCGCAAATATTAAATGAGTTAAACTCTATCAAATGGTTGCTTATTATATTAGCTACATCATCATTACTTGTTATTTTTTTATTTTATATAGTTGCTAGGTCTATTTTAAAAAACCAAAATATAAATGTGAAGTATGCTTTGCAGCAAAAGAATATCCGCGAGATGGATGAGCTACTAGCCAATGGAAAAGCAAAAGAAGTGAAATACTCGTGTATGAGCTGGTTAACGACAGACAAAGATGAACCTTATGCGTATTGGTATTTAGCAAAAGCTTACTATGAACTTGGTGAAAAAGTTAATGCCAAACAAAAATTCATAGAATTACTTGAAATCGCTCCTGGTTGGAGTGGTGTAGTAAATGAATGGGTAGAAAGAATTGACGAAGAACTATCATCTTCTAATCCTACTATCATAAAATAGCTGCTAACAAGGCGTTCAAATAGGACGCTGAACTTCCCCCGATTTAGTGGACACAAAAGTCTAACTAAATCGGAGAAGGAAAATGCCAAGATACAATAATCCAAGAAAGACCTGGCACTATACAAATGAATTTAAAGCAAAAGCAGTACAATTAAGTTTAATAGAAGGCATACAGGTACAGGAAGTAGCCAATGCACTTGATATACACCCATTCATGTTGTCGCGCTGGCGCAAGGAATATAGAGAGGGGAAAATTGTGACTGAGAGGAACAACAAGATCACAGACATATCCCAGTCTAAAAAAGAACTCAATCGCATCAAGAAACTTGAGCAAGAAAATGCTCGCTTAAAGGAGGAAAATAACCTGCTAAAAAAGTGGCAACGGTTTCTTGCGGAAGAACATCAGAGCGATTTAAATTTATCCAGAGATTCGGAAAAGAACTCGGAATAAAAAAGCTGTGCCAGTGGCTAAAGGTATCGCGCAGTGGTTACTATGCCTGGCGTAAACGCAAAGTATCTGAACGTGCAAAAGAGGATGCCCAGCTAACTGCCAGAATTATCGATATCCATAGTAAAAGCCGCGGCACCTATGGCAGCCCGAGGATTCATGAGACACTGAAATCTGAAGGTATTTACATCGGCAAGAAGCGCGTAGAACGCCTGATGCGAGCACATCGGCTTCAAGGCCGAGTGATGCAGGTGACCTACCGTCATGTTGGGCTAAAGCGTTTCACAGAGCGTGGCGAGAACCTGCGACTTGATCAGGATGAAGCTCATGACATCAACCAGGTGTGGGTAGCAGACATTACCTATATCAAAGTGAAAGATCAGTATAAATATCTGATCGCGATTATGGACTTATATTCACGTCGCATTATTAGTTGGTCACTGACTGAAACACGAACAACTCAGGATACATTGAAGGTGCTTCGTCGAGCAATACAGGAACGCCAACCCAAAGCAGGTCTGATATTTCATACAGACCGAGGCATTGAATTTACTGGGTATGCATTCAGAGATGAGCTTGAACAACACGGTATCAGACCCAGCGTGAATCGATTAGGCCAATGCACCGATAATGGACATATGGAATCATTTTTCCATAGCCTGAAGATTGAGTTGATTCGAGGAAGAAAGTTTAACACCATGAAAGAATTGAGGTATGCTCTGAACAGTTACATCAATCACTTTTATAACAAGAAAAGACTGCATTCGGGAATTAGTTATTACTCACCGAATGAATACGAGAAAATAGCCGCATGATAAATCATGTGCCCATTTTTTCGGGGGAAGATCACGTAATAAAGCGTTGCGCGCCTTAGGTTGGCGTTATGTGCAAAAAGTAGTGTCACAATGTATCTTACTTTTGATTTACACAGAATAAATAATTATTATGCGAAATTTAATTTATTTACTATTTACATATTTAATACTTGGCTGCTCATCCAGCTCAATGAAAACACACGAAAATAATGGCAAAATAGCCATTCTTGCAAGTAATGTTATGCTTCAAAAATTAAAATTGCATGGTCAGCACATGCTTTGTGATCAGTCAAATGTACTTGCATGTTTTAAAATGTCAGAGCATAAATGTTTATCACAGGCACGTTATTTTAAAAACGCATGCTTTGAAAGAGCTACAAACAAAACTTTTAATGCCGTTAATGAAAAAGTAATAGGAAATGTATTTGTCGCA
>JBFFSQ010000268.1:0-3724 GCA_041572275.1 Gammaproteobacteria bacterium
AATGGCGTAATGGTGGATGCGTCACATGAAGCCTTTGAAGGCAATGTGGCCATGACCAAAAAAATTGTTGATATGTCCCATGCCTGTGGCGTGCCAGTTGAAGGTGAGCTGGGTTATGTCGCCGGGGTGGAAGGTGAAGATGCCGAGAAGCACCCGGGTGAAGTGATTTATACCTCGGTGGAAGAAGCAAGCGCGTATGTTGAGCAAACCGGTGTTGATCTACTGGCGGTTTCCATTGGAACCGTGCACGGGCGGATGAAAGGCGAGCCGGTACTGGATTTTGAACGTCTGCAACAGATTAATCAGGCGCTGAACATTCCGCTGGTGATTCATGGTGGTACAGGTTTATCCGACGAACAATTCAAACGTTTGATCGAAAACGGTGTGGCCAAAATAAATTACTACACAGCACTGGCCGATACTGCGGGTAAAAAAATGCGTGACAACGTGGCCGCCGATGACCGCTGTGGTTATACCGGTATTGTTAAGGGTATTCAGGATGCGATGCGTGCCGAGATTGAGCGCTGCATGGTGAACTGGGGTTCAGCCGGACAAGCTGATGCAGTGCTGGCTACTGCCGAAGCCTGGCAACCGGTGCATCATGTCATTATTTATAACCTTGATGTTGATGATGCTAACCAGATTAGTCACATGATGCGTGAAGGTGAAAAAGTGTTAAGTCAGATAGCCGGTGTGCGTCGAGTGATTACCGCGAATGCTGTTCAGGAAGATGCTAAATACAAATTTAGCTGGTTGATTGAGTTTGTGCATAAAAATGTGATTGATAGTTATCGTGATCATCCTGATCATGTGGCATTTGCTGACAAGTTGTTCAGGCCAATAGCCGGTGACCGTATTAGTATTGATTACAGTGAAAACTATTTTTCAGGCTAGAATTTAGGGGTTAAAAGTGCGACCAGAACATAGATTTCTTTAATATTAAAAACAATTGGAATCCATAGTTCGCAATAGCTAGATACAGGCTAAAGGCTTGCCGGTATGACGGTTCCTTGATCTAGGAAAAATGTACCGGAGGGATTATTAATTAATAAATTAGGCTAGCTTGTTATTAGTTGAATTAAATGGGGCAGCCTGATATGACTTTTAAAGTTGTAATAAGGGGGTAATCATTACTACATAATTACCCCCTTATCAGTCAGGCCTACATGTCACTCAGGTATGATTTTGCTTCTTCTCCTGGGTCGGGCAGGCCCGCAATGAGCCATGCATTAAGACAGGTATTGAACAGATTGTGTACCCAGTCTCTGCTATGGCCATTGCTTTTGCACACGTTGTACATCGATGGTGCAACACCGAACTTGTCATAGTGATTTCGGAGTGTTTGTAACACTTTCCAGTGATCATCGGTCAGTTTTTCGATGCCCTGATGTACAGCGAGTGTTAAAGCGATGTTTTCGTTCCAGTCGTTTGCATTGGTTAAAAATCCTCCTTCGTCAAAGGAGAGTTCGGGTAGTCGTTTGGCTTGTGCGTTCATTGTTAAGTCCTGTTAATTAGTAATCGGGTTAAAAATTTCTCTTAGTAATTATTATAGATTCGTATACCCATTCGGCAGGACTATCTTGTGAAATTGTGTGCTAAATCAATGTTAGGGATTGCTTATAAAAATTCAGTTTATGAGGTATGTTTTCTGATACAAATAATAATGATAAGCACGATGAGGCTGGAATAAGGATTCGACATATAAATCAACCTGTTCGCGATTAAATGCGAATGGTTTTAATTAAACTGCACGAGGATATCTGTATTTATTGCCTTAGATAAAATAAAGACGATTTATACAACTTTTGATATTATCCGCCCCATGAATTTTTCCATCCGAAATTTCAGTTATCTACTGGCGCTTGTCCTGGCGCTTGGTACTTTTTGTTATACAGACGCCTTTCAGGATGGAAGTCCACTTCCTGTCGCTTCATCTGATGTCAGGGTACTGGATAGTGATCTGGATGATAATCTGGATATGCTTAAGCTTGCGGTTGGTGTGTTTGTCTACTTCGCTTTAGATTGCACCTTACCGGCTGTTTATATTCGATCCGGTTTTGTTTCTCTCTCCGTTCTACCTGAAACTCGCGCGCCTCCTTTCATTGCCTGAAAAGACGTATTTTTCCTGACAGATTTGTCGTTTACGCGTCGGCCTGCTGAATGTTTGCCTGATGGCGATTGTGGTTATGGCCAGCAAATATTGCGGGCTCGATAGCGTGTGTTGAATTGGTGTAATGAATAACCCGATTTTCCTTAATCTTTTTATCTAGAAATAAAGGCTAATACATGAAAAAAACAATTGTAATAATGCTTGGATCTGCTCTGTTGCCACTGGGGGTGAATGCCAGTGACATGAGCCATGGTGACCACCACAGTGCAGTGGCGGATAGTGTCATTGCCAGTCAGCGCGCTATGCTGGCAAAGAACACCGAGGGTAAGGGCTTTGGGCCTCAGTCACCGCGGGATATCGATGCCCATGCGGGGAACAATGCCCGACTGTTTAATGCGGCGCCAGACTACACTCGTATGAATCTCTGCAATATCCATTTTCATAAGAATGCTGAGCATAAGGGGGGTGAGTTCACCCAATATGCCGGTAATGGCGATGGACATGGTTATCTGAGCGGGTATCAGTATGTCGGCAAACTCAGTACTTCAGAGCTAAAGCCGGTTACTCATGAGATCTGCCCCAGCGAGCACGGTGCATTGTCTCCCGGTGATACCATCGAGGTGCATTATGTGCATTCCACTGCACAGATTGAGCCGGGTCCGACTCTGGGTTCATGCTTGAATGAGTCAATCAAGAATCCGCAACTGCGTGTCGAGACTCAGGTCTATGTGCTGGTGAATGATGACAAGGCACTGGATTTTGGCAAGCTCACTCAGCATGGTGTGAAGAATGGCTTGCATCAGGCATTGAACATTCCTGGCAACACCGGTCAGCCGGTGCAATATGCGGGTTCAACCACTGGCCCTGGATACAATGAAAAAGGTTCTCCGTTCCAGGTGACATGGAGTGTGCGTCCTAAGGTCGCCAGGGTAAACATTCAAACAGTGGGTGAGTGGTGCAAGGGAAATACCTTCAAAGAAGACCACGCACACGGTGTGAGAAATTTGGTCATTAATCCTGATCTACTCTCCCGAATTCACTGATCGCTGAGTTTTGATGTAAAGGTAAGCGCGCCGATTGTAGGCGCGCTTTTTTATTTTGTATAATTTAATCACACGGGTAATAAGCATACACAAAGCAGTGCAGGGATTAATTTCGAATTAGGGATTCATATACCTTAGAAAAGGGATTTGAGTCCCGTTCACTGTTTTAGGCTTAATACCGTTTTGATAAGCAAAGCCGATTCCAGTCCCCTGGATAAACCGCCATCTATTCTCAAGCAGAATTTAGGGTACCTCTGATCAATTCACAATATGTTATTCAGGTTTAAATTGAGGGATCTTAAATGCTTGATATGTACACAGCTATTAACAGCAAGATTTCTCGACAATTGCTCCAGGCATTGTTCTACCTCCTGAATTCGTGAAGTCGTCCCTTTGGTCGAAATGACAAGTTAATTAAAGTTGCCTTGCCGTTGCGTTAAGAGTTAATACAACTAACGAATGAATGATTGGGTTTGGTTAAGATGCCAGGGAGAGTTGATAAAGAATACACCAGGCTATAGAGCAATTATTTCGTATATTAGTGGATACTGTGTAATGTCCGCTTTTTTTG
>JBFFSQ010000269.1:0-3715 GCA_041572275.1 Gammaproteobacteria bacterium
CCCGGCCCACGCACGACCTCAATACGGTGAATGATATCAATAGGCATGGCCAGAAACTGGTTATAGCCGCCAAAAATCTGGTCATTCACTACCATGCCATCAATAATCAGCCGCGATTGACCAAAGGCATAGGGATTAGAGCCCCTGAAAATCGGATTTTTCACCCCGGCCATGCCAACATTAAGGTCCACGCCCGGTATCAGGCTAATCGCATCACGAAGATTAAGTACACCCAGCTCGACCAGATCCTTGTAATGCAGGGTGGATATTACATAGGGCATGTAGTCGACATTATGCCTGGTGTCTGTCGCCAAATCCGAATATCGCTGCATGTCCTGCTGCAGCTCCATAAGAAGTTCTGATTCCAGCCCTTCTTCAGCAAAACTGGCGTGGCTGCTAAGCAGGCCAATAAGCACAGATACAAGTAATCGATTCATTACTACAGTCGTTTTATCTAAAGATTAATTTAAGTTTAGCAGTTCCTCTAAAAATTATTGGCTGCCCACAATGATTGATTCTCGCCTAGAAGCGCCGTCAAAGGCCCAGAACGATACAAAATAGAACAGGTGTTCTATACTTGTATTAGAAAATGATAATTTAGCTATAGCAAACAGTCACTCGCTGTATCAAGCCCTCTGGCCAATTCATCAACCATCGCGTTATCTGTACGCCTCACGAATTGACTCTGCAAATGACTCAAGCTAAACAGGTCAGGATTCTTAGGTAGCGTCAGTTACAAGTGAAATTTACGATCGATCAGCACAGGCAACCATGGCACTTAGTGAAACCATTTCAATATTCCGATCAATTGCAGGCTTATTCCTGGGACTCACTATCTTTGGACTGCTAGTTTTACCTGACCATGACAGCCTGGTTCAGTTGCTTAGAATACTGTCAATGCTGATATTTGCCATAGCCACGTTGACTCCTGTTTATAATTATCATGACCGTATCCGTTACATCTATACCGCTATATATGGTTTCGGAGCCATGATTGCCATACCACTCATCTTTCATGCATTTAACCGTGAGCCTGGAGGCTCAGATTATGCTGTAATGATATTCAGGCTTTTGCAAATTGAAATTTTCATCATATTCGCAATTATTTCAGTTAATTCAGCCACGACCTCAATCAAATCACATACCGATATGTTTCACTAAAATCGATTATTATCCCTTACATCACCTACTTCATTTTTAACTCAACTTTAATACTACTCGATACCTGAAAAGTTGTTGCTTTATTGATCGAAAATAATACAGAGCTGGACACATCAGGATAATAATCAATTATTGGTCTATCTTTTATAAAGAAAATCAAAACGACTAACTAAACGGGCAACTCACAATGAGCGCATCAAAACAATATGTGTTTTCATTTGAACAGGGCGATGGAAAAAACAAAATGCTATTGGGTGGCAAGGGAGCCAATCTATGTGAGATGACCCAGATCGGCCTCAATGTCCCACCGGGTTTTACCATTTCAACAGAAGCCTGCCTGCTCTATCTCAACAACCAGCAAGATGATTTACCCGCTGGCACCATGGATGAAGTACGCGCACAAATGCAGGCACTGGAAGAAAAAACCGGTAAGCGCTTTGGTGGTAATGACAATCCTTTACTGGTATCGGTACGTTCGGGCTCCGCTATGTCCATGCCAGGTATGATGGACACTATCCTCAATCTTGGACTCAATGAAGAAACCCTGCAGGGACTCATCACCAAAACCAATAATGCTCGTTTTGCCTATGATGCCTATCGCCGTTTTATCCAGCTGTTTGGCAAAGTTGCCCTGGGCGTCGCCGACGAAGCCTTTGATGATGTATTTGAGTCAGTTAAAAACAAAGTTGGTGTAAAAGATGACACCGCATTAACAGCAACCGATTTACATGACATCTCCAGGGGCTTTCTGGATGTGGTCAGACAAGCGACCGGCAGAGCCTTTCCCAGTGAACCCTTTGAACAATTAGAAATTGCCATTAAGGCCGTATTTGGTTCCTGGAAGGGCAAACGTGCAGTCGACTATCGACGCGAATTCCATATCACACCTGACATGGCCAATGGCACGGCAGTGAATGTAGTAGCCATGGTGTTTGGCAACCTCGGGGATGACTGTGCCACCGGTGTTGGCTTTACTCGGTACCCTGATACCGGCACCAATAAGATGTTTGGTGAATACCTGCTCAATGCACAAGGTGAAGATGTTGTTGCAGGCATTCGCACACCCAAACCGATCGATGCATTAAAAACAGAAATGCCTGAGATGTACACCCAGCTCGTAGAATTAAGAAACAAGCTGGAAGCCCATTACAAAGAAGTCCAGGACTTTGAGTTCACCATCGAAAATAACCGCCTCTACTGCCTGCAAACCCGCAATGGAAAAATGAATGGCATCGCACAGGTACGTAGCTCGGTCGATATGGTGCGTGAAGGTTTGCTCGATATTGACCAGGCACTATTGCGAATACAACCAGAGGTGCTCGAACAATTACTGTTTCCTCGTCTTGACCCCAGCAACTCATCGTTACCTGTTGCCCGAGGATTGCCTGCATCACCCGGTGCCGCATCAGGCCATGCCATCTTTGATGCCGATCGTGCTGAACAATTAGGGCACATGGGACAAAACATCATCCTGGTGCGTGAAGAGACAAAACCGGAGGACATCCATGGCTTTTTTGCCTCACAGGGCATACTGACCTCTCGCGGTGGCAAAACCTCACATGCTGCAGTCGTCGCCCGCGGCATGGGTAAACCCTGCGTCGCCGGTGCCGAAGGTATTCATGTTGACGTCCACACTCGCAAGGCGATAGTGGGTGAGCATGTTATCTCTGAAGGCGAATTGATTACCATAGATGGCACCACTGGGGATGTCTATCTCGGTGAAGTACCCATGATCGAAGCCGAATTCAGTAATGCACTAGAAACGCTATTGCAATGGGCTGATGACAAGGCATGTTTAACCGTTATGGCCAATGCCGATACCCCCGATGCCGCGAAACAGGCACGCAACTATGGTGCAAAAGGTATTGGCCTGTGTCGCACCGAGCGCATGTTTAATGATATTGATCGCCTGCCGATTGTGATCGACATGATCGTGGCTGACAGCGTGGATAATCGTCAAGCTGCACTGGATAAATTACTACCTATCCAACGTGCCGACTTCAAAGCCATACTCAAAATGATGTCGCCAAATTCGGTTACCATACGGCTTCTCGACCCACCCATTCATGAATTCCTTCCCTCCGAACAACAACTGGTCGATGAACTTGATCACTTGCGTCAGCTTAGTAATACGGTACAGGGCATGAACATTTTAACCGATGCTGTGGCCTTCATGACTCAGGATATAAATGAACAGAAACGGGTGCGCTATCTAGCTGATCCCCATCTGGTTGATCAGGTCATTGAAACCAAGGAAATACTGCTGAGAAAAGTACGCTCTTTACATGAAGTAAACCCTATGCTGGGCCATCGTGGTGTACGCCTTGGCATCACCTTTCCAGAAATATATTCCATGCAGATCCGCGCCATTCTTGAGGCCGCAGCAGAATCAATTAATGAAGGTTGTCCGGTCTTTCCTGAAATCATGGTGCCACAGGTATGTACTAGCAAAGAACTCCAGCGAGTTAAAGTCTATGTCGATAGCATCCATAAAGCAGTCGAAGCCCAGTACGGCGTCAAAGTGAATTACAAGTTTGGCTCCATGCTGGAAGTC
>JBFFSQ010000270.1:0-3693 GCA_041572275.1 Gammaproteobacteria bacterium
CATCCAGGTTGAAAGCCAACCGGGGAATGGTTCTGTGTTTAACTTTACGCTGGCATCGGCTGAGTGATTGTTTGTCGATCTAAGATCCCTCGGCAACTGCTCCTCGATAACTGCTCCTGCTTTATTCTAATTACGGGCTTCCTGCCCTAATGTGTTTACTATCTACACTGACCTCCAGGGATGGAGGAAATGCATGAAGATTGTAGGAACAATCCATGCCATGTAAGCATCGGCAATGCTCGGGATGACAGGATAGGCGTCGTGTCTTTACTCCTATCCTGTCACTTAATCATATAACCAGACTGATGAATCGAATCGATTATAGCCTCAATATGCGCCCTGCCCTTGGCCTCTAGCACCATTTCAACTTCGGTTTCACCGATATCGACTTCACTCACCGAATGATGTTGATAAATCTCCAGGATATTGGCCTGTTGCGCTGCAACCAGAGACGCGAGTTTAGCAATGTTGCCGGGCTTGTCGGGGATAACGACTTTCAGCCGTGCCAGGCGACCGTCGTGTTCCATGCCGCGTTCGAGTATGACCTGTAGCATGGTCATATCGATGTTACCGCCACTGACGACGATAACGATTTTTTTATCGTTGATGTTTTCGATACCGCCATGACTGAGTGCGGCAAAACCAACGGCACCGGCACCTTCGGCCAGTGTTTTTTCTCGCTCCAGTAATTCCATAATGGCTGCGGCGATATGTTCTTCACTCACAGTCACCACTTCATCTACATACTGCTTAACCAGTGGATACGTGTGTTGTCCAACGGTAGTAATCGAGATGCCATCGGCAATGGTGTTGGCCGGATGATAGGGTTCGATGTGTCCAACCTCGATACTGGTTTTCATTGCCGGGATACGCTCGGCCTCAACGCCAATGATGCGCACCTCTGGCCGGGTTTGTTTAATGGCAATGGCACTGCCGGCAATAAGACCACCACCGCCAATGGGCACCACCAGCATATCCAGATCTGGTACCTGTTCGAGCACCTCTAGTCCTAGGGTGCCCTGACCCGCAATGATCTGAAGATCATCAAAGGCATGGATAAAGGTATAACCGTGTTGTTGCTGTAACTCGCAGGCTTTTTCAAAGGCTTCGGCATAGCGGCTGCCATGCAACACAATGCTGGCACCGAATTCTTCAGTGCCGCGGATTTTCGCCAATGGTGTGGTTTCAGGCATAACGATGGTCGCTTCAATTCCTAACTGACGCGCGACATAAGCCACCCCCTGGGCATGGTTACCGGCGGAAGCGGCTATCACCCCGGCGGCGCGTTGTTCAGCGGTGAGTTGCAGCATTTTATTGAAAGCACCACGGGCTTTGAATGAGCCGGTGATTTGCAGATTTTCGAGTTTTAAATATATCTGACAACCGTAGCGACGGCTGAGCACCTCGGAATAATCACAGGGCGTTTTTTCAATGACATCTTTAATGCGCTGGCAAGCAGTTTGAATATCGGCCAGGTTTAAACTTGTCATTGCTTGATCGTTTTTATTTATGTATTTTTCGGTCAAGATACTCTCCAGATTTTACGGTTCCGAGGCACGGTTGTCTCATTTTTACGTCATACCTGCGAAGGCCGGTATCCAGTAAATTATTACTGCATATACATATCACGATTACTGGATTCCGGCCTTCGCCGGAATGACGGAATGCTGGTGATATGCCCACATATTTCCCGAAACCGTCATACCGGCATGCCTTTAGCCGGTATCCAGTAAGTTATGAATACATATACACATCACGATAACTATGGCTCTTCGCCCTGTTACAGTTTTTGCGCCTTGGCTTCACGACGACGTGCATAAAGCAGCGGTTCGGTATAACCATTGGGTTGTTCTTCACCTTTGAAGATCAAATCACAGGCGGCCTGAAATGCCACACTGTTATCAAAGTCGGGCGCCATATTTCGATACGTCGGGTCACCGCTATTCTGTGCATCGACCTGCACTGCCATGCGCTGCAATGTATCCATCACCTGTTGTTGCTCACAGATACCATGGTGTAACCAGTTGGCAATATGCTGACTGGAAATACGCAGGGTGGCGCGATCTTCCATTAAACCAATGTCGTGAATATCCGGCACTTTAGAGCAGCCAATGCCCTGATTGATCCAGCGCACCACGTAACCGAGGATGCCCTGGGTGTTATTGTCGAGTTCGTGTTGAATGTCCTCTGCTGTCAATGCTGTATCGCCTAACAATGGCAGCTTGAGCATGTCATCGATGCTGGCACGGCTGCGCTGTTTAATGTCGTTCTGCTGATCAAACACATTCACTCGATGATAGTGCAATGCATGCAATACAGCAGCTGTGGGTGATGGGACCCAGGCGGTGTTGGCACCGGCCAGGGGGTGATTGATTTTGGTTTCCAGCATCTGGTGCATTTCTTCTGGCATGGCCCACATACCTTTTCCGATTTGCGCTTTACCCTGCAGGCCACAGGCCAGACCAATATCCACATTATTATCTTCATAAGCCAATATCCACGCGGCTTCTTTCATGGCAGCTTTGCGCACCATAGGCCCGGCCGCCATGCTGGTATGAATTTCATCACCGGTGCGATCGAGAAAACCGGTGTTGATAAATACCACGCGATCACTGGCCGCACGAATGCATTGTTTTAAGTTTAACGAGGTGCGACGTTCTTCATCCATGATACCCATTTTGATGGTGAAACGTGGCAAACCCAGTGCATCTTCAACACGAGCGAACAATGTATTGGTGAAGCTGACTTCGTCAGCACCGTGCATTTTGGGTTTGACGATATAGATGCTATTCGCTCTGGAATTTTTGAACAGCCCTGTTTCTTTGAGATCATGCAGGGCAATTAAGCTGGTGATGAACGCATCAAGTATACCTTCGGGGATTTCGTTACCATCTGCATAAAGCACGGCATCGGTATACATAAGATGGCCGACATTGCGAACTAATAACAAACTACGGCCGGGTAAAGTAAAAACCGAACCATCAAGTGACTGGTATTTTCTGTCGGGATGTAAACGACGGGTGATAGGCTTGCCAGCTTTTTGAAAGCTATCGGCCAAATCACCCTTCATTAATCCGAGCCAGTTACGATAGACAATGGCTTTGTCTTCGGCATCTACCGTGGCAACGGAATCTTCACAATCCTGAATAGTGGTGATGGCCGCTTCCAGGATTACGTCTTTGATACCGGCGGAATGGGTTTGACCGATGATATGTTGACGGTCAAATTGCAGCTCGACATGAAGGCCATTGTTGCGCAATAAAATAGCCAATGGCTGGTCAGGCTCGCCGTTATAGCCAACACATTGCTCAGGTGCTTTCAATTGGCTGTGTGCACCTGAAGCCAGGCTCACCTGCAATTCGCCATTATCAACCCTGTACTGAGTGACATCTTCATGTCGGGAATCCTGCAGCGGGAATATCTCGTTAAGAAAATCCATGGCATAGGCCACCACCTGCTTGCCCCGTACCGGGTTATAGTCTGCACCCTTTTCGGCACCCTCAGTTTCCGGGATTGCATCGGTGCCGTACAACGAATCATATAAACTGCCCCAACGTGCATTGGCTGCGTTGAGGGCGTAGCGGGCATTCATCACCGGCACCACCAGTTGCGGCCCGGCCACGGTACTCATTTCCGGGTCTGTGTTAGCGGTAGTGATGGTGAAGTTCTCACCTTCGTCTAACAGATAGCCGA
>JBFFSQ010000271.1:0-3681 GCA_041572275.1 Gammaproteobacteria bacterium
CCGGTGAAACCCATGATGCGCGATTCAGTTAGACCAAACACAAACAGCAGCACCACGATGCCACCAAAAATACTGGCATACACCATAAACCAGCGTGCGCGCAGTGATTCAATAATATCCGCCCATGCGGTGAGCCATAAATGCTTCATGCTCTGCATCTTGCCAGATGTTGGTTGCCCTGGGAACTGCTTAACCACTTCACGATTAACCTCGGCGATACTAGTGTTCATGAGACAGTCCTCTTAGATCAACGCCACGCTGATTGAATTTAGCCTCACGTTCACGGATATATTCTGCGGCCTGTGTGTAATTTAATGCGCCTTCAGCGGCTGCATCCTGTGCCCCCAAACCAAATTCCATCGGCGTGATCTGGCCTTTGACATACCAGGCCTGTCGCGCATCAATCCAGCGACCGTCACGATAATCATTCACCCAGAATTCGGTTCTGGCATCGTCTTTCCAGTCCTGTTTATCCAGCCACAGGACTGCACAACCCACATCATCGAACATCTTAACTTTTGCCTTCCTCTCGGCCGGACCGCCGCGCACCTGAGCAGAGTGCATACGATCACTGAGTACCATACGGCAACGTTCACAGGCATCCCGATCCCACTTCACATCAACAGCACCGGTTTGTGGCTCACTGCAAGCAACCAGTAAGGCATAGGCGAATACTAGCCACAATTTCGGCCACCACTTCGTACTAGGCACTATGCATGACCTCTTTTTCATCCATCTGAATACTACCCAGCAAGCCTGCATAGCGTGACAGCACGCCCAGGAAACGTAAGCGATCGGGGCCGGCGACGACGCCTTCCCAGACCAGGCCTTCTACAGACTCCTTAAAGCCCCAGTCACTAATAGCTTTAGAAAATGCCTGCTCGGGTCGGATCAGGCCAATGCGGCAGTGCAGTTCACTGCTTAACTCTATGAGGTCGGCGACACGATCATCAAGAATCACCTGGCCCTGGTCCATTTCAATGACGCGGTTCACCAGTGAGGCGACTTCATCAAGACGGTGACTGGAAATCAGCATCACGGTATGTTCGGGTTTTTCGGCTAACAACTGGAAAAAGATATGGCGCGCTTCCGGGTCCAGGTTCGCGGCCGGTTCATCCATGATCAGGATATCGGTGTCTCGACCCAGTGCGATACTGATGAGTAATTTCTGTTTCTGGCCGCCGGACAATTTCACGAAGGGCCGGTGTGCCAGCTCTTCAATGTTGAGGCCTAAGCGTTCAGCGACATGCTTCATACGATCAGGGTCGGCATCACAGACACTGGCGGAAAAATTAATCAACTGACCCACCGGCATTTTCAACGGTGGTGGTAGTTGCGGCACAAAACCGACGCGTTTCAAAACCGTCTGGCGATGGTCTCTGGGTTTCATGCCATCGACCAGGACTTCACCATCATAGTTGTATTCGCCAAGCAGGCAACGAATCAGGGTGGTTTTACCGGCACCGTTGGAACCCACCAGGGCAACCCGATTTCCCGGTTCAATACGTAAGTCGATGCCTTTTAAGATGGGTGTTTTTTTGAAGCGTTTGTGTAACTTCTGAAACTCAATCATGCTTACTTCCGGGCATTTTAAATTCAAATCGTAAGGAATCAGTCGGGCACAAATCTACACACAAACCACAACGGGTGCAATCGGCTCCCAGGTCCATTCTCGAATGTGGTGCGCGATTTTTAATGGTCACGCTGAGCACATGGGGCACCAGACATACCGCACGGCAATCGCCTTCATGCGCACAGTCTTTTGCATGATAGGTGACACGCAAGGGTGATACCGTACCGACCACGCCATAGGTCATACCAATGGGACACACATAACGACACCAGGCGCGTCTTGATACAAACACTTCAAACAGCAACAGGACACCGACCCAGATCAACGCAAAACCCGGACCGTAAATCAGTGCACGACTGATAATACCCGTCGGTGAAATGGTTTCAAATACGGTGTAGCCGGTGATGATGGCCAGTAATGCAAAGATGACGTAAAACACCGTACGTATACCGCGATGGAAAGTTTTATTCTCGATGATTTTTTTGTTCACCAACCACAGATGTACGGCCTCTGCCCATTCAGCCAGCAGATGATACGGACACACCCAGGAACAGAAGCTACGGCCACCTAGTAGTAGCCACATGATTAAGATCGTCGTGGTGCCTATGATTAAATTTAACACCACTTCTTTAAATGCCAGCATGACCTGTAGTGCCGAATTTAAATCGGCCATATGGAAACCGGCAAACCGTGAAGCGGTTAAGGCACCTTCCAGCAACTGGATGTCTAGCTGGTAGGACAGTACAAACAATAAATTAATAAACAACAGGGTTAGCCAGCGGCGATTGCGCCACTTGTTACCATGACCCGCGGCATGTAATTCTTCGATATGCGCCTTGGTGATCGGGTTGGCTTTTTTATAGAAATGAATTTCCTGTGCCTGTGGCGTGAATTCTTCTTTGGCCGGCTTCCTGGGTTCGGCACCTAACATCTGAGCGAGTGATTCTTTAATATAACTCATACCGATTCCGCCGTTTTACGTGCATCAATCACAATCGCTGCCGGATCGACCGGGCAAATCATTTCACATACGCCACATCCCACACAGCCTTCCAGTACGACCGGCTTCATCGCAGCGGTACCATCCTCGATACTGATCAGTTCAATAGCCTTTTTCGGCGGACACTGATTAGCATCACCCGATGGCGGTTTACCCGCATCGCATTGTGAACGGCGTATTTCAATCGGGCACTGACGCATGCATAGATCGCATAACTCCAGATCATATTCATGTTCCGCTACCGGCAGTGGATTCCAGCGATCAATATCATCGTAACGCAGGGTACCTTTAAAGTCGGCACCACGGGCCAGGCCTTTAAAGCCCTTACCCTGCATGGCCAGACACTTCGTCGGTCGCGACAGTCGCGCAAAACCCATGCGAGTTTCATGCGGGTAATTGATTTCATGGGTTAAGGAACCGGTGGGACAGGCCAGTACACATTGCAGGCCATCGCAGGAAAAATCACAGGCCTGGGGGCGTGCCTCAATGTAGGGGGTACCGACACCAAAGCCATCAAAAATATCGGCCAGCTTGATGGCTTCAACTGGACACACCTGTACACACTGACCACATTTGATGCAGGAGGCCAGAAACTCTTTTTCTGCCAATGCACCGGGTGGTCGCAGGCGAATATAACTTCCCTTCGCCACGGGGTAATAACCGAGACCTGCAGCACCCACCACGCCAACGGCCAATACCGCCGAACGGATAAACTCTCGCCGCGCTTTCTCTTTACGTGAAAGCTTTGGCTTTTTTGGGGCTTGAGTATTATTAGTCGCCATTAGTCAAAATATATCTTTGGTTGTTTATCTTGCAACACCATTTCCGGTGGCGAGAAGGGTGCCAGCCTTTCTAAAAAATCCAGCACTTCCAGCATCGGTGAACCTTTAAAAAATTGTGCGGCGGGTACATCCATCCAGATCCGATCGGCATAGGAATAAAACTCATGGGGCGTATCGCCTATCTTGTTTTTATCCAGATCAAAGCCTTCATAATCATCCCAGTAATTACCATCCCATAAATTACGTTTCGCTGAACCGCCATCACTAACTGCTACCTGGGTAATATTGCTTTTAAAGCGATTATTTTTAAAGTCATTACCCACCCA
>JBFFSQ010000272.1:0-3680 GCA_041572275.1 Gammaproteobacteria bacterium
ACCGAATCTCGCCTGAAGCACCGGTTCCTGTTGTTAAAAAACATGATTTTGAAGATAAGCCAGGTGGTGCAGGTAATGTTGCGCTTAACATCAGTAAACTTGGAGCTCAGGTTACTTTACTGGCTATGTGTGGTGATGACCCTGAAGGTGATTCACTTAATCGTTACCTAACTGAAAACAATATCAGCAACGAACTCATTAGAACCTCGCTACCCACCATCAAGAAAACACGTATTCTAAGCAAACACCAGCAGCTATTACGTATCGACACAGAGTCCACCTACACTGATCTGGATCACACAGATCTTGTCGACAAAGCTAAACAACTCATTAGTCAGCACGACACCATTGTGTTATCTGATTATGCTAAAGGTACGCTCACCCCAGTCCTTCAGGACTTAATCAAGCTCGCCCGTGACCAGGACAAAATCGTTATTGTCGATCCTAAGGAATCAGACCTATCTCACTATAAAAATGCTCACTGGATCACGCCTAATCTCAATGAGTTTTTATCTGCCAGTGACAAACAAACGGATGAAGAATCACTCGAGTCTCGTGCCAAAGCACTCATTCGAGACAATAACTTTGATGGCATTTTGTTAACTCGAAGCGAAAAGGGCATGAGTCTATACTCAAAAAACAGCTTAACATTACATCTACCTGCTAAAGTCAGAGAAGTCTATGATGTAACTGGGGCTGGTGACACCGTCATCGCACTGGTCGCAATTGGTTTATCTGTTACGCAAAATCTGGGGATTGTGATTGAACTGGCCAATATTGCTGCCGGCATCGTGGTAGGCAAAATGGGCGCAGCCTTTGTCACGCCTGACGAATTCAAAGCGGAAATCAAACAAGCCGAATTTAACAACATAGACCGACAATTTGGCATTGTGGACAAAGACAGCTTGTTACACGAGCTCAACACAGCCCGATTAGCGGGTGAACGCATTGTTTTTACTAACGGTTGTTTTGATATTCTTCACACCGGCCATGCCAGATATCTTGAAGAAGCCAAAGCCCTGGGGGATCGACTCATTGTAGCTGTCAATTCAGATGCCTCTGTAAAATCACTCAAAGGCGAACACAGACCCATTGTCCCCTTGAAAGAACGCATGCATTTACTCGAATCACTCAAGTTTGTTGACTGGGTTATTGCTTTTGATGAAGACACACCAGAACAGCTTATCTGTCAATTACTACCAGACATCCTGACTAAGGGTGGTGACTATAGAGTGGAAGAAATTGCCGGCCACCAATGTGTGCTAAAAAATGGTGGATCTGTAGAAATCTTATCCTTCACGGATAATGTATCAACTTCTGAAATAATCAGAAGAATAAAATCGTTAAATAGTGATGCGTAATACCAGGCCATGAAAATATTGATATTTGGATCCAGCGACAGCTCGTTCAACAGCATCCGTCCTGAAGGTGAGATTTTTATAGGCATGGCAGAACGTGGCCACAAGGTCACCATAATCACACATGGTGATACTGAATATGCTAGACGATACAGAAACCACAACATCAAAGTCATTAATCACCATCCAAGAAAAAAAATCAGCCTGCAATCAATCAAAATTGTACGGCAGGAACTGTTATCGGATGACTACGATATTGTCTACGCAACAAACTCAAAAACCATACCAAATGCGGCTTTTGCCTGCATAGGTCTGGATGTCAAATTCGTCACCTATCGCGGCACCACTGGTGGCCTATATCGCCATGACCCCAGCGCCTATCTTACTCACCTTCATCCTCGAGTGGATGGAATCATTTGCGTTTCCGAAGCCGTTCGTGAAGACGTGGCTCGTAGAGTCTGGAAAAACCGACAGAATGTCGTCGCTATACACAAGGGCCACGACCTGTCCTGGTACAACAAGCCACCCGCTGACCTAAGAGAATTTGGTATTAACAGTGATGACTTTACTGCCATCTGCGCTGTCAACGCACGCCCCAGCAAAGGCATTACAGTGATGCTGGAGGCCTCAAACTATCTGGCCGACATCACTAATCTGCACATCCTGCTCGTAGGTAAGAACATGGACAGTGAACCCTACAGCACACTAATTAAAAACAGCAAAATGAAAGAACGCATTCATGTAGCAGGCTATCGACACGATGCTCCAGAACTTATCGTTGCCAGCGATGTCCTCATACAACCTTCAATCAGTGGAGAGGGCTTACCTCGTGCTGTTATGGAAGCCATGGGTTATGGCACACCGCCGATTATCACCACTACTGGTGGAGGCAAAGAAGTGGTTGATGATGGGGTTACGGGATTTGTCGTACCGATAAAAGACCCAAAAGCCATTGCAGATCGACTACGAACACTTTATCAACAACCTGAACTGCTGTCACAGATGTCAAAACGATGCAAGGAAAAGCTGGCTACCGAGCTATCTTCTAAAACAACCACGGACAAGTACCTTGCTTACTTCGAGTCATTACTTTAACAACCAGCTCTCTACTGATCAGCTTCTATTCGCGACGATCTTTAAATAAAAGAAAATTATATTTATTAAATGTGTATTGCATCTGAATCACGGAAATCAAAAAACCGTGATAGCCATCAAGAATCCCCAGACGTAATATATAGTGCCTGACAAATGCGAACAGCGGCCTTATTAATATTTGCAGTTTACTTGCCCGCTTACCTTTTTCGTATTGCCTTATTGCCCAGGCTTCTGCATAACGATTTCGTTTGTTAATATACTGATCCAGCGTATCAGCTGTAAAATGATACAGTGTAGACTTTAAATCAATTCTATTAGCCCCCACACATGCCACAGACTCATGCACAAATGCATCGTTATAACGGTATTGGTTTTTATTATACAAACGCACAATCCTGTCAGGATACCATCCGCTATGCTTTATAAACTTGCCACAGAAATGCGTCATTCGATTAAAACGAAAAACATCATTTTCTTCCGCCTGATCAATAACTGACTGTATCTCTTCCTGCAACTCAGAGGTCATCACCTCATCTGAATCTATTGCCAGCACCCAGTCATTAACCGCTTTATCTTCTGCAATCCGCCGCTGATTACCGAAACCTTGCCATTCATGATGCTCATAAATACTATTTGTAAACTCTTTCGCTATTTCTAAAGTTGCATCGGTACTACCCGAATCCACAATGACTATTTCATCAGCCCAAGCTACGGATTCCAGACACCTCCTGATTCTATTAGCCTCATTCTTACATATTATTGCGACAGATATCTTTGTATTCATGTTCGCTTCATACTCACTAAAACAATCTCAAATAAAACGCGACCAATGATTATTACAACCAAATGACATCATATGCCACAACTAAAACCAGATCTTCACGCGCTAAAATTTTAAAATATCGGCCTTTACTTTAATTACACTTGATCGTTACCCTTAAGTAAGTTTACTACAAGCTCAGTATTACCATGACCATGTTCTGTATATTGCTGAACTCAACGATATAGTTGATTTGTAACTTATAGTTTATTGCCTCACTTCAACTATTAAGCACATCTTTTTGAAACCAATCCGGAATACTTAGAACCAGCCAAAATATTTCATGCGCTTGCGCATCTGAATTTTGCGCCAGAGATTAAGTGGTTTTTGTTTAAGCCTATCAGCAACACCATCTTTTATGAATGAATCAACCGCCTGCAGTACGCGTTCACTAGACTTACCGTCAC
>JBFFSQ010000273.1:0-3665 GCA_041572275.1 Gammaproteobacteria bacterium
GTAATTATTTCGCCCCTGTTCTTTTGCGTGATACATTGCAATATCAGCACTTCGCATCAGGTCATCAGCAGTATTACCATCGTTTGGATAAATACTGATGCCAATACTTGGACTTGTTTCAAGCGTATATTTATCAATCTTGTATGGCTTACTGATTTGTTGGCGTACATTTTCCGCTATGACTGCCGCATGCGAACTGTCATTAATACCAGGTAACGCAACGACAAATTCATCACCGCCGATTCTTGCAACCACATCACTGTCTCGGACACATTTATTTAACCGGTTAGCCACCATAACAAGAAGCTGATCGCCGATGTGATGTCCCAGAGAATCATTTATATTCTTGAAACGATCCAGGTCAATGAAGAATACTGCAACCTGTTTGTTATCTCTACGTGAAATAGCCAGTGATTGCTCAAGACGTTCCTCCAGGCTAAAACGGTTAAGGAGTCCAGTAAGAATATCATGATGCGCCAGGTGCTCAATTTGCGCATCTGCAGCCTTACGTTCGCTGATATCAGTAAAACTCGCAATGTAGAACATGACCTGATCATTATCATCACGTATTGCTGATATGGCAGCCCACTTGGGATAGATTGCACCTGATTTTTTTCGATCCCATAGCTCTCCCTGCCAGAATCCCTCATTAGCCAATGCCTTCCACATTTTCTGATAGGTCAACTTATCAGTCTTGCCGCTGGATAACATTCGCGGATCAAGACCAACCACTTCCTCCCGACTAAAACCAGTTTGCCGTGTAAACGCCACATTGACATTAAGTATACGATTTCGACTGTCAGATATAAGAATTGCCTCACCGCTATTTTCAAAAGCATTGGCATAGATACGCAATGAATCCGCAACATTTTCTGCCCCATTCTTTGCCTCAGCAAGTTCATTATGTGCTCGTTGAATATTTCTGGCCATTGAACTCATTGCACCGCTAAGCCTTCCGACTTCATCATTTGACTGGTCTGTAAGAGAAGCAGATAAGTTACCTGCAGAGACTTCCCTTGACCAGGCCAGAAGCCCGGATAAGCGGCGGGTAATTCGCCGGGTTACAATGAAAGCAATGCCTAATAACAGGCTGCCACCACCGATTCCAATAGCTATAGTCACGAGCAGGTTTCGGCTGGCTACTGACATCAACATGCCACGTGTTGAGGAGACTTCATCAAACACATGACGCTTAAGATACTGCATTGAGTTATTGATTTCTGGCCAAAGTTTTTGTTCTGTTTGAGTCCATAATTCAAACGCTAACTCTTTCTCAAAATCTGCGCTCAGATGTAGAACTTTAGATACATTTTCAAAATACTGACGAATCACATTCGAAAAAATACGCGTTTTCCCAATTGCTTGTGAATGATTATCAAGATACTTGGTGGAAATTAAATCAATATCAATCTGAATATTTTTCTTAATGGATTCCAGTTCAATCTTGATCTCATTCATTGAAGATGATTTTTCACTGGCTAAATGACTTAGACTTAATGTGCGAAAGTACGCAACCGATGTTTCAAGATCATCAAGTGTCCTCAACTTCTCATCACCTGCTTTGTATAAATCACCGAGCGCAGAGACAGAATTCTCAAGTACAAAGGCAGAATAAATAGTCGCACACACGCCGATAGTTCCAACAATAAGCATGGGTAGAATCAGCTGCTGATAGAGTGAGAAATCTTTGAGGCGGTTGAGCATAAGATTAATACCCGTTACGGGCTATTTATCTCAAACCCTTCAGCACGAAATATTTTTTGTGCTGCTGGACTGTGAATGAAATCTAACAAGGAAACCGCCAATGTTTCATTAGAGGTATTTTTAACGGGAGCCATGTAATATTTTATTGGCGTATGCAAGGATTTATCAATTGGATAGATAATTCTATGCCGACTGTTGATATTGCTTACAAAGAGAATCCCAACTGTATTTACATCTGCCTCAGCGAGTGTTTCTGCCAGCAAAGTAATATGCTTTTTGGTTTCTATTTTGTGTCTGACTCGACTCCAATGCCCAGTGGCCTGTAGTGTCTCTTTTGCATAACGGCCGAAAGGTGCTGTTCCGGGATCACCGATAAGGATCGTATTGATTTTTTCAGACAGCAAATCGTTTAAATCATTGATTTTAAGGAGACTATGCTTAGCTGTAGCAACTACCAGTGCGTTACCCCATGGGCTACTCACCTGTTTGGGTGATGCCAGACCATTATCAAGCATATAGTCCATCCATGAGCGATTAGCAGAAATATAAATATCAGCCTGGATTGCCTCACCCACTAAACCTTTGGCAAGGCGGCCAGACGACTTGCATATATAATTAATATTTACATCGTGCTGCTGCTCATATAATTCACCAACCTTTTTCACCGCATCGCAGGTTGAATTGGCAACGGCCAGGTTTAGCTCTTTTGCATAGACAGAGGTATTAAACCAAGACACAACGACTACTAACAAACAAAGTGTGAAGAATTTCCAGCAAAAATTAATCATCTAAATACTCTTATCATGTTTGATTCAATATCCCTGTTTTGCTTATGATTTTTTTGCATTTAGTTGTGTCCACGAAAACCTAGCAGGTCGGCATTCTGGACTCACTTAAGAATAGTCCACAGCCAACATTATTCATATTGGTCACAGACTGGGGGATAACCAAGTATAAAATTTATTAAATAAAGTAAAATACTGGCTGGGTATTTCCAGGTCACGATTAAGTGACGAGATTGAAGTTTGACAGCATAGTAGCAGCCATCACCAACAACCTTTCATATTTTTTCTTATTTTTGTATATGTTTAATCACATATAATAGTTTATAGTCATGTGGAGTCAATATTTTCACTTCATCAGTGGGAATAATTCTCATTTAAAAACTTAGTCACCTGCCTGAAAATCAGCATAAAACAACCATTATATAATTCATGGGTTGCTAATTTTGATACATACTTTTCGTTCGATCTGCCTTTAACTGAACACGACACAAAAAATGACCTGCTTCTTCTTAACCCTTACGTAGTCATTACATCTAAAATTAGCAATTGAATCATCTTTCTAAAGCGATTCAATAACTTACGCGACTCTGCCCCTGATGATATAAGCTATTACATATTGATTGAATAGACGTATACTTAATTAATAGCCTAATCCATTCGCAATGAGGAAGGATAATGTCTAGAGATCACATACCTTGGCGCGCTCTTTTGGCATGTCTATGCATTATCGGGTTACTACCGGCAACTAGTGTGGCTCGTGATAATGAAGATGAGGAGCAGTATCAGCAATCCACGAAGGAAGATTTATCGGACGATAAAAAAACCACCCTTAAACAGCGTATTCAACAACAGAACCAGAAACATCAGACTGAAAAGCGTGAACGATCAAACCAGAAT
The DNA here is from genome assembly GCA_041572275.1 of Gammaproteobacteria bacterium. GTDB lineage: Bacteria > Pseudomonadota > Gammaproteobacteria > SZUA-229 > SZUA-229 > JBFFSQ01. The sequence goes on from JBFFSQ010000273.1 coordinate 3,387, forward strand.
GAATCGCTGAAAGAACGTATTCGAAATCAAACCCAGCCCCGTCGAGTAGAACAACGCGAACTAGACCGCCGTGAACAACCAGATCGGGATGAATCACTTAAAGAGCGTACTCGATATCAAACCCGGCCCCGTCAAACAGAACAACGCGAGCTAGAACACCGTGAACGACCGGATCAGGATCAGTCACTGAAGAAACGTATTCAACAACAGACACAACAACGTCAACTGGAACAACACCAGATAGAACGCCGCGAACGATCAGTTCAGGATCATTCAATA
>JBFFSQ010000274.1:0-3640 GCA_041572275.1 Gammaproteobacteria bacterium
CCGATGCGCCGACGCTGGAACAACTGGAAAAACGCTATATCCTGAAGATTCTTGATCGTTGCCATAACAACCGCGAACAGACCGCCACTATTCTGGGTATCAATAAATCCACTCTGTGGCGCAAGCTGCAAAGCTGGCAACAGGACTAACGGCTAGATCTAATAAAATATCGCCAGCCAGATAGTATCCTGCTCATCATCGGTCCAGGCCACACGATGTTTCTGATGCGCCGGGATCTGGATATAATCACCAGCACCCAGCTCGTGACATTCACCATCCACCATTTCCAGTCTGGCACGCCCCTGTAACACCAACACCCATTCATGCTCTGCCTGATCATACCAGTCACCCTCGACCGAGCACTGGCCACGGGACACGATGCGCTCGATACGAACATGCTCGCTCTGTACCAGGGTTTCGATTACTTCCTCGGCAAGGGCATCCGGTAAATCCCGGAACAGACTACTGACGCTCATCTACTGCAACAACTCTTCAATGGCATAGTCAGGCGTTGAATGTAAAAAAGCACCATGTAAGGGATACAGCTCATGTAACTTACCGACATGCTGCATTTCGTCTTTCTGGACAAAGACAATCGTTTTGGTATCCGGTGAATATTTGGGCAAACTTGACAGCAATACATCGAGATTACTGACATTCACTCCCGCGTAATTATTACCGTAACCATAAAAAAACTCGGCGACGATAAACTCGGGTTGTTCTTTTTTAATGACTGCCATCGCCTTGCGCATGGAATTAACCTGAATTTCCTTGAAACCCAACCGTGCATACAATGCTGACAATTTGGGGTGTGTCGGTGATTCGATGATAGATAACACTATTCGCTGGGCCATAACTGTTCCATTTCCAATGTTAATTGCTGGCTTTATCTTAACTTTAACCACAAATTTATAACACTGCTCCCCGGCTCTGTTAAAATCATCGCCCTGTTTATATGAGATGTACCCATGGCATTGCTCACCTTACGCGGTGTTAACCTGGCCTTCGGCGGCCCGAGTTTACTCAACAACCTCAATCTGCAAATCGAAAAAAATGAACGCCTGTGTTTACTCGGACGCAATGGCGAAGGCAAATCCACGCTGATGAAAGTGATTGCCGGCCTCATTAAAGCCGATGATGGCAGCATTGAGCGTCAGCAGGGTCTTAAAATTGCCTACCTGACTCAGGATGTACCGTCTGATCTCCACGGTTCCATTTATGATGTCGTGGCATCTGGCCTGGACCGCGCTGGTGAACTACTCAAGGAATACCACCACGCCAGTCTGGCCCTGGCGGAAGATTGTGGTGAACAAAGCATGGCGAATCTGGAACGCATCCAGCATGAGCTCGAAAATATCGGCGGCTGGGAAGTCAGTCAGCAGATTGAAACTACCTTGTCGCGACTGGAACTGCCTGCGGACGAAGCCTTTGCGGCTCAATCCGGTGGTCTCAAACGACGGGTGCTACTGGCCCGCGCACTGGTCACGGATCCCGACCTGTTATTACTCGACGAACCGACCAACCATCTGGATATCGAGGCCATCAACTGGCTGGAAGAATTTCTAAAAACCTGGCCCGGCAGCCTGTTATTCGTTACCCATGACCGTTCTTTCCTCAAAAATCTTGCTACCCGTATCATTGAGCTTGATCGCGGTCAGCTCACGTCCTGGCCCGGTGACTACGACAATTACCTGCTGAAAAAACAGGAAGCCCTTGAAGTCGAGACCCGAGAAAACGCCCTGTTTGATAAAAAACTCGCTCAGGAAGAAGCCTGGATACGCCAGGGCATCAAGGCCCGCCGGACCCGTAACGAGGGCAGGGTGCGCGCCTTAAAAGCTTTACGCGTTGAACGTCAGGCCCGGCGTGAACGCTCGGGCACGGTGAACATGCAAATCAGCGACCGAGAACGTTCAGGCAAAATCGTTATCGAGGCCGATAACATCAGTTATGCCTATGACCATCAGGCCATAGTGAATAATTTCAGCTGTAGCATCATGCGGGGTGATCGTATTGGTATCATTGGCCCCAACGGTGTCGGCAAAACCACTTTAATACAGCTGCTGTTGGGCCAGTTAACACCGGACACAGGCCATGTAAAACTGGGTACCAAGCTCGATATCGCCTATTTTGATCAGCATCGCTCCACGCTGGATTTGAACAAATCAGTTCGTGACAACCTCGCCGAGGGTACTGACAAAATCGAGATCAATGGCAGCTCCAAACATGTAATGAGTTATCTCAGCGATTTCCTGTTCAGTCCGCAACGCGCCAATTCACCAGTGAGTACCTTATCCGGCGGTGAACGCAATCGACTCATGCTGGCTAAATTGTTCTCCAAACCATTTAATCTACTGGTGATGGATGAACCCACCAATGACCTGGATGTGGAAACCCTGGAACTGCTGGAAGAGTTACTGCTCGACTATCAGGGCACACTGCTACTGGTCAGCCATGACCGTGCCTTTATCAATAATGTCGTAACCAGCACCCTGGTTTTTGAAGGCAATGCCAGGGTTAAAGAATATGTCGGTGGCTACGAAGACTGGCTGCGCCAGAAACAGACATCAACACTTGAAACCCCAAAAGCCAGTGCGGCCCAGCCAAAAGCTAAAAAAGACAACAAAGCCTCTAAAAAGCTCAGCTACAAGGATCAGCGCGAACTTGACGAACTGCCGCAGAAAATTGAATCGCTGGATGCCGAGCTTGAACAACTCACCACAGCCATGGCTGACCCTGGTTTCTTTCAACAGGATAAAGACACTATTGCTCAGGCCACATCACGTCTGGAACAGGTCGAACAGGCACTGGCACAGGCCTATGAACGCTGGGAAACGCTAGAGGCCTTACAACAGTAGCCATGAAAACCTGGCTAAACTATGCGTGCAACCATTTAGCCATTACCCCGGCCAACTGACTGGCTGTAATGGGTTTACTCAAATAATCATTCATACCTGCCGCCAGGCATTTCTCGCGATCCGTTGCCATGGCATTTGCGGTTACGGCCACGATGGGAATCGACATATAGTCACTCTGTTGTGTCCGTATCACGTGCGTGGCTTCATAGCCGTCCAGTTCTGGCATCTGCACGTCCATCAAAATAATATCGTAGGGTGATTGTTTCAACGCTTCCAGGGCTTGCTGACCATCTTTCACCAGAGTCACCTCACATCCCAGTAATAGCAGTATTTCCTCTGCCACAAGCTGGTTAACTTCATTGTCTTCTGCCACCAGTACACGACAACCTGGAAACGTTTCATTCACCGATGGCTGGGTACCAGCGGGTAACTGTTTCTGTACTTTGGCTTGATGAATTACCTCAACCAGACTTTTTAATATGACCGGTTCAGTGATTGACAGTTGATGATCACAACTCTCGATTGAGGATTTTGCACTCTCAGTATTGAGCTTATGTAATTGCACTGGAATGAGATTGGTAAATCCTTTACCCGTTGATGCCTGCACTAGATGACTGCTGACACTATTACCCTGATCGCTAGCGACAAACACAAAATTAAACGGCCTGTTCTGTTCGATGGCGTTATGTATACAATCAATTGCCTGTATTTCATTTTCGGCTTGATCAACCTGAATACCTAGATGACTCAGGTCAAGACTCAGTGCGGACCGCCCTATAACATCA
>JBFFSQ010000275.1:0-3540 GCA_041572275.1 Gammaproteobacteria bacterium
CTCATTCCAAGACTCAATAATCTACTTACACTCCAGCAACAGCATGCCGCTTTAAAAAAAGCCCACTAGTATCAATCACTTATAATTTTTCTTCTAAAACCTAGTAATTTACTCAGGTATACGTATAATGAACTTCGTTATAGAATTAGCAGTCATAAAACAAGAGTGCTAAAATTATATACCGAATAACTGGAGTGACTATGTCGAACCAACTGATACTCGCCCAAAATCATCTGCCTATCAGCAGTGGCAGCCTGGATCAATATATCCAGCGCATTAATGCTATACCGCTACTGACTGCCGAGGAAGAATACGAGCTTGGTACACGTTTTCAGGAACAGGGTGATATTGATGCCGCCCAGCGCATGGTTATGTCCCACCTTCGTTTTGTCGCACGTATAGCGCGGGGCTACCAGGGCTATGGGCTCGCTATGGCCGACCTGATTCAGGAAGGCAACGTCGGCTTAATGAAAGCCGTTAAACGCTTTAAACCCGATCGTAATGTTCGCCTGGTATCCTTTGCAGTTCACTGGATTCGTGCTGAAATTCATGAATTTGTCTTACGCAACTGGCGAATTGTTAAAATTGCCACCACCAAAGCCCAGCGCAAACTGTTCTTTAATTTACGTAGCTCGAAAAAACGCCTCGGCTGGTTCAGCCAGGAAGAAGTCGAAGCGGTAGCTAAAGACCTCAACGTTAAGCCAGAAACCGTGCTGGAGATGGAAGCCCGTCTAAGCAATTACGACATGGCCTTTGATAGCGATCAAGATGATGACGACGACAACCATGTGGCGCCGGCTACTTATCTTACCAGTCACAATGATGACCCTGCCTCACAGTTAGAAAAAGATGACTGGAAAGGCCAGCAACTGGAAGCTCTGTCAGAATCGCTGGCGGACCTGGATGATCGTAGTCGCGACATCCTGATGTCTCGCTGGCTGGATGATGAGAACAAAGCCACTCTGCACGAACTGGCTGACAAGTACCAGGTTTCAGCCGAACGTATTCGTCAACTGGAAAAAAATGCCATGAAAAAACTGAAAGCAGCAATGGAAGCATAAATTACATCCATTACATGTTATTCATGTAAAAAAGCGGCCAATGGCCGCTTTTTTTTGGAAAAATAAACTACGTTTAATGAACTGAACCAAACGAATTGTCATTACAATTTGGTGGCAGCGGCAACCCGGCATAGCGACAACCCTGACTCACAGGGCCACGAGGAAACAACTCATACAGATATTTTTTGCCTTCCCACTTACCAAATTCGAACTCCATGACATTCAGTAATGTTCTGGCATTATAGCCCTGTCCATTCTTGGCGTAATACTTACGCAAATATTTCAGGATATCCATATGCTCAGGGGTCAATTCAACCCCATCTGCCTTAGCCTGTTGCCGGGCAAAATCTTCAGACCAGTCTTCCAGTTCCGACAAATAACCACTATCACTTACACCATGATGTTTTGTTGTCTCAATCATCTACATTCTCCTTCATACGAAGACGTTATGTTGGGGGGTGAATATATTTTATAAAACAGACAAAACAGCTATGACAAGGGGATTTATGCTATTAAACCCAAAAATTATTTATGAGATTTCAAAATAGTGTCTAAAGGCACTTTAATTTCACTATTATTAGATTTTTTTATAGCATGTTCAGGCTTCCAGGCATGGCCATATACCACCTCGAAACTAGCGGGCAGTACATTTTCTGTACGAAAAGTTTCGTACGCGTCAAGCACATTTTGCAGCCGACGCGGTGTAACCAGACCTCGAGGCTGTTTCCCCAAAGGCGTATTGGCACCAATGTTCTTCAAATCCAGCATTACATCCTTCGCATGCTGATACGTCAATGTCATTAAATCAGCATCCATCACCGGCTCGGCAAAACCACTAACCAGCAGGGCATCCCCAAGATCATGCATATCCGTAAACTCATTCACATGCACTGCATCATCTACCTGTGCCCAGCAATGACGCAACTCCTTCAAGGTATCAGGACCAAATGTGGAAAACATCAGCACACCACCTGGACGCAATATGCGCTTGAATTCAGCAAATACTGTCTCCGGATGACACCATTGCAGCATCAGGTTCGAAAAAATCATATCAACGGACTCATCCGCTAACGGTAAAGCCTCTGCATCAGCACAAATTAAACCCGGCTTACGAAACCAGCCACTCTTGGCTCGGACCTGTTGCAACATAGGCATAGATAAATCCAGTGCCATCACCCGGGCTGAACGGTAATACTTCATCAAGCCCTGAATACCCCAGCCCGTACCTGTACCCACATCAACAATGGTTTGTGGCTGCAACTTCAGCCATTGCAGACGATCCAGCATCCGTTGACAGACCTCACGCTGCAAAATAGCCGAGGATTCATAACGACTGGCTCTGGAATCAAAATGTTTCTGGATACGGTGTTTTTCAGAATGATGGGGTAATGTCATCGATCGTGTCTGCAAAGCCTGTCAGGCTGTCACAAAATTCCTCTATATGAGACAAAAAAGGCGCGTGGGCGGCTTTCTCAATAACCGTCACACCCGCATGAGGGTTTAATTTTTCCAGCTCACGAGCCAAGTCCACATTAACCAGAGTGTCACGACCACCCAGCAGCCAATACACGGGCATTCTTAACTCTGCCAGTTGTTCACGTAAATCGGTAGATTTCAGCACCTGCAGCCCAGCACGCAAAGCCGTCTGATTCGGTTGCTGACAGGCCAGTAAGTGCTGACGTAACTGGCGCAGTAACTGGCGACCAGCATCTGAACCTCGCACCTGCAGAGCCAGAAAGCGCTGAATTGTACCTGAAAAATCCGCCTCCATGTCAGCAGCAAATTGATCAAACACCGACTCGGGCATACCACAGCTCCAATCTTGCCGCTCGATAAAGCAGGGCGTCGATGACACCAGCATTACTGCTTTTGCTTTGTCAGGATATCGCCGTGCAAACTCAGCCACCACTAGCCCACCCAATGACCATCCGACCCACAACGCGGGAGCTGTATTGATTTCCGCCAGAGCAGTCACTAGCTCATCAAGCGACACAAAGTCTTCTCCTGCCCGATTTCCATGTCCGGGTAAATCGATACACTTTGGCTCAATCCAGTCGGGCAGGACCTCGAGCAACGGTTGCCAGACACGATGATTCATGCCCCAGCCATGCACAAAGACACAGGTCAATTTATTTGATTTCAAATTCGCACACCCCGGATTTTCATGCTAAGTTCGCGTTTTCCTAACTGAATCTGATACTACTGTGGATACATTACAGCAGCCTATTATACTGGTACTTGGTTTTGCCCTGTTTGGCTATTTACTGGGTTCCGTATCAACCGCGATCATCACCTGCAAAATCATGGGCCTACCCGACCCACGCACAGTAGGCTCTAACAACCCGGGAGCCACTAACGTACTGCGCTCCGGCGGCAAGAAAGCAGCTGCGATCACCCTGATTGGTGACATGCTAAAAGGCCTGATTCCAACCTTAATCGCCGTACTCATGCAGAGCCCAGATGAAGCTATAGCAGCCGC
>JBFFSQ010000276.1:0-3511 GCA_041572275.1 Gammaproteobacteria bacterium
CAGCGTTAGCCAGAATGTTAACGCCGTTGATCATACGGCTGCGAGCATCGTCGCCAAATCGTACTTCTTTTGCAGACATTATTTATATCCTCTTAAATTCAATTCTCTAGAACTCTTCATGCATTTCTATCTTGATCATCAACACACAGTTGAATAGATCAGAACATACCATTGAAGATTTCTTAGCCTTCGATAACACCCAGTATGTCGTCTTCACGCATAATCAGGACTTCTTCGCCTTCAACCTTGATTTCGGTTCCTGCAAATTTGCCAAATAGAACAACGTCACCAGCCTTAACGTCTAACGGGCGAACATTACCATTCTCGGAAACCTTGCCATTACCTACTGCCAACACTTCACCGCGAGAAGGTTTCTCAGTTGCTGAATCCGGAATTACGATACCACCGGCACTTGTACGTTGTTCTTCCATACGTTTAACGACCAGGCGGTCCTGTAATGGGCGAATATTCATCGATTTAATATCCTCAATTATTTGTTTAGCACTCTATTCGAATGAGTGCTAATGATAGTCACGAACCGCTCCGAGTCAAGGATCAGCTTGCCTGGCGTAGCCCTGGCCAGCCCGGCTTCTTCAAGGTCGACCGTTATTCTCGTCTTCCCGATGAAACTCACCTTCGATCGTCTTTGAATCTTCGCGGCGATACTGTTCTGTGTGAACGCTATATGTGGTCTTAATTGTGGAATTCAAGAGCAGGTAACGAATTAATCCACGACGAGAGAAAGGTAAAAGACAAACAAAGCCCAGGGCATCGGTGAAAAACCCGGGCGTAATCAACAAGGCACCGCCAACAGCCAGTATTATCCCCTCCATCATTTCCATGGCAGGGATCTGTCCCTCTGACATAACCTGATTGGCCCGCATCAGGGTACTGATGCCCTGCTGGCGCAACAGGTTAACACCGATCACGGCAGTGAGCACGACTAGAAATATAGTCCAGCCTGCGCCAATTACCGAACCGACCTGGATCAGGAAATACACTTCCACCAGGGGGATAACCAAAAACAATACCGGCCAAAATCTTAACATTTGTACATTCTCTAGCTTTTTAAGGAAACACTAAGCCTGATTTTACAGACTCCGTGTTTGCAGAATTGGGGCTTGCCATCATAGGGCAATTCACTATATGTTCCCTGCTACAACAATAATCGGGCAAGAACTTATGCCCGGATTCCGGTTCTATAATTAATCCGGATATATAACACTTACACACCATGATGAGAGCGATTACTAATGAATTTCATCCCCAACACCTGGGTTAAAACACTGTTTACACTCGTAATACTGTTGACCGGCAGTCTTTACAGCCATGCCTGGGCCGCAGACTCAGACCCCTTCAGCTCAATCAATGCCATGGGTGACAGCATGGGACTGGGCGGTGGCTCCGGTGATGACATACTTGAACCCGACCAGGCCTTCAAACTCAGCACTCGCTCAGAAAATGGCGCAGTTGTCGCTTCCTGGGAGATCGCCGACGGTCATTATCTGTATCGCGATAAAACCAAAATCATCCCCACTGACAAGGCCAATGTTGTAACCGGCACTCTGCAACAGGAACAGGGCGAGCTCAAGCATGATGAATATTTTGGCGATATTTATGTCTACCATCACCAGGCCCAGGCCAGCCTGCCCATCACTGACATTAAAGATGGGGGCCAATCGGCCAGTTTCAAGATAAAGTACCAGGGTTGCTCGGAAATCTCCGGTATCTGCTATCCGCCAATTACCAAAACCATCACCCTGGATATCAGCCCGATTAGCACCGCAGCTGCAACAACCACAAACGCTACGCCACTGGTTTCCGAACAGGACCGCATTGCGGCCTCTCTTGCGTCTGGTAGCAGCTGGCTGACCATTATCAGCTTCTTCGGTTTTGGCCTTCTGCTGGCTCTAACACCCTGTGTATTTCCGATGATCCCGATTCTGTCCAGCATCATCATTGGCCAGGGCGACAATATCAGCACGCGTAAAGCCTTTTTCATGTCTCTGACCTACGTACTGGCCATGGCAGTTACCTATACCGCTGCCGGTATCGCTGCTGGACTATTTGGTGAAAACATCCAGGCTGCGTTCCAGAATCCCTGGATACTGGGTAGCTTTGCCGCAGTCTTCGTTGCTCTCTCCTTTTCTATGTTTGGCTTCTATGACCTGCAGATGCCTGCTTCGATCCAGAGCCGCCTCACTGCATTCAGTAATAAACAACAGGGCGGCACCCTGGCCGGCGTTGCCATCATGGGCTTTCTATCTGCACTCATCGTTGGCCCCTGTGTCGCCGCCCCTCTGGCTGGCGCCCTCATCTATATTGGCCAAACCGGTGATGCCGTCCTCGGCGGCCTGGCCCTGTTTGCCCTGAGCATGGGCATGGGCGCACCGTTAATCGCCATCGGCACCTCGGCAGGCAAACTACTACCCAAAGCCGGCGCCTGGATGGATGCGGTAAAAGGTGTCTTTGGTGTACTGATGTTGGCTGTTGCCATCTGGATGCTGGAGCGTATCATCCCGGAAACTGTCACCATGATGTTATGGGCCACCCTGCTCATCGTCTCCTCTATTTATATGGGCGCCCTGGAAGGCCTAAAAGCGGAAAGCACCGGTTGGAGCCGGTTCTGGAAAGGCGCCGGTCTGATTATTTTCACCTACGGCATACTTTTACTCATCGGCGCATCCGCTGGCAGTCGTGATATGTTGCAACCACTCAAGGGCCTGGCCGTGGCTGGTACGCAACACAGCCAACAGAGCGCACATCTGAAGTTTACAAAAATTAAGGGCAAAGATGGCCTGGAGCAGGCGCTGGCTGCCGCCAAAGCCCAGCAAAAAACTGTAATGCTGGATTTTTATGCTGACTGGTGTATCTCCTGTAAGGAAATGGAAAAACTGACCTTCACTGATCCCACTGTTCAGGCTGCTCTGAAGAACAGTGTACTCCTCCAGGCTGACGTAACTGAGAATGATGCACAGGATAAAGAGCTGTATAAACATTTTGGTATCATCGGACCACCAGCGATCATCTTTTATGATGCCGAGGGTCAAGAACAGTACAACTATCGGGTGGTGGGTTATATGCCCGCCGAGAAATTCAGCGCCCACGTGAAACAGGCCGTTAACTAGGCAAACACCACTGAAGCATCTGGAGTACGCAGCAAACTATGAAAAAAATCCTGATTGTTAGTTTTGTAATCATCATAGCCGGTGCCTCCGGCTATGGACTACAACGTATGCTGGGATCATCGGCACCACAAAACCGCATGCCCGCACCCACTGCAGCCATCGATGTCATCAACCAGCCACGTCCGGCTTTCAGCCTGAAAGACATCGATGGTGAATTACGCGATATTAAAGAGTGGGATGATAAAGTCCTACTGGTTAACTTCTGGGCAACCTGGTGTCCGCCATGTAAAAAAGAAATCCCGGCCTTTATGGAACTACAGGAACAATATACTGACCAGGGCCTACAAATCATCGGTATTGCCATTGATGATGAGCAAGCTGTC
>JBFFSQ010000277.1:0-3495 GCA_041572275.1 Gammaproteobacteria bacterium
TGCTACGGCATACGTGGTTGCACCCTCCTCCTTTTGGCATTAGCCTGTCATCCATGAACAGCCTTGATCGCAACCAGCTCCGCAAACAGATCCGTCAACAACGTCGCCAACTGCCACCTGAACTGCAGCATCAACATGCGCAGTTGATCTCACATCAAGTCTGCCGGCACCCACTGTTCCTGAACAGCAGGCGCATCGCTGGCTACCTGGCTGAAGATGGCGAAATCAATCCGGAATTAATTATTGAAAAAGCCTGGCGCTATAAAAAAGAAGTCTATCTGCCGATACTGCCACCTACTGGACATTCACTCTTCTTTGCACCGTTCACCCCACAAAGCCGATTAATTCCTAATCGTTTTGGTATACCGGAGCCGGATATTCATCCCAGTCACTGGATACGGGCACGCCAACTCAATCTAATCCTGCTACCACTTGTTGCCTTTGACCCACAGGGCAATCGCCTGGGAATGGGCGGTGGTTTTTATGACCGCAGCCTGGAATTCACCCGTCACAGAAAACAATGGCATAGCCCACATCTGCTTGGACTCGCCCACGATTTACAAAAAGTGAATCAGCTTCCCTGTGAATCCTGGGACGTCCCTCTTAATATGATTGCATCCGAACAACAGTTATACACAATCAACAAATAACGAAAAACAGGATTTGGTTTACAATAACCGCCATGAAAATCCAGCTACTTAGATTTGTTCTCAAACTAACTTCATTCCTGCCCTTGAAACTGGCACACTGGATCGGCAGCTTGATTGGCTGGATTTACCAGATCAAACCCAGCAAGATGAAAGATATTGCCAGGCGCAATATCCAATGCTGCTTTCCCGAACTCGAAGCATCACAACAGCATCAGTTGTTGCAGGACACATTACTCGAAACCGGTAAACTGCTCAGTGAGATGGGCATCATGTGGGGCAGAAGCGCCCGCTCAGTATTGTCACTGGTGAAATCCGTTGAAGGTGATGAACACATTCGCCACGCCATGCAACAGAACCAGGGCGTATTACTGGCTATGCCTCATTTGGGCTCATGGGAACTGGTAGCACTCTATTGTGCGAAACACTTTCCCATGACAACCCTGTACCGCCCACCCAAACTCAATGGCTTTGATCAAAAAATCCGCCAGGCACGACAACGTACAGGTGCCACTCTGGTCCCCACTGATAATAGTGGCGTACGCGCATTATCCAAAGCCCTGAAAAATGCCCAACTGGTCGGCGTGCTACCGGACCAGGAACCTGGTATGGGCAATGGCCTGTTTGCGCCCTTTTTTAATATCCCTGCCTACACCATGACCCTGCTGCCAAGAATGGCGACAAAGTTTAATGCCCAGGTTATTTACGCATATGCCGAAAGACTGCCTGCTGGTCGCGGTTTCAAACTAGTGTTCAGGCCTTCAAGTGATAGCTTCACCGACAAGTCACTGCAAACAGCTACTGATATGATGAACCGGGATGTTGAACAGTTGATACGTGAATGTCCGGCGCAGTACCAGTGGATTTATAAGCGGTTTAAAACGCGTCCGGAGGGAGAGGCTGCGTTTTATTAAAGTCGATATCAGTCATCGGCGTTTATGCAGAGCTCTTTCATTTAATTATATTTGATGATGGCAATTTATTATTCGTTCAATTTATATAATGCTGGGAAAATTGTCTGCATTTGATTTATTCAACTTTGGGTTTCGCCTGCTGGCGACCTACTTATTTGTCTATAGCAACAAATAAGTAGGCAACAAAATGCCACCCCGTGCCACAAGCCCTCATAAAAAGCTATGAGGTTTCCCTCGTCACTCACGATTGATGTGGCTGCTCGACAATTGCTCCCGCATTGTTCTACTTACGGGCGTCCTGCCCTAATGCGGAACTCACAAATCATAAACAGCATGATTTGCTCAAACATCCTCGCAGAATGCCCCACATAAATCACTCACTCCTCAGCTTGCTCAATGGGGTTAAAAAGTCAAAAGCCGAAGGCTTTCGCGCTTGTTTTTTGTCCCCTTTTCAGTTTGCCAAACATTGTACATAAGAGAGCAAAGCCGCCAGGGAAGGCGGATTTAGTTTTGTTGAGCAAGGAAGCGATAAATTCGTTTGGAACGAATTTAAACGCTTTGCTGGCCCGAAGAGTGAATTACAGGGATGTAATTCATAATCAAAACACCCCGGAAAATAGAGTGATTAACTAAGAGTTCACTATTAAATTACTAACAGTGTAATGACAATGCTCGGGCACCCATAGGGCAACGCAGGAACAGTTTCCGAGGCGAAACCCGAACGTCAAAAAAACTACAAAATTATTTATATTCAACCAAACCAAATCCCCAATTACGATTCCAAAAACATCTTATACGCCGGATTATCCGTCTCTTCCCACCAACGATAACCCAGACCTTCGAGGAATTCCTTCAGCGCACCACGATCAGCTTTCGGCACCTGCAAACCCACCAGCACACGACCATAAGCGGCACCGTGGTTTCGATAATGGAACAGACTGATGTTCCAACGATTACCAATCTGGGTCAGAAAATTCAACAAGGCACCCGGGCGCTCAGGAAATTCAAAGCGAAAAATAACTTCGTTCTGCAAATCTTTAACATGACCACCCACCATATAACGCACATGCATTTTTGCCATTTCATTATCTGTCAGGCATAGCACTGGATACCCTTCGCCTCTCAGCTTCTTCACCAGCTGGTCCATTTCAGCTAAACCTTCAGCCAGCTGAATCCCGGCAAACACATGAGCATCGTTGTCATCAGCATAACGATAATTAAATTCGGTGATACCACGCTTGCCAATGGTTTTACAGAACTTGCGAAAACTACCCGGCTTTTCCGGGATCGTGACAGCGATCAAACCTTCACGCTGCTCACCCAGCTCAGCCCGCTCCGACACATGACGCAGACGATCAAAATTCATATTGGCGCCGCTGTTAATCGCGACATAGGTCTGTGCCTCGGCAGCACTATTCTGCTCCGCATATTTTTTTATACCGGCAACAGCCAGTGCACCTGCTGGTTCAGTAATCGAGCGTGTGTCATCAAAAATATCCTTAATGGCCGCACAAATTTCATCGGTACTGACTGTGATCATTTCATCCACACACTGCCGCGCCACCCGAAATGTTTCCCGGCCCACCTGTTTTACGGCTACACCATCAGCAAAAATACCCACCTGATTGAGCACCACGCGGCGTTTTTTCTCTAATGCTGTCGTCATGCTGGCCGCATCTTCTGGTTCCACACCGATAATACGAATTTCTGGCCGCAGGTATTTAACAAAAGCCGCCACTCCAGCAATCAGGCCACCACCACCCACCGGAACAAAGATCGCATCAATATCTTCTGGATACTGACGCAGGATCTCCATACCAATCGTACCCTGACCAGCGATCACATCTGGATCATCATAGGGATGAATAAAACTCAGGCCTTCTTTCTCAGCCAGCTCATAGGCATGCTCACTGGCCTCGTCATAAGTATCTCCA
>JBFFSQ010000278.1:0-3473 GCA_041572275.1 Gammaproteobacteria bacterium
CACCGCCATGATTACTGTATTAGTTTCTGCTAATGCAATTACTGGGAATAGTTCACGAATTAACCAGCCAGGACCATTAATTGGGGACAATTCACGTGAAACTGGTACTGTTAAGTGGTTTAATACCAACAAGGGCTTTGGCTTCATTACTCGCGATAGCGGTGATGATGTTTTTGTCCACTTTCGTTCAATTCGAGGCCAGGGCCATAGAACCCTCATAGAAGGTCAAAGAGTTGAGTTTAATGTGACTGAAGGAGATAAGGGGCTGCAGGCAGAGGATGTTGCCATAGCTTCTTAGTATGTGAGTATCTGGTATGGACATGGAGGCCATACTCGAAATGACAATTAAAGGTAAAACATAATGTCTGATCGTGAAATTGGAACAGTGAAATGGTTTAACAACTCTAAGGGATACGGATTCATCGAACGTGATAGCGGTGACGATGTATTTGTTCATTTCAGAGCGATTCGTGGTGATGGTTTTAAAACTCTGAAAGATGGACAGAAAGTAGAGTTTAATTTGATTAGTGGTCAAAAAGGCCTGCAAGCTGAAGATGTTAGTGTGACAATGGACGCCTAATTAAAAAAGCCAGTTGATTTTTCAACTGGCTTTTTTTTGTCCTGATGATTGTGTTATTACTTTTGTTTCATCAAAAGATGAATCGCGATAACGTTGTTATCGAGTGAAAATTATTGGTGTCGGTAAAACAAAAATAAGGCCGGTCATTAATTCCACTCTAATACACATTCAAACATACGCTTACTCCCCCCATTTAGGCTGCAACTCTTGCGCCACACCTAAATGGTCCAGTATTCGTGCGACCATAAAATCAACCAGATCATCAAGGCTTTGAGGTTTATTATAAAAGCCCGGATTAGCCGCCAGCATCACCACACCCATACGTGACAGTTTCAACATATTTTCCAGATGTATTGCCGAAAAAGGTGTTTCCCGAGGCACCAGAATAAGTTGCTTCTGTTCTTTTAACATTACATCAGCAGCACGTTCCATCAAATTTGAACTGGCACCTACCGCAATTGCTGATAAAGTTGCCATCGAGCAGGGGCACACCACCATGGCATCCACAGATGATGAACCACTGGCAACCGGTGAAGCCCATTGTTTATCACCACAGACACTTAGTTGTTTTTCACTAACACCATACAACTCACATAAATACGCCTGCAATGCAGTTGAGCCGGCCGGCCAGTTCAACTCAGTTTCCATACTAATTACCACATGGGCGGCCTGACTCACCAGCAGGTAAACCTTGTGGCCATCTTGCAGCAAACATTCCAGTAAGCGTACCGCATACTGCACACCAGAAGCGCCAGTAATGGCCAGCACGATTGATTTTTTATCTTTAGTCATAATCTATCTTAACAACCTTGAGGCAAAACCAAAGAAATACAAAGGCGTCTTAATATGGTAGTCGTAACATTGACTAAAGCCAAAACATCAGCTGTTTTAGAGCCAACAAAAAACTCTCTGTCACCATAGGACTTAGCGTCAACGTTTTTTCTTTAAAGGGCATCCAGAATTTTCTGATGGATACCACCAAAAGCACCGTTACTCATAACCAGTATATGATCACCAGCCCTGGCCTGCTGTTTTAATAACTGAACAATATCATCAATATGATTCAGTAAAGTTCCCTGCACTCCCAGCTCTTCAACCACTGGTTGCATGTCCCAGTCCAGTTCTTCTGGCTGATACAACAGCACAGCATCGGCCGGTTTTAACGATGCCGCCAACTGCTGCTTATGTATTCCCATGCGCATGGTATTTGAACGGGGCTCGAGCACGGCCCAGATTTTAGCTGAGCCGACAGCGGCTCGAAGCCCTTCCAGGGTCTCTATGATGGCTGTTGGGTGATGCGCGAAATCGTCATACACGGTCACGCCTGCAACTTCACCTCGCACTTCCATTCGGCGTTTAACGCCTTTGAAATGCGTTAATGCCTCAATTGACTGTGCAACCGGTACCCCGACATGACGGGCAGCCGCAATGGCCGCCAGGGCATTCATACGATTATGGCGTCCGAGTAAATGTCCATGCACCTGACCAACACATTCATCGTGCAAACAAACCTCAAAGCTACGGCCATCCTCCGATACCTGTTCCAGCTGCCAGTCGCCCTCTCCACCATCACCGAAACGTTCCAGCTGTGACCAGCATCCCTGAGCTAACACATCATCAAGATTGTGTTCTGTAGCATTCGATACAATCAGGCCTTCTCCAGGTACAGTGCGTATCAGGTGATGAAACTGACGTTTGATAGCTTCCAGATCATCAAATATATCAGCATGATCAAACTCAAGATTATTCAGGATCAGTGTGCGCGGATGATAATGCACAAATTTGGAACGCTTATCAAAAAACGCCGTATCGTACTCATCCGCTTCGACGACAAAAAAGGGGGATTCACCGAGACGTGCAGACACACCAAAGTTCGCCGGTACGCCACCGATCAGGAATCCCGGTTTGAGACCGGCATATTCCAGAATCCATGCCAGGATACTGCTGGTGGTGGTTTTACCATGGGTACCAGCCACCGCCAGTACCCAGCGATCCTTCAGCACATGTTCAGCCAGCCACTGAGGTCCGGAGGTATAGGCCATGCCCTTGTTGAGCACATGTTCAATGGCCGGATTACCTCGGCTCATCACATTACCCACCACTACCTGATCTGGTTGCGATTGCATATGTTCTGGGTCGTAACCCTGCATCAGCTCGATGCCCTGCTGTTCCAGCTGCGTGCTCATGGGCGGATACACATTGGCATCAGAGCCGGTCACCCGGTGCCCGGCCTGTCTTGCCAGTGCCGCAATCCCGCCCATAAAGGTACCGCAAATCCCAAGAATATGAATATGCAAAAACAGACTCCCGTCAGTATAAAATTTGGCGTACGCTGATGTTTATCACTGCATACGCAATAGTCATAATGAATGCGGCCAGCATTCGGATGCTGAATGACTCTCGGAAAATATGTGCATACACTGCCAGGTTCCAACTGACAATCAGCAATAGTAACAGCGATAGTTCTGAGACTGGATCACCCGCCTGCCGTCCTGCCTCCAGATAGGCCAACAAAGGCCAGGCCAGAAGCTGAAACAACGCCCCGATACCGGCCAGTGCTGACACTGTTTGTACATAGCGTGCCTGTTTATGAAATGCCCGCAGACAAAACCAGACGAACACCAGTAAAACAACCAGATCCAGGGCCATTTCCAACACCGCCTGTTGCATATCGACGCTGGGTAACATACTCAGCATACCGGTGATGAAATACACCACCAGTAACACGCGCATTAAAATGCTGGAGTGGGGAATATCCTGGGGGCCTTTGGCAAGTAAACAAATCTGGAAAAAGCGCTTTAAAAGCTCAGCCATTCGATATTTTCGGTTATCATTAGTCGTAACTGGATAATATAACCTTTTGATTACACATGAAACTCACAATCACCCGGCC
>JBFFSQ010000279.1:0-3413 GCA_041572275.1 Gammaproteobacteria bacterium
GCTTGCCGGTATGACGGTGCCTTTGTTTTAAAAAGCTGGATACCGGCTAAAAGCTTGCCGGTATGACGGTGCCTTTGTTTTAAATCGTTAGATATCGGCTAACAGCTTGCCGATATGACGATGTCTTGATCTAGGAAAGAAAAAACCGGGCCAGATCGCATTGGTCGTCGTAGCGGGTGGCGATCCGGGCTCAGAATAACGGCAGTCTGGACGATATTGTGAGTAACCGGTTAGAATGACCAGGAAAACTATCATAATGATATTGATAATAAAAAAATGGAGTGAACAATGAAACCAATTGTGATGATGTTCAGCGTGTTGTTTTTAGTCTCTTGCGCAACAATAAATTCCAGTACCGGTCTGTATGGTCCACAGGTGCCGACCGATGAAGTATCGGGTTCCTTTGCCCAGGCGAAACGCAGTTTTGTGATCAATTTCGATACCACGGATGCGATGGCGGCGGCGAAGAAAGCGTTTAACCTGGAAGGTTTGACCTTTGATGTGGTAAGGCCAAACATGGTGTCCGGTGCCGGTTTCTGGGGTGGTACAGTGGATGGCTGTGAATGTAGTTATGCCGTGTATGTCGAGGAGATCGACAAGTCACCAAAAACCCGGGTGACCTTCGTAGGTGATTATCAGGTGTTTCGTGCCTCACTGTTTGCAAGTACTAATGTCAATCAGTTTATAGGTAAAGTTTCTTCCCACTTTAATAACATCATTGCCAGCTATGAATAGAGGTAAACCTGTAAAGTCAGCGTGTTGCTTGTCATTCCTGGTGCTAATGCTGCTGGCAATGCCTGCGAGCTATGCCGTCGAGTTACAATCAACACCTGACTTTGTCCATGTTTATCATATTAAACGGGGCCAGAAATTATATCTGGGGCAAACACCATTGAAGCTGGAGTCGAAAGATTTTAACAATAATCTTTCGATTAAAGTGATGCTGCACAAGCTGGGTTATGAGTTTAATACAACGAAACTGAAGTTAGACCAGAACAAAACCCGGCTTGCATTAAAGCAAAAACCGGAGCTTGTGGTGATGCACAAGGATCAGCAGGCAGGTGCCTGTGAAAACCGTACGCGGCAGATTATTCAGCAGGTGATGGGGGTTGAAAAATCTTCCCCCGGTATCTATCTTTCCAGTCCCGTGGAGATCAACACGGATAGTAACATTATCCGACTGGAAACCCGGATGATAGATCAATCTCGGGTGAAGAAACTCAAGTCTTACAAGCGTAAGAAGCAGGTCGATAAGATAGACAGGGCATTGAAACAGGCTCATGAAAAATTGATTGGTCATTTGCAGCAATCATTGGCGAAGCAGTCCTGTGTCACCGGCATTGAGTTGATTGCCTATATCGGGATGGAGACCAAGAAATTGGTCAGGGCACCCTATTTGAAAAAATACAATATGGCAGTGACGAATAGCTGGACCGACTACACGACAGGTGTCAAAACGACAACGACAACCTTTTTCACCAAATCTGAATATGATTATGAAAATAAAATCAGGAATCAGAAAGAAAATTATTACCGACGGTTTCTGTTTAAGTTGTGATATTGCCGGGACACCGTCATTGTGATGCTGCACAATATCGTCAAATATGAGTTCGATGTCTGATAAAGAGCAATCTGCAGAGCTTGATCAGCCCGTACTGCCGTCGTTCAGTCCTGCTGTGGTTGTCCTGTTATCATGTGTGATTTTTTTCCTTGGCCCTGTCATTGGTAAAACATTAGCCCTGGCATTAGCTGGCGTGTTGGTTACCAGCATACTATGGCAGAGTTTATCTATTCAGCAATATCAGAAAATGAAACAATTTTACCCCCAGATGCAACGCAGCTTCTGGATTGTTAATAAACTGGTATACCACTTGATCATCCCGGTTGTCATATTGGGTCTTGTTTATTTATTTTTCAAACTGATTGCCTGAAAATATAATTATTCACATTATCTTCACAAACACGGGTCTGCTTTTTATGGGTATTTGCTATATGTCAATTTAATAAAAGGGTCAGTACCCTTAAATAATTAATTTATGTAACATACTGAAAAGAATATTTTAAACAAGGATGTTTAAGTGCCAAAAAAAACCGCGTTTTTATTTGCCAGGAGAGCCAACGCATATCATCCAGTGAGGCAATAACCGTACAGCCTGTTTCTACGCTGAGGGTGATTATTACAAATACCTTGATACCCTGAAAGAGCAGGCGGATATGGATAATAGGGTGCAGAGAGGAATTATTATTTCTATTATTAAAAACTATCGTATGTAAGTACGTATTTTTCACTCAGCTACATTTACTCCTTCAGCATCAGGTTCTGTGCCATAATCGCGCCATGAATATACCACCGTCTGCCACCTCCGGTGTGACTCCGCCCCAACACCTGACCCTGATTGTTGCGCTGCTGACAATGATTGGGCCGTTTACGATTGATACCTATTTGCCGTCATTCCCTGCTATCGAAGCGGAATTCGGCGTGAGTCGTGCATTGCTTTCTCAGAGTCTTGCGTTCTACCTGGCGGCGTTTGCGATTGCGACTTTGGTATGGGGGCCATTGTCTGATCGCATTGGTCGTCGTAGTGTGGTGATTATATCTTTGTTGCTGTATCTGTTTGCGTCGGTGGGTTGTGCCTTATCGGGTGACTACTGGCACTTTATGCTGTTTCGCCTGTTACAGGGTGTTGCCGCGGGTGGTGGTCTGGCGGCAGGGCGCACTATGCTACGCGATGTGTATTCTCCCCAGGAGGCACAGCGTACTCTGGCGCGGGTGATGATGTTGTTTGCACTGGCACCGGCAATTGCTCCGGTGATTGGTGGCTGGTTACAGAGTGCGTTTGACTGGCATAGTATTTTTTATTTTCTTGCACTTTATAGTGCCCTGATATTGGTACTGGTTTTGGTATGGGTGCCGGAGACTTTGCCTGTTTCGATGCGCCAGTCATTTCATCCGATCAATGTTATTCGTGTGTATGGCCACACATTAATACACCGTCGTTTTCAATCGCTGGTATTTATGATTGCCTGTTATTTTGGCGGCATGTTTCTCTACATTGTTGGGGCGCCCACCGTGGTGTTTGATTTTTTTAACTTAGGCGTTAATGATTTCTGGATTTTATTTGTACCCCTGGTCGGCGGTGTGATCTTCGGTGCCTGGCTGAGCAGTCGTCTCGCGCATTATTGGCACGTCGATCGCACCGTGTCACTGGCATTACTGTTAATGGCTGTGGGGGCTACGCTTAATACTGTTCAGGCTCTCATGTTGTCGCCTCAGGTGCTTACGACCATTATTCCTTTGATGTTTTATTCGACCGGTGTCGGGATTGCCATGCCGGCGATGACCGTGTTGGCACTGGATTGCTTTCCCAGTAATCGGGGTGCAGCGTCGGCGGTACAGGGATTTGTTCAGATGA
>JBFFSQ010000280.1:0-3359 GCA_041572275.1 Gammaproteobacteria bacterium
CATGCCAAGCTTATGGGCCAGCATGATGATGGTCTCGACTATTGCCCGGGCTTCATGCCCCTTATCCATTTCCATGACAAATGACTTGTCTATTTTTATTTCCGAAAAAGGTACCCGATGCAATTGCACCATGGATGAATAGCCTGTGCCAAAATCATCAATTGATAAATCAAACCCTTTCATTCTAAGTCGCGTTAGAATATCCAGTGACCGGGCCAGCTCATCCATTAATGCTGTTTCGGTAATCTCCAAAATCACCTGTGATGCGGTCAGATTTTTTTCTCTCACCAGGTTATCGATTTTATCAGGCAGCGCCAGATCCATTAAAGTTTTCGCTGACATATTTATCGCTATCCGCAGATCGATATCAGCGCTTTTACAACAATGACAATGTTCCACCACCTGTTCAAACACACGCCAGGTGATACTGTCGATGAGATCATTCTGTTCTGCCAGGCCAATAAACTGATCCGGCATAATCAGCCCACGCTGTGGGTGTTGCCAGCGGATCAATGCTTCGACACTGACTACCTGCCCCGACTTTAAATCAATCTGTGGCTGATAATGTACAATCAGTTGTTTTTCATCACAGGCTTGTTTTAATTCCTCGACACTTACTTCAGTACTGATATTCTGAGCCCTAACCGGCCGGGGAGCTTCGGTAATATCAGATAACAGCTGACTGAGATCGCCAAATCGAAAGGGCTTTTGCAGGCTGCCGACAAAATGAAGTCCCTGCTCAATCGCCAGCTCCTGTGCGGAATGCAAAACACCTGAGTCAAAACCACTAATCAAAACCAGTTGTGCGGTTGATTGCTTTTCTGCCAGAAACCGAATCAGCTCGACACCATCAACATTGGGCATCATCAAATCCAGGGCAATCACATCAGCATCGATTGAATAGGCATTGATAAAGTCTTCAGCATGATGATATTGCTCGGTACTAAAACCCACCGTATCAGCAATATCACAGACTAACTGAGCCATATCCGGTTCATCATCGACGACGATCATTTTCAAAGTGGCCATTCACACTCCAGCCAATTAATATTCTTTATCAGGATGCCGCTCTAATAAAGCCGATTCAGCATCCCTGACATTGCTATTTATATAGCTCATTTTTGATGAATACGCTGATGACACAACTAAATAATGTCAGTTAAGACCAGCGATAAGCATCCAACGCTACCTGTAACACGCGTTTGCCCTGCATTTTAACCAAACCATGATAGCGACTATGACCATCGCTGGTGAATTCAAATTGATATTCTCGATACAGGCTCGCCTGCCCCTGAGTGTTACGCCTGAGCCTGACCCGACTCTGGGCCACCGTATCATCAAGAAATTCCACTTCGGCATCAACACAGGCCTGCTTTGCCTTCAGGCGGGCTATTTCCTTGGCCCGCATACCATCCATCCAGTAAGCAATTACCAGAGCCAGTATTGCAATCAGGATCACTTCATTCGCTATCATTGACTCATGCCCAACATTGTTATTCCTGTGAGCTAAGGTGTCTGTAATCGACGCAGGCGAAACAGGCCATTGATACCACTGTCACTGGTAAAATATACATGGCCATCTGGCGCTACTGCGACACCTACTGGACGTGCCCAGCGATCACCGTTTTCGAGCTGGAAACCGGTGAGCAAATCGATGACACCCTGTACTCGATTACCATCAAACTGTACTACGACCAGTTTTGGCGGCCGCCGCGTGGCCTGATCACCGAAATAGCGGCCTTTAGGCCGGGTCGCCCAGGAGCCTCTCAGAGCGACGATCGCATCATGGCTGAAGCGAGAGTCCATGGCCATCTTCGGTACAAAACTAACGGCCATAGGAGCATTACGGGCCGGAAAGGTGGCGACAGGAACAGTAACGGAGGCCAACGGTTTGGGTGGCTGCTGACTGATACACGAATCTCTACGCACTGCCTCACCGTCAAACTGATACCAGGGCATACCGTGAAATGAACCTGCTTCAATGCGACTGAAATACTCGGGTGGCAATTCGAATCCCTGATGATCGGGGCCATTATTACTGGCATACATCACGCCCGATTGTGGATGCCAGTCAAAGCCCACTGGATTACGCAATCCAGATGCATAAGTCCGTAGCTGCGCCTTACTACCCTCCTCATCAAGCACCAGAATACCGCCACGGCGGTTTTGAAAGGCATAGCTTTCATGTAGATATTCGTCACTGCAATTACCGCTGATGCCGAGACTCAGATAAATGCGCTGGTCAGGCCCGACTCGAACGGTACGGCTGGAATGTCCCCCACCCGGTAGCGCGGCGACCTTCTGCAACCTTGATACATCAACGCTCTGTTGCCCCGGTTGATAAGGCAGCTTATACAGGCCATGGGTCTGGGCAATGAACAGCTCACCATCACGGTATGCGACACTGTGAGGATAATCGTCCAGTTTCAGCAAAACCTGAGGTTGAGTATAGGGCGGCTGAAAACGATAAAGATGCCCTGATTTTGAGCCAATCAACAATTCCTGGTTGGGTAAAAAACTTAACAAACGCGGCCCGTCCAGTTCATCGCTTAACAATTCCAGTCGATAACCAGTGGGTAGACGTACGCTATAGTGTTGCCCTGCCAGATCAATGATCTGTTGCTGATATTCAATCGATGGAGTCGATGCATGCACCGTTACCAAGCCCAGACCGTAGAACAACATGGCGCGAAGCAATATTGGTATTAAGTTCATATCCCTGTTCATAACACTGTGTCAGTCCAATCAGTGTAGGTTAAACTATCTGTTTTTTACATCTGTTATTTCAGGGCATTCAAACCGGCCCTAACTTGAGATTAGAGACACCAGCACTATGCCGCTCACACAACTATTAGATAAAATTTATAACCATCCCGAACAAGTCAGCTTTGATGAAGTAATTGAGTGTATAAACGACAATTATGACTACACAGCGACTCAATTTAGCAATGGCCTGGGAGATCATGTGCTCATCAATGAAGCCGGTAGCAATGAAGGCTCCTGCAAAATATTTGCTTTCGGCCTGCTCAATGATCTCAATGAGGCCCAGACCCTCGCCTGTTTTGGCAAATACTATCGGCAAGATGTACTGGCTAATCTTGGTGGTAAAGATCACGGCAATATCCGCAACTTCATGAAGTTTGGCTGGTCAGGTATTAGCTTTGAGCAGCCCGCACTGACACCCAAGTGAACACCTCTTCCAGTCAAACTCAGCAAGACTTGATGGACTACAGGCCACCTACCCACGAAGGACTGGATATTCTATTCCAGGACGAAGATTTGCTGGTGGTAAATAAACCCAGTGGTTTGCTGTCTGTTCCCGGCCGTGGTGAAGATAAACAGGATTGTATGATTAGCCG
>JBFFSQ010000281.1:0-3331 GCA_041572275.1 Gammaproteobacteria bacterium
AAAATAGTCGCTATATTTTTCATACATTATCTAATTAATTGTTTACGAACATGACGTTTGAGTTAAGTGGCCGAGCGATTAGCGAGGTCACAACTTGAAGAATTTGTTATGTGTTTTCATGGTCATTAGCAAAATAATATTTAAGAAATCTGTCAGAGCGAATGTAAAACACTAAAATTAATAACGATAATAAAGTTAAAAACCCTGGGACATTTTTAGAACCAATTTCTATCTTTCCTTGGTGTAATAGTACAAAGTTAATAAACAGCACGACACCTAATGACGCTATTATAAACACCGTGAAATTTATTAATAATTCCCGAGCGATATCTTTTTTTGACCAAAGGCCCCACGCTAGCATAATCAAGAGCACTCCAATAAGTGTATTTAAAATTGGATATTTTGCATTTCCTATTAGAGCCTCGAATATACTGCCAGGTATGCTGCCAACCAACATAAATATTAAAATTGAAAATTCTATGGGTCTGTTTTCTGTTTTCTTCATGACTTTATTAATTGCACTATAAAAATCCCGACTTAGGTAGACAGTTTATACTGTTATTCACCTATTGTGGAGTCGGGAAGCATGAATCGAAGAGCACAACAAGATATTGCTAGAAAATTAAAGGTTTTAAATTACGCGCAAGAGATTGGAAATATATCGAAAACATGTCGTTACTTTGGCATATGTCGAGAAACATTCTATAAATGGAAGCGTGCTTATGAGTCGCACGGAGAAACTGGGCTTATTGACAGTAGACCCTGCCCTGAGAATCATAAATTACGGATATCCAAAGATATTGAAGAAAAGATCGTTTATTTACGTACGACTTATCACTTTGGGCCACATATGATCGTGTGGCATTTGCAACGCTATCATAACATTAAGATTTCACCTAATGGCTGTTACAGGGTTTTGGTTAGAAACAAGCTCAATCGCCTTCCTGAAAACATCAAGAAGCGTTCACGCAACAAATTCAAACGCTATGAGAAAAAAGTACCCGGCCACAATGTTCAAATCGATGTCAAGTTTTTGTTTTTTAAAAACAAACACGGGAGGCGTATCAAGCGATACCAATACACCGCGATCGATGACTGTACTCGTATTAGGGCACTGAAAATTTATACTCAGCATACACAAGCCAGCTCAATTGATTTTCTTAATTATGTGGTAGATAAGTTCCCTTTCCGAATCAAAATGATCCGTACTGATAATGGCCATGAATTTCAAACGAAGTTTCACTGGCATGTAGCTGATTTGGGTATGTTGCATGCTTATATCAAGCCTGGAACACCTCGATTAAATGGAAAAGTAGAAAGATCCCATTTAACTGATCAACGCGAATTTTATCAAGTTCTTGACTACACAGGTGATACGAATCTACGTAAAAAACTAGCTCAGTGGGAAGATTATTACAATTTCTTAAGACCGCATTTTTCACATAAAGGAAAAACACCGTATGAAAAACTTAAACAATGTATGTTAGGATAATATTTCAATGTCTACCCAAGTCAGATAAAAGACACGGTCGGGTTGAATTACTTGTTAGCTGTTTTCTGTGCATAAGCATGAAAATGGTAGCTAACACGACCAGATTCTTTTGTTTTTGCTTTTATCAGCACTGGCTTATCTTTTAGGTATGGAGTGCTATTAATAGGCGTAATTTGTAATAATTTTACCAGTTCCTAACTTTACAGCGAATACAGGGTAACCAGGCCCGCTTTCACTTTGTGCATAATGAAATCCGACTAAATCACCCTTCAATATTTCGGATTCTACAGTTTTTTCACCAGCAACAAAGAATGATACCCAAATTATAATAACAACAAATGCCACAACGATAGCTATACCGGCTAATGATTCTTTTGCTGTTGCTATCAAGTATTCTAAGGTAATTCTATCCATGATTTATTTACAGCTAACGAATGACATGGACCTCCCTGTTGCCAGACGTAATCAGTCTGGTGACAATGATAGTGCGACCAACCATTGCAACAAGGAGATCCAAGATGAATACTATAACTCGAATGGGTGTAGATCTAGCCAAAAATGTATTTTCCCTCTGTGGCGTTGATTCCAATGATAAAATGGTCGCATGAACGAATAGATTAATAAACCACCCTCACCTGATTCTCACCAGTCAGGTCAGTTAATCGACTGAGCAGCTCATCACTGGGCTGTACCCGCCAGTTGTCACCGAGTGACAAAGTAGCTGTTACATCATTCTTTTTATAATTAATCCACACAGGGCAATTGCCTTCGCGGAATGGATTCAGCACCTGGTTGAGTTCTTTGACAAAGCCATTGGCCGCCTGCTGTTCATCCACCTTGATTTCCAGTCGTTGCGCAAAACGCTGACGAGCCTCGGTGATGTCATAGATGGTCTCAGCGGTAATACGATAACCACCAAAATAATCATCATAAACCACTTTGCCTTCGACAATGATCAGCTTATCTTTATTCAACAGGTAGCTATACTGCTCGAATTTCTCTTCAAAAATTCGTACTTCGATGCGTGCCGTCCGGTCATCCAGAACGGCAGATACAATCTTGCCACCGGTTTTGGTCTTGCGAACACGCATACCAATCATCAGACCGGCCAGCTTATATTCTTTGGCATTTTTCTGTGACATATAGCCACCACTGGATGTACCTGCCAGATCAGCCAGGTCACCTAATGGGCAATCAGTGAAACGCCTGAGTTCATCCACATAACGATTGATGGGATGCCCGGTGAGATAAAGACCCAAGGTTTCTTTTTCCAGGGTCAGCCGCTGCTCCTCATCCCATTCCGGAACCGTGATCGCATCGACCGGTGCAATACTGTCATCATCTGTCGATGAACCAAACAGATCATCCTGCCCCATACGCGCATTCTGCTGTGACTGTTCGGCCATCTGAATGGCGTCCTGCAATCGCGCCATGAGACTGGCCCGGTTAGGGCCCAGTTTATCCAGAGCGCCGGAGCGAATCAGCGCTTCCATGACGCGCTTATTGACCTTGCGTCCATCAACACGTCGACAGAAATCATACAGGTCTTTATAGGTGCCATTCAGGCTGCGTTCTTCAATGATGCCCTCAAGCGCCGCCTGGCCGACACCTTTAATCGCACCCAGGCCATACAGCACCTGACTATCGGTGGGCACACTGAATTTATAAATGGAGCGATTGATATCAGGTGGCAACACTTCCATCGACATGCGATGACAGTCTTCTATGAGCACGACTACTTTATCGGTATTATCCATATCGGCAGACAACACCGCCGCCATGAATTCTGCGGGGTAATGAGATTTCAACCAGCAAGTCTGGTAAGACAATAACGCATAG
>JBFFSQ010000282.1:0-3298 GCA_041572275.1 Gammaproteobacteria bacterium
CATGGTCTATGGCTCGGTGATTGTTGGCTACTATGCTGCCGATAAAATCAGTAATGCACTGCCTGCATTGGCCTGTGCCTATGATGAGCAAACGGCAGATTACTGCACCCTGATTCCATTCCAGCACCAGATGGGCCATCGTATTGGTCCCGTAGTCGCTGCCGGCGGTAATATCCTTAAGGCCTTTATACCTTTCTTCATAACGTTGGCTACGTTCCTGGGGCTATTTGTATTGCTCAATAAAGCGTTCTGCGGTTGGGTCTGTCCCCTGGGATTTTTCCAGGAAATTGTATCCATGGTGGGCCAGAAGCTGGGCTTGCAAAGAACCGAATCACTTAATCATTCTCTAGTTAAACGGATTCGTCCGGTGAAATGGTTGATGTTAGCTGTACTGGTCTTTGGCTTGCCGATCTTGTCCGGCATTGGATTTGTCAGTCATGACTTAGGTGATCCCTTCTGCCAGATCTGCCCCAGCCGAATTCTCACCACCCTGGCGATCGGTGATACGGCACAACTCAATGTGAATACCGCCAATCCGGTGGTAATGACCCTGTCAATTCTGGCCGATTTTATGTTTGGTCTAATGATTGCCCTGGGTCTCACTATACGCCAGCCCTTCTGCCGAATATGCCCGATGCTAGCCCTGCATGCTGTGTTTAAAAAAATCGGTCTGGTGCGGCTGGTAAAAAATGGCAAGCCTCGTTGTGAGAAATGCGGCCTCTGTGCCAAAGCCTGTCCCATGGATATCAAGGAGATCCACACCGATATGGATCATAAAGATGTGCTGTTTGCCGACTGCACCCTGTGTGGACGCTGTGTTGAATTCTGCCCGGATAAAGATGTATTACAGATGAAATATGCCATGTTTCCAATTATCAGCGCCGACCCACAATATTTTAAACGTCGCAAAAAAGCACAGACTCAATGGGAAAATAAAACCTGGTTAGGAGGCAAATAAAATGGAGGTAATGGCACTGACCCTGCCCGCCGCTCTGGTGGCAGGACTAGCCTTTGGCGCCGGTCCCTGCAATGTCACTTGCATGCCCTATCTAGGGCCGGTATTTTTTCAGGGCAATGGTGTTAAACAGTCCTGGCGCATTGTATTGCCCTTTACCCTGGGTCGACTCACGGGCTATACCATCTTAGGTCTGGCGGCCGGTTTGGCTGGACAAGTGCTCACCGAGTTACTACAGTCTGCACTCGCTGGCTGGATTTTGGGAACCGCCGCCATACTGGTTGGCCTCAACCTGCTCCTACGGAAGCAATCAGCTAGCAATTGTAGCCACCATCACAAACCAAACGATGAGCACACCGTGTCTTTTGTCAGCCCACCCGAAAAACAGAAAAACGCTATGATGCCCGGCGCCCTGTTTTTAATGGGCAGCGGCATGGCCTTAAATCCCTGTGTACCACTGACCGCCATTCTGGCTGCCGCAGCCGCCAGTGGCAGTGCACTCACGGGCATGGGACTCGGACTGTCATTTGGTCTGGGGGCAGTGGTCATTCCCGCCTTTGTGTTTGGACTCCTGATTGCTCACTTTGGTGCTGAACTCAAACAGCATCTGGGTCACTGGGCGCAACACATCGAAACCGCCAGCGGCAGCCTGCTCATCCTGCTGGGCCTGGCGACCGTATTAGGATGGGTACAGCCATGACCACCGCCTCCGGCCTGGTTAATCCCTATACCGTAAACCGGAGAACGTTTATCCAGCTGATGCAGGATAAAAAAGTGATCAGCACCACTCTGATCGTATCCATCCTTTTACATGTGGCTATGTTTGTGCGCTTTACCGGGCTACAAACATCATTTGATATGACCAAAGATATCAGCCATAGCGTGGAAATCGTCTTAACAAAATACGTGCCTGAAAAACCACCGGAAATTGAACAAGAAAAGACACCACCCAAACCTCCAATAAAAAAAGTCGAAACCAAACCTGAACCGGTAAAAACTCTGGCCACCCCCGTCAAGCAACCACTGGCTGAAACAACCGTCATCGAAGATCCTATTGAGGAAGATATTCTTGAAGAAGAACCGGTTGACGATTCAGAGCCCATGGTCGAAAGCCAGCCCAATAACACACCGGTTGACCCGGCTTTTCTGATCAGTGAAAAAGAACGCTATCTGAAAGTGCTGGCAGCCCACCTGGATAAACATAAATTCTATCCTCGCGCCGCACGCAGACGCCATATCGAAGGCGAGGTCAAAGTCTCTTTCGATTTATTGCTCGATGGCCGCGTGCTCAACTTGCATACTTTCTCCGGACACCCGATGCTACAAAAAGCAACGTCTGATTCCATACACAAAG
The DNA here is from genome assembly GCA_041572275.1 of Gammaproteobacteria bacterium. Taxonomy (GTDB): domain Bacteria; phylum Pseudomonadota; class Gammaproteobacteria; order SZUA-229; family SZUA-229; genus JBFFSQ01. Next base: position 2,310 of record JBFFSQ010000282.1, read on the forward strand.
CCATGCCCATGCCACCACGTCCAGAAAGCCTGCTGGCATTAAATACCATGAAGATTGAATATGCGATGCAGTATGCCCTGAAATAAAGTTGCTTTAACAACTATATGGCAATCACCAGCCGTCGGAGTAAACTAAAACTAAAGGAACCCGACAGACGTGGATCTTTCTAATGAAAATGAAATTGAAAACACCAATAATGGCGGTAAGCTGGTTGGCTTCGATTTTATTGCTGACAGCTTGCAGCTCACATATCCCGCCTGAAATTAGACAACCACAGGCGGGTAGCCCGGGTCTTGAACAGGTTCTCGAGCAGGCCGATGCCTACACATCTCAAACAGTACGTTGGGGTGGTGTAATTCTGAATACCGAGAACAAGCAAAAGACCAGCTGGCTCACTATCATCGCCTTCCCCCTGAGTGATCACGGCGAACCCCGAACCTCGGATCATAGTCCGGGACGATTTATTGCCATCGTTAATGACTTTCTGGAACCGCTGGTGTACAGCCGCGAGCGTAAAATCACGGTAATCGGTCACTTGCTCCGAACCGAAATCCTCAAGATCGGGGAGTTCCCCTACGAATACCCGGTGATCAAGGTCGATCACTATTATTTATGGCCGCCCGAGCCGGAACCCACGGACATCGACTACCCACCCTACTGGTGGTACGACCCCTGGTATAATCCGTATTACCCTTGGTATTACCCTTACTATCCGCACCATCACCACCGATAATGCGATAAGGACAACATATAATGCGCACCATTCTGTCTTTAGCCCTGATCAGCCTGCTGGCAAGCTGCGCCAGCACACCCAAGTTCGATACCAGCCAGGTTGATCGTTCATTAACACCGCAAAGCGTCGCAGCAGAACCAGCCCTCAATCGCGGCAAGGTGGCACTCTGGGGCGGCACCATCCTGGATACACGAAACCTGAAAGACTCGACTCAAATTGAGGTACTGGCTTACCCGCTCAATTCATTCCATCGTCC
>JBFFSQ010000283.1:0-3267 GCA_041572275.1 Gammaproteobacteria bacterium
CTTAATCTGACTCTACCGTTACTGGAGCACGAGGGGATGCAGGCGGAGATTTCACGTTTGCGCAGTACCTGGCTTAAACGGCGTGCTATGCTCCTTGATATGCAATCACGGGTCCGACAGCGCGTGTTGCAGCTCTGGCAACAAATCCAGTTGTTGAAAAACCGTCGGCAGCAGATGTTACAGGCTATGGATTATCGTGAGCTGGATCTGGATCGTAGTCGTACCTTGTATGAACTTGAAGTTAAAACGAATCTAGGCAATGCCATGGTGGCTATTTCAGAAGCACGCTTTAATCAGACTAAAACCGAATTTGATCTGGCCTTGGCCTGGATGGAGCTTGAGCTCATAGTCGGTAAAGATATAGAAACCGGTGAGGCACAGTGAAATATTTAATCCGATTGTTGGTGGGTGCAATGTGGCTGACTCATGGCCTGGTTGATGCGGCGGAGTATCCAGCGATTCTGGACTGGGCGGATAAAAGCCTGGTCGCTTTTCCAGTCACCGGTGTGGTACAGAGTCTACATGCACAGCCGGGCGAGACAGTAAAAAAAGGTCAACTGTTAGCACGTATGGATTCGATCCCTTTCATGGCGGAAGTGGATAAATTTAAGGCGAATATTGCACGTATTCAGCCCTTACTGGCAGATGCTGCTCGTGAGCTTGAGCATGCACAGGAGTTGTTTGATCAAACGGTATTGTCGGTAGTGGAATTACAAAAAATTGAGGCTATACACCAACGTTTGTCGGCTGAAGATCAGCTGGCCCGTGCTGAACTTGTTCTGGCCCAATGGCGCGTGCAAAAGGCCCAACTGCATGCGCCCTATAATGGACGACTGGTCAGTGCAAATTTGCTGCCCGGGATGGTGATTTCGAAGGAAAACCAGTCACAGGTGGGGTTAATGATGGCTTCTATCAGTACCATGCAGGCAGTTGCGACGGTTAATGCCGGGCAATTACAGCACCTGAATGTGGGGCAGGCTGTTGAGGTGATTATTGATGACAAAACTCTGCCAGCACAGATACGAGCAATTACTCAAAATGAAGAGCGTAATGATCAATACCAGCTCATGGTGACGTTTAGCTCAGAGCAGACATTATGGGCGGGGCAATCTGCCAGGGTACGTGATTAATGACCTGTCAACGTTATCGGGTAACGGGTCAGGTGCAGGGCGTGTTTTATCGTGCCAGCGCACAGCAGGAGGCGATTAGACTTGGATTGACAGGTTGGGTTCGGAATATGAGTGACGGTGGTGTAGAGGCTGTTGCCTGTGGCACGCCAGAACAGCTTAGTGCTTTTGAGACCTGGTTAAAACAAGGACCGCCAAAGGCGGTAGTTGAGGGTGTTGATGTGCAGACCGAAACGCCTGTAGTACCAGGGCATGATTTTGAAATTCGGTATTAAAAACCAGCCTGTTTACTAAGTGGGCATAGATGGCAGATATGGAATGAATGCAGTAATAGATACTTCAGATCGCAAACTTGACCTTCATGAGGTTTTAACCTGGCTGGAACAGGATGGAATCGTCAAGGAAGATAATGCTCACATGCTGCGTACACTGGCCATTGGTAAGGAGTATACCGAGAAGAATCCACTAATCGTCATTGCTGAACGGCAATGGATTGATCAACGCGATGAACATACCCCGTTGACGCTGGAATTTCTGACCTTGTGGCTTGCGGAAAGGACCAATATTCCGTATTTCCGTATTGATCCACTGAAGATCGATGTTGGAATGGTGACCAGTGTGGTGTCCTATGCCTATGCCGCCCGCTTTAATTTTTTGCCCATTAAGGTAGAAGCCAGCAGTATTACGGTTGCGACGGCCGAGCCATTTGAGAAAGAGTGGGAACAGGAGCTCAGCCGTATTACAGGCAAGGCTTTCAAACGTGTTATTACTAACCCGGATGATATTGCCCGTTATTTACTTGAATTTTATACCGTATCCAGATCGGTCACAGGTGCCCAGAATGATGCCCAGGAAGGACAGGCGAATATTGGCAACCTGGAATCTCTCATGGAACTGGGTCGTGCAGGCAAACTGGATGCCAATGATCAGCATGTCGTCAACATCGTGGACTGGTTGTTACAGTATGCCTTCGATCAGCGGGCCAGTGATATTCACCTGGAACCACGCCGTGAACAGGGCAATGTACGGTTTCGTATTGATGGCGTCATGCATCAGGTCTATCAAATTCCTTCGACGGTTATGGCGGCGGTATCCAGCCGGATCAAGATCCTGGGACGCATGGATGTGGCTGAAAAGCGTCGACCCCAGGATGGTCGTCTGAAAACCCGGACACCGGACGGCCAGGAAATTGAATTGCGTTTATCCACCATGCCCACGGCATTTGGTGAAAAACTGGTGATGCGTATTTTTGACCCGGAAGTCCTGGTGCGAAATTACCGTGAACTGGGTTTTGGCAAATCAGACAATGAGCACTGGCAATCGATGATTGCGCAACCCAATGGTATCATTCTGGTGACGGGGCCGACAGGTTCCGGTAAAACCACAACGCTGTATTCAACCCTGAAACAACTGGCCAAACCCGAGGTCAATGTCTGTACAGTGGAAGATCCGATTGAATTGGTGGAAGCGAGTTTTAATCAGATGCAGGTGCAGCAGAATATCGGACTCGACTTTGCCAGTGGTGTGCGTACCTTGATGCGTCAGGATCCAGATATCATTATGATCGGTGAGATTCGTGATATGGAAACAGCTGACATTGCAATACAGGCTGCACTTACCGGTCACCTGGTGATCTCAACTTTGCATACCAACGATGCGCCGTCGGCGATTACCCGTATGCTGGATATTGGTGTGCCAGCCTATTTAATTCAATCGACAGTGTTGGGAGTGATGGCTCAGCGTCTGGTACGAACGTTATGCCCGCACTGTAAAAAAGAAACGGAAATCTCCGAACATGCCTGGAAAGAGCTGGTTAAGCCATGGAATCCTGCCAAGCCTGAAAAAATGTATGAGCCAGTGGGCTGCCTGGAATGTCGAAATACGGGCTACATGGGTCGCATCGGTATCTATGAAATGTTTACCTTCTCCAATGAAATCAAAAAACAGATTACTGACAATTGCAATATCGCCGTTTTGCGACAGCAGGCGATGAAAGAAGGTATGCGTTCGTTACGGTTAAGTGGTGCACAAAAAGTCGCCAGTGGCATGACGACGGTAGAAGAAGTGTTGCGTGTGGCACCACCACCGATTGGTGATTAATGATTGGCCAGTATGAAATTTATGCTGCTATCTTTCATTC
>JBFFSQ010000284.1:0-3216 GCA_041572275.1 Gammaproteobacteria bacterium
AAACGTTTGAATTGTTCGTCGGATAAACCTGTACCACCATGAATCACCAGTGGAATGTTTAGCGCCTGATTAATCTGTTGCAAACGTTCAAAATCCAGTACCGGCTCGCCTTTCCTACGCCCGTGCACGGTACCAATGGAAACCGCCAGTAGATCAACACCGGTTTGCTCAACATACGCGCTTGCCTCTTCCACTGAGGTATAAATCACTTCACCCGGGTGCTTCTCGGCATCTTCACCTTCCACCCCGGCGACATAACCCAGCTCACCTTCAACTGGCACGCCACAGGCATGGGACATATCAACAATTTTTTTGGTCATGGCCACGTTACCATCAAAGGCTTCGTGTGACGCGTCCACCATTACGCCATTGCAGCCCAGGTTAATGGCTTTAACCGCAGACTCTAACGAAGCTCCATGATCCAGGTGTATGGCGACGGGTATGGAAGAACGTTTAGCAGCCTGCTCGGCAGCCGCCATGGCCAGTTCAAAATCGTAATATTCAAAATGAGATTCGGCGAGAGATAAAATCAGTGGCGAACGCCGGGCTTCACCGGCCGCCATAATCGCTTCAAGAAAATCTAGACTCACCAGATCAAAACCACCCACGGCATAACCATTCTGATAAGCATGTTGCAGCATATCTCGCATATTAACCAAAGGCATCAGTTACCCCCTGCATTATTCCGAATGCAAAAATAATTTGGGATGGAGAATAAGACGATTGTTACATATAAGTAAATAAAGTAATTATTATTGTATGCATAAGCTTATACTTATAACATGTTTTTTGCCCTGAAGCTGCTAGACCCCATAAACCTGCACATTAACCTTACGTTGACGAGGGCCATCGAGTTCATAGAGCATAACCGACTGGTACTGGCCTAATACCAGCTCCCCTTCTGCCAGCGCGATGACTTCTGAACTCCCCAGCAACATAGCAGCCAGGTGCGAATGGGCATTTTCCGGTTCATCGGGTGGGCAATCTCTTAAAACGATATCGTTGTGCAGGTACTTATCACCGGGCGGAATCAGCCGATTCAAAAAGACTTTAACATCCTCCACCAGGCGCTCTTCGTTTTCATTAATGGCAATCGCAGTCGTGGTGTGTTGCGAGGTTACAGTGACAAAACCGTTTTTAATCCCCGACTTCGCCACCGCGTCTTTTATTCCCGGCATCAGGTCATGCAAGGCAATGCCTTCGCTGGTTTCGAGCTCGATAAATGTTGAAATAATGTTCAAGATGATTTCCCCATGTGGATGAAGCAAGTGATACAAAGTGCTTGCAGGCTTAATTGCGTATTTTAACGATATAATCTTAGTTATATAATCTTTCAATATCAGAAAATCACAATATCCGCCACCAACAAAGTCAGGCTCGGTAGCTATGACACCGCCCTTATGACACAGTTTTAATTAAATAAAGATAAAAAACAGGTTAACAATGATGAACAAATTTCTGACAACAGGTTGCATGATAATTCTCACTATAATCACAATATCCTGCACCGGAGGCAGCATATACAACAGCCCTGACACACAACGAGAACACGCAAAAGAAGCCCATGGAGAACTAAACAAGGAAACTCGATAGGAAATAAAAGAAAATTTAGGATCAGGATATTTTTAATCCCTCCAGCATATTTTTACTAGGTCAAGTAACCGTCATACCGGCAAGCCTTTAGCCGGTATCTAGCTTTTTTAGAACTATGGATTCCAGCTACAAGCATGCTGGAATGACGAATTAAACACAGAACTGACGTAAGTAAATGCCATTCGGGTCAGAGCCCAATTGTTTTTAATAGTTAAGAAACCAGTGTTCTGACACCATGACTTTTTATGGCCAGTAATTTTTATCCTTAGCTTCATCAATTATTTTTTTCGCGACAATAGCAAAACCCTTTGACTTAGGATGTATTTCATCATAGAAATATTCCACCATTGGCGTTCCATCTTTAGATAACAGCTCACGCGTATCAACCATTAAAAACTTTGGATCGTTTATTGAGCCAATAACCTCATAACATTTAGTTAATAAGCCTTTTACTAAATCAATCTGTTCATCTATATCCGTTATTCCTTTATCATTCAGGTAAACATGGATCCAGCCCTTATTAAACATGTGACCGAATAAATGTGTACCTACCGCACGTGGACGTAGATAACAATAAGAGTGTGTGATTATTGGAGTACTTGAGTTTTTATTGCTGCTTCTTACAATATTTATAAAATGCTCATAGTCGCTTTTTATTTCACCAAGAACCAAGTCAAAAAAGTCATTTAGTAATTCACGACCATATTTATTAGGATAATCACTTTTTTTGTGTACAAAATAACGAATTTCTGGGCCTATAATATCATTACCCATTGCGCTTAAGAAAATAGCATCCCATTTATAAGAGTAATTTTGGCTTGAAGTAAGCTCAGTTAATATCTCGATCTGTTTTCCATGCCTATCCATGATATTTAGCATGGTGTCACCAGGTACCGATATGTTAAGGAAGTCAATGGTATCGTTAGAAAGCTTATCAAACTGATGAGAATAATTTCTCACCAAAGGATGAGATACCCATGAATCCCCCTCAATCAAGATATTTTTTTCATTAACGCCGTCTTCTTTTAAACCTTCAAAGTCCTCAGTATTATACGCCATCGCCATAACGAATCTCCTTTATATATAACAAATGGTTTAACTTAAAAAGAATCAATTTTCAAGTATATAGTTATTAGTTAACAGCATTATATGTATATCGCATGATATGAACACCTTGAACAGACAACGAGCTGGCAACAGGTCTCAATTTAATTCTAATTGAAAAGTGGGCGGTCCCTACTTAAGCGTGAAGGGATTTCTCCATCAACTCGACATGTACGACGCCGACGGTCATATGAGCAGCACCTTACAGTCAACTTCACGAATTTTTTCTGCCCAATGTTTACTATCTACGTTTCCCTGATCTATACTCAGTTTTCTAAAAATTAGAAGATGCCATCCAGAGGACGGCCTCGCCACTATGCACACAAGGAGATCGTGTCGTGAAACTCTTTTATGACCTCTTTAAACGTCTATTTGTAAGGCTTGCCATTCTGCTTGTAGTAGCCACTGCATTAATTGTCATTGAAGCAAAAAATCAGACCCAGGCCTATATTTCAGATGAAGAGGCCAGAATCAAGCAGTTACTCGAAACAACAAATCAAAAAATCAAAGACCACAATA
>JBFFSQ010000285.1:0-3184 GCA_041572275.1 Gammaproteobacteria bacterium
GGCTTAATGACTCAATAAGCGTTATTTATTTTAGAAAATAAGTATTATGTAATATACGCAAGGAAATCAAGGTTTTTTATAAATTTTTTTTGTTTTATTTGACGCTGAACAATACTGTGCTTTCTCTATCAGAGTACTAATTTTTATTTGTCCATATAAAATAAGGACTTACCTATATTATCTAATGCTGATTAAATCATTCACAGTTTCATCCCTCTATATCCTCTCTAAACCATCTATACTCAGGTAACTATAAAAATATATTGTTACAGGGAAACCATGGCTAACTCACGCATCACAAATAATGTCAGTTTTGAGCGCAAGGTCCGCTCAATGTTTCTCGATAAAGGAATGTTTGTGGTACGCCTCAACAGACCCTGGATGGATACACCATTCTGGTTGCAGGGCTTTTTAATTACTACGGATAATGAAATCGAGGCTTTACGCAAGTACTGTGATTTCGTTTATATCGATATCAGTCGCGGTAAAGAAGCTGAATTCTATATGGAATCAGATATGAATCTACCGTCCAACAGCTATCTTGAACAGCAGCTTGATGCCAAACTTCGAAAATTCAAACACCGTAATACCACACCACTGAAAGACGAACTGGTTGCCATAAAATCAGTGCTCGAAGACTCGACTGTTAAATTTGTCGTCTTAATGGAAAATTTCAGGCGTGGTAAAAAGTTTAAACTCAGCGATATTTATGATCTGATTACTCCCCTCAAGGACAGCATTTCTCGTAATTCTGAAGCATTACCTCTTCTCTGCACATTACGTACAAACAAAGAGTACACATACTCACATGCCATAGATCTGTGTATTCTTGCTCTGATTTTCGGCCGTCACCTGGGCCTGGAAGATGATGAACTGATAAAACTGGCTAGTGGACTGTTATTGATTGATATCGGCAAAACCAAGATCAAACCTTCGATACTCAACAAATCCACGCCACTGGATGATGATGAATACCGCCAGATCAACCAACATGTCGACTTCAGTGTACAAATTTTGAAGCGTATGCCGGATGTGCCTGATGATATTGTGCATATCGCCTTGACTCACCATGAGCGTTTTGATGGCAGCGGCTATCCCAATGGTATAACCAAAAAAAATACACCCATCTACGGTCGCATTGCAGCCATACTTGACTGCTACGGCGCGATGAGTAAACAAAGACCCTACAGCCCAGCCACAACCCCACATAAAAGCCTTCAGCACCTGCGACAATGGAAAAATCGCTATTTTGATGAGGAGCTGGTTGAGCAATTCCAGATATGTATGGGCTCATATCCAAATGGTAGCCTGGTCGAACTCAATAGTGGCCAGGTTGCTCTGGTTATCAGCCAGACCCTGAATCAACGCTTAACGCCTGTGATCATGCCCGTACTTAATGCAGATAAAACTCCATGCATGCGTTATGGTCTAATAAACTTAGCTGGAGACAAAACCACGGACAGCGGAAAACCACTGACGATACTGAACGATATTATGCCCGATCAGTATCGGCTGGATCTAAGCAAAATCTATGAAAATCTAGCCGCGGTGATGCCAGATCTACCGCTACCAAAATCTAATTTCGCGGATAAGGCGGGAGACACCCTGTCAGGGCTGTTTGGCAAATTTTCACGGTAAACGGTGCAAAACCATTACACTGGTATGGGGTGCTGCTGATGAGTTAATGGATTTTCGCCAGAATCCCATCCAGTTCATCAAGACTACTATAGTTAATTACCAGTTTACCCTTACCACCGCTTTTATGCTGTAACTCCACAGGTGCACCCAGTCGTTCACTCAAGTCATCTTTCAGACGTTTTATATCTGGATCAAGGCGATGACTGTCAGCGCCCTCTTTTTTCACCGGGTTTAACTGATGGCGGACCAGTCTTTCTGTCTCTCGTACCGAGAGCCCTCTGGCTGCAACCTTATGTGCAATCTCACTTTGCTCGGTGCCTGACAAGGCCAACAGTGCACGGGCATGTCCCATCTCAATCTGTCGTTCATCCACCAGGACCTTAACGTCTTCGTTCAGATCTCGCAGTCGCAGTAAATTTGACACGGTTGCCCGCGATCGACTCACCGCTTCAGCCACCTGCTGATGGGTCATGGAAAATTCATCAATCAGGCGTTGTAAGGCGCGTGACTCTTCCAGGGGATTCAGATTTTCACGCTGAATATTCTCGATCAACGACACCGCCGCGGCCGCCTGATCATCCAGATCTTTAATCACGGCGGGAATCTCTGACAAACCAGCCAACTGAGTTGCTCGCCAACGTCGTTCACCGGCAATCAGTTCATAGCGATCACCCTCAATCGGGCGTACCACGATGGGTTGTACCACGCCCTGGGCGCTAATAGAATCTGCCAGTTCCTGCAGGGATTCGGGCTCAAAATGTACACGCGGCTGATAGGTGCCGCGTTGGATCAGGTCAACGCCAATATGCTGTAAACCGGATCGTGAAGGCTGGGCAGGTGCTGTCGTCGGTGCCGGTGCTGGGTCAGTTAATTCATTAACATTGGTATCACTACCTAGAAGAGCGTTCAGTCCACGTCCTAAACCACGTTTTTTTGCTGCCATAATCAGACCATCGCCTCTGCTGCCATATGGCCACTCTTCACATGTTTACTAATGATTTCACCTGCTAATGAAAAATAAGCCAAAGCCCCTCGAGAAGTCTTGTCGTAATTCAATACCGGCAAACCATGGCTCGGTGCCTCGGCTAAACGAACATTTCTTGGGACAATAGTCCGGTATACGCGATCGCCAAAATGCTCAATCAATTGATCGGATACATCATTGGCCAGCTTATTACGTGGATCAAACATAGTTCGCAACAGGCCTTCAATTTTTAAATCTGGATTCACACTGCTACGAATCTGCTCAATGGTTTCAACCAGTGCCGATAAACCTTCCAGGGCATAATATTCGCATTGCATAGGAATCAGTACACCATCGGCAGATACCAGGGCATTCAGAGTCAGCATATTTAATGATGGTGGGCAGTCAATAATTATAAAGTCGTAATCTGCTTTAACCTGGTCCAGCGCATCTCGCATTCTGCGCTCACGATTTTCAGCACTCATCAACTCGACTTCTGCTGCGGTCAGGTCACTGTTAGAAGGTAAAACAGCGAAACCTGCCTCTTCCATATGTTGGATACATTGCTTGATATCAACATCA
>JBFFSQ010000286.1:0-3168 GCA_041572275.1 Gammaproteobacteria bacterium
AAGCTCCAGCGAAAACCACTAATCAGATAAACCACCGGGTTAAACAGAGTGACGGTCTGCCAGGCCGGTGGCAGCATATCGATCGAGTAAAAGGTACCGCCTAGAAACACCAACGGCGTAATCACCAGTAGCGGGATAAGTTGCAACTTTTCAAAATCAGTGGCCCATAAGCCAATAATGAAACCAAACAGACTGAACGAAATACAGGTGAGAATCAAAAAGCCCAGCATCCACCATGGATGAGCAATCTCCAGGGGCACAAAAAAACCGGCCGTACCCAGAATGATCAAGCCGATAATAAACGACTTGGTCGCCGCCGCCCCCACATAACCAATCAAAATTTCTACAAAGGATACCGGTGCAGACAGTAGTTCATAGATGGTGCCAGTAAACTTGGGAAAGAAAATCCCGAACGAGGCATTGGATAAACTCTGGGTGAGAATCGCCAGCATCATCAAACCGGGTACAATGAAGGAGCCGTAAGACACGCCGCCTACAGACTCGATGCGCGAACCGATCGCCGAACCAAACACCACAAAATACAGTACTGTAGAGAGCACCGGTGAAGCAAAACTCTGCGCCACGGTTTCAAAGGCACGCATCATTTCGTATTTGTAGATGACTCGTATAGCGTAGATATTCATGCTTGCGTTTTCACCAGGTTAACAAAGATTTCTTCCAGCGATGTCTTGGTGGATTGCACATCCTTAATCACCAGGCCGGCATCACGGATGACCTGTAATAGTTCGTGAATACCCGTGTGGGTTTTATGCGGGTCATAGGTATAGGTCAGCTTCTCACCCTCGGCCGACAACTCCAGTGCCCAGGGGCTCAGTGCTTTGGGCAGATCCGTAATAGCCGATTCAAGCTCGATCACCAGCTGGCGCTTACCCAGCTTATGCATCAAGGCCTCTTTGTCATCCACCAGCAGCAACTCACCCTGGTTTATCACACCCACCCGGTCAGCGATCGCTTCAGCCTCTTCGATATAGTGGGTGGTGAGAATAATGGTCACACCCGAGGCACGCAGCCGCTCGACCAATGCCCACATATCCTTACGCAGCTCCACATCCACACCCGCCGTGGGTTCATCCAGAAACAGCACCACTGGTTCATGGGCCAGGGCCTTACCGATCAGCACCCGCCTCTTCATACCGCCCGACAGAGCCATAAGCAGGCTGTCTTTCTTCTCCCACAACGACAGGTCCTTGAGTACCTGCTCAAGGTAGTCAGCATCTGGTTTTTTGCCGAACAGGCCACGACTGAAACACAGGGTGTGCCATACCGTCTCGAAAGAACCCAGGGTAAGTTCCTGCGGCACCAGCCCAATCAGGCTACGGGTGGTACGATAGTCATCCACAATGTCATGACCATCAACCGTAACTGAACCCTCGCTGGCATTCACAATGCCACAGATAATCGAAATCAGCGTCGTCTTGCCAGCCCCATTAGGGCCAAGTAACGCCAGAATCTCACCCGGTTGAATATCCAGGCTCACATTCTTCAGCGCCTTAAAACCACTGGCATAGGTTTTTGACACGTTTTCGACAGAAACGATGGGGAGCATGAAGTTGACATCCTGCAAGATTAATTTGATAGTGGATGGTATCAGAATTCAAGCATTTGCAATATCAATGGCGTCTGCAGTCTTATACCAATTCAGCAGTCATTCTGGTCAACTGTGGACAGCTGACTATTATTACTTTTCTCGTTTTTCTCAATCAAGTTGCTGACTAACTGGACAGTCCGCTTCCGTGTCATAACCAAGATAATAATAATCAGACCAGATCAGTTCACTCTTGTAAGCCACACCATCCCAAATACTAAATTTGACACCTTCAGAAGTAGAGCAATAACTAAACGTGTCTTTTTTTCCGTCATTATTTATATCCAGAATATTATCTTCATTATCATCAGCACCCGTTGATACAATTCCAATACCAAGATTGATAGGCGAGGTAGATATTACTGTATAGAACCGTCGGCCATTTTCAGTATTGATAGCAATGCGATCCTGAAGCAAGGCATAACACTCATCTGCAGTTTCAGCCTTTTTTCCAATCTTAAGCTTCCTCACATGATGATTTACAGCCAAGTCAACTACAACCAGGTTATATGAGTTTAAATCGATATCAGCCTCGATAGCGAGACAATTTCCATGAAGCCACCCCACTACCCTACTAGAAACATCACTAACTTCAGAATTACTCTCGGACATAGGCGTACAGCCTAATAGGAATAATACCAAACCAGAAAATATCCCTAATCGGATAGCAGCTAATTTGAATATTTTCATGCCATCTTCCATTAAATGAACAGTGGGGAGCATACAGTCATCCCGGAACAATGTATTTGGGTGTCAATCGTATCAGAACTCAAGGACCTACGGAATTAGTAGAACCTGATGACCTCAATTATTTAGTGCCTTTGGAAAATGAGCTCTACAACATTTTGTTTTTAACCTATATAAATACACCAACAACAAACAGTAACAAAGCTATAATCAGTACTTTCTCATTAATTCTCCTTAATCTCTCACCATCTACTAAAACCATAACCGAAAATAGCGATTGAAGAAAAAAAGAAAATGCAATAAGCAAATTATTTGGATATTCGAATTCGAAGATATGGCCAGTTAATTTACCTGATATAAGCAATTTGTTTTCTAGCAAAACATACAGGCCTATAAACAGCAAAACTGATGCAATTACAACATGTAAAGCCAACATTTTTTTTGAATGCATATGTTTTATTAGTTTGGAAATTTAATTGAGTAATTGCTTTTCCATGTCAATCCAACCACATGAGACATCTTATCCTCAAATCCTCAAGCACTTTTCTTAAAGGTAAACAGCATACTCATCACATAAGAAGCCTGAGTATCCACTTCCTTTTTAAGCTCTGGCATATCCTCAACAGATAAGCCCGTTAACTGCCAACAAATGGGATTGATTGTTAATGTTTCGGGCTCAACAGGTTTCTTTGTCAGTGCATGTTGCGTAATCACCGTAGCAATATGAATAATCGCGGTCTCAACCTGATTCTGTTTTGCCTTCTCAGGCTCAATATGAAATTCGGTTGTTTCCTGTAAGCTTTCAGGGAATGCCCATTCTCGCATCAATTCGGCACCCACCTGAGCATAATCAAATCCAAGCACCTTTCGCTCAG
>JBFFSQ010000287.1:0-3133 GCA_041572275.1 Gammaproteobacteria bacterium
GGGTGGAAAAATACATTCATGAGCATTCAGGTGCAAGCTTTAGTCATGGCATTTGTCCTCAATGTTATGAAGTGCAAATGTAAGAACTAAAGGAATAGTATGCAAAAAGTGTTATTCAATAAGTAATGTGTAGAGAGTAATAACTGGACTCAGGTTGACGTTACATCGTTACCAAAATAGTGGGAATTTGTATCCAGTTATCAACAGTGATGAATATTTTTATCCCAGGCTCATCCAGAGTTTAGGTAAGTAATATATTTTTATAAAACTGCACTCCCCAGTCGGCGTCTGAAGTCCTGTGCAAGTTCCGGTTCGTTAGGTGCCAACATATTACAAAGATTAATGATCATTTCCTTGGCTGCACCATCCTTGTAATCTGGATTACTATCGAATATCACAAACAGATGATTCATCGCCTGCATATAATCATGTTCGGCAACAAGGCAAATAGACAGATCAAAATGGGCGTCATGATCATCGGGGTTGTTGTCGATCCGGGAACGTAAATTTTCTATGCCCTCAGTTTTCAAGGCCAGGTCTTTAAATGCAAATTGACCTGTTAACGCTCGGCCTGTATCGCTGCTGATATCTTTGTCAGGCAACTTGTTAAACAGGCTTTTTGCCTGGTCAATTTCACCGATATCGAGAAATACTTGTACCATATCCATGGCAACACGGGTGTTGGATGGATCTTGTTTGATCGCTTGAGTCAGCAGATTAATGGCCTCAATAGTATCGCCACTAATATGTTTCTGGCGAGCTTGTTGACGTATTTCATCTGACTTACGATAGACGCCATAAGACTTGAGTAGGTCCACAATTTCAGGTTCCTGAAGCAGGCCTTCTTCAGTATGAACAACCTCACCATCTTTAAATACTTTCAGAGTCGGAATGTTCTCAACACTGTAGGTTTTACGAAGTTCAGGCTGTTCGTCAACATCAACTTTGGCGAAAACGAACTGACCAGCGAACTCTTGCGCAAGAGTGGTGAGAGTATCGGACATCCGGATACAGGGCTCAGACCAGACCCCCATAAATTCGACAACAACAGGTAATTTATAAGAATTCAATACAACAGAACTGTTAAAGCTGCTTTCTGATACTTCAAATACGAATACTTCTTGAGAACTCAATGGTCTGGCCTCTATGAAATGGATGCATAATCGCTGGATTATACTGGATTAAGGCCTGATTTTCAGTAAACCAGAAAAGGCGAATGTTCTAGAGGGGCTTTAGCGCAATCAAAAGGGGCAGACTCAAGAGAAGCTTTTGTCAGTTGCCATTGTCAAAAGAGTCTGGCCACTTCGATATTGCTAGAATGCGTATCCAAGGGTGACTGTGAATACAGAAAGGCCACCCAGACTAACCTCAGAGACATAATTTTTATACTGGTAGCCCAGGGTAGGGATAACCGCAGGAGCTACACCTAATCCGTTAAATGGAATTTTGTCAGCATATTCACCCTTATAGCCATGCATGAGTCCACCCGTTAGTTTGAAATACTTGTAACTGGGTTTAAATAGACTGGTGTCTCCAATATTCCACTTATAACCTGTATATAGATACTCGGACGGCTGTCCAAACGAATTGTCAAAGGTAACAAACCCATACATCCACTGATTTGTCGCGCGCATCTCTAATCCAAACATGTCCTGTTCGTTGACATGATAGGGTTCAGGGTCGAAGTGCTTGGTGTAAAAAGACCGGTAGACATAAATCTTATCGATATTTAAGTAATTACGTAAAAATTGTTTGTCTTGAATTGCCTGTGCCTGGCTGGGGGCTAGCAGCAATAAAGGTGCCGTAAGAAATAGTGAACATATTAAATTAAATGGCAATGCTCGTTTGCTTAGATGTATTACTTGCTTGAAGAATAGCTTGCTCATGTAGATGACCTGGGAGTGAAATATCGATGTTCGTAAAAAATGAGATTGATTACTTGAATAATGCCTGATTGTAGAATCAATTATAGATGGCATAGAGCAGAGATAGGACTAAAACTGATAGAAACTGTGAAATGTGGCAGATCGCTCATTGAAATTGTGATCTGGGTCTCTATCGAGTTGATCATTAGTGCTAGTAATGATGGTTGTAGGCTGTTAATGAGAATCATTATTGTTTGGATGGGGGCTATATGAATCCCTTTTTGTCTGGGAAATCAGTCCTTATGAGCGTAGAAGTCGAATGAAGCCAGGAGTGATACACACAGCAAGATAATTGCGGGCCACAGGAAAGGTAATAGAGTTTTACGGGTTCCACCTAACATGTCATCGTAACCATAAAGCGGAAAGCCATGGTTAAACCACTGAAATACAAAATAAATTGCTAGTGTTGAACTAATGATGGCGATTGCCATATCAAATAGCAATCTGGGTTTTAATTGCATTTAAATTCCTATAGTACATTGAGCTAAATTACACTTAAAGTTGAATAACGAACAAGTGTCATCTTTATTCGTCAACTGGTGCGTATTGTTATATGGTTTATTATCTATGGTTTGCTATTTCTAATTCGATTGTTTCTATTAGTGAATTAGTAGCTTTTATAATACTTCCAGTTTCTATGAATGAACACTGCTTATTATTGTTATAACTAATAATATAAATTTCATCATTTAAGTTATATGAGAAGTTAAAAGTTGATTCTTCTCGTCTTTGTACCAGGCATACTAAGCCACTATTTATACCTTTAAATGATTTTTGTATTTCTACAGATAATTTATATATTCGATGAGGCTTAATCCATGTGTCTATGTTTAATTTGTTAAGTAATTCAACAGATTTAACTTTTCCCAATATTGTATTTTCATAAATACATAAATTAGATATAACGAGGTCTTTTTCGGAGTTTATTTCATTAATGCATTCCCCATATGATGTGCTTGCAAAAATGATGAGTAGAATAAATGTATTAATGTTTATATAAGTCATGACAAGCTAAACCGGGTGTTGCTTTTTTAAATGTCATAATATTTTTCAATGGGTTATATATTAATCCCGAAAAAATGAGATTAATCATAGTTTAATCTGTCTATCCCTTTAATGTTAATCATCCTGATGTGTTGATTTGTCTCCCCAAATCTCCTTCAGTCGGCTATCACGGCCACAGCGAAAACGGTAGTATTTATAACGAA
>JBFFSQ010000288.1:0-3094 GCA_041572275.1 Gammaproteobacteria bacterium
AGCAATATCGCCGGTGGTGATTTTCTTATCGCTGCTGCCGAATAAAGGTTTGGCTTTTTTCTTGACCCGTTTGGGCACAATGCCCTGTCTGCGGAGGTCGGCTTTGAGCATACTGGGGTTGTTGGCCGAGGTTTCGCCCTGAACCTTCTTGCCATCTTTATTGGTGCCTTCCCAGACAAATATTGATTTTGCTGCTGCCTGCTTCGCCATGTTTAATCCTTGGTTACTCGGTTAATCTCTTCGAGGCTGGTAATGCCATCTTTTACTTTTTTAAGTGCAGATTCGCGTAAGTCCGGTATGCCTTCTTTTTTTGCCTGGTCAGCAATATCCTGGGCATTACCTTCCTGCATGATAATTCGGCCAATGGCGTCGGATACGGGTAACACCTGGTAAATACCAACACGCCCCTTGTAGCCTTTGTCACATTGGTCGCAACCTACAGCTTTGTATAATTTTAAACCACCATCGATGTCCGCTTGTGTGAAGCCTTCCTCAAGTAGCGCCTCTTTTGGAATATCATCTTCTTTTTTACAGTTTTCACAGAGGCGTCGACCCAGGCGCTGGGCAATGATGAGGTTGACTGCAGAGGCAATATTAAATGGTGGCACTCCCATATTGACCAGGCGCGATAATGTCTGTGGCGCATCATTGGTATGTAGAGTGGACATGACCATGTGTCCAGTTTGCGCAGCCTTGATGGCAATCTCAGCGGTTTCCAGATCACGAATCTCACCGACCATGACGATGTCAGGGTCCTGACGCAGGAAGGCGCGTAGTGCAGAGCCAAAGTCGAGCCCTACTTTGGGATTGACGTTGACCTGGTTGATACCTTCCAGGTTGATTTCTACCGGATCTTCAGCTGTCGAAATATTACGATCTTCAGTGTTGAGGATATTCAAACCGGTGTACAGGGATACTGTTTTACCACTACCAGTCGGCCCGGTGACCAGGATCATGCCATAAGGATTGGCCAGGGCATCCATATAGAGTTTTTTCTGTTCCGGTTCATAACCCAACATGTCAATACCCAGCTGGGCACTGGAAGAGTCAAGAATACGCAGTACAATTTTTTCACCAAACAGGGTGGGGCAGGTGTTGACACGAAAATCGATGGATTTATTTTTGGATATGCGCATCTTGATACGGCCATCCTGGGGAATGCGTCGCTCGGCCGTGTCCATGCGTGACATGACTTTAATACGGGCAGACAGGCGAGCACCCATAGCCACCGGTGGTGAGGCCATTTCCCTTAACACACCATCGATACGTAAGCGAACACGATAGCGTTTCTCATAGGGTTCAAAGTGAATATCTGAGGCCCCTTTTTTGATGGCATCCAATAACACTTTGTTAACAAAACGCACTACCGGTGTATCATCAACTTCGGATTCTTCTACACCTTTATCTTGTTTTTCCGTGTCCTCAAAATCGAGATCCTCCAGGTCCTCGTCCAGCATACCGGACATGGATGAATCTTCTTCGTCATTGAGGAATTTTTCGATGAGTTTGCTGAGCTTATCGGCCTCAACCAGAATGGCTTCAGTGTTGACGCCGGTGTGAAACTTGATTTCGTCCGTGGCTACCAGGTTAGTGGGGTCAGAGATGGCAATATAGAGGCGGTTACCGCGTTTGTACAAGGGCAGGGCATGGTGTTTTTTGATCAGTTTTTCATCGACCAGATCTTTCGGTAGTGCTTCAGTGTCTATAGCATCAAGATCCAGGATCGGCAGGCCAAACTCCTGGCCGCTGACCACGGCAATTTTTTGGGCGGATACCAGTTTGTTCTCAACCAGATATTCAGAAAGGGGTTGCTTGGCCTTGATGGCGGCCTGTTGTGCGTTGATCGCATTCTCTTCAGTGATTAAACCTTCAAGAATCAGTTTGTTGAGTAAAACCCCAAGTTTCATATTCGTTATAACGCTTTATTCTGGTGATGGATAAAATCAGACGATAAACAATTATTCTATGGTTTTTAATTGTAGTAGTTATTCATCAAGTATAAACAGTTTTTCAAGTTTTTGTGGGTTAAATGTACAGAATAATTGCGAACAGGGTGTTGAATTGATTAGCAATATACAAAAAAAGAGCCTTCCGAAGGAAGGCTCTTTTTGTATTCAGCTAAGCTGTCGGATTATGGACGACAAGCTGAAGGCAGGTACTTGGCCAGCATACCACCTGAAGGCGCAATGTATGCAGCAACGTTGACGCCACCACTAGTACCCATTGGAGCAATGGGGGCAGCTGGAGCTGCAGCCAGACCACAACGCCAGATCACACTCAGGTCTTGAGACTCATAAGGAGTCAAGGTCAGGGTTTCACCAGCGATAGCCGCGTTCGCATCATTACCGTAAGTGATAGTAATAGTGCCATCGGTAACCTCAATACTAGCAACATATTTGCCCTGGGTATCAGTGGCAGCAGCCGTCATGCCTGCAGTTACACGATCAGCTGG
Source organism: Gammaproteobacteria bacterium (assembly GCA_041572275.1). GTDB lineage: Bacteria > Pseudomonadota > Gammaproteobacteria > SZUA-229 > SZUA-229 > JBFFSQ01. The sequence continues at coordinate 2,453 of JBFFSQ010000288.1, forward strand.
AGCTGCGCCGCTGTCGGCAAAGCTTTCAGAAACACCGGCTTTGGCAGATGCTGCCAGGGTCAGACCTTCAGAAACCTGGGTACGGATAGTGTAATCCTGGTAAGCGGGGATGGCGATAGAGGCCAGAATACCAATGATCGCAACAACGATCATCAATTCAATCAAAGTAAAACCTTGTTGTACTTTTTTCATGGATAACTCCTGAGTTAAAAAAATTTATTAATGTCGGCCGAGCACTGTATATAGCACAGCCTGAAAAAACTGCCTCGTTCGAGGTTGTAAATATATAAGCAGAGGCTGTGCCAGAGTATGAAAAAATATTTATTTATAAATTTATCAGTAACTTATGTTGCATGAATGTTTTTTGAGGCTGTGTGCAAATGTGACAATGTCAGATGCTTGTGTCAAAAACTGACAAAATTGTTAATACCGGACCGTTAGAGAATTATTTTTTTCTAATATAGTTTTAATGCAGGCGCTGTATCCTGCTATTTTGCTCAAAAGCCGATATGAAGATGACACGAACAGGTGGTGTTGTTTTGGAATAGCTCAAGTGGTTACTAGCTAAATAGCTAAGCCTGACTCTTTAATCGATTTCAAGCTTGCTCAAACGGTAGCGCAGCTGTCGTAGTGTCAGTCCTA
>JBFFSQ010000289.1:0-3034 GCA_041572275.1 Gammaproteobacteria bacterium
AGTGGTCTGATGATGGCCAGTCGTTCAGTGGTAACTGAGCAGCCGTTAACAGCGACCGATAAATATATTGATACCATGCAGCAGCTGACTCAGGTTGGTGAAAATACCTATCGTGAGCTTACCGATAATACTGAGGGTTTCCTGGATTATTTCTATGAAACAACACCGGTGGCTGAAATTGGCATGCTCAATATTGGTTCACGACCATCCCATCGTAAGGCCAATCGCTCCAAGGCATCGATCCGTGCAATTCCCTGGGTGTTTGGTTGGGCGCAATCACGCACCACACTGCCAGCCTGGTACGGTATTGGTTCGGCACTGCAAAGCTTTATCGAACAGGATGAAGGCAACCTTAAGTTGTTGCAGCAGATGCATAAGAAATGGCCTTATTTCAGGGCGTTGGTTAGCAATACCGAAATGGCCTTGAGTAAAGCTGATATGGCAACAGCCAAAGAGTATTCTGAACTGTGTGAAAATACGGAAATCGCTGAACGGATTTATCCTATGATTCGTGATGAATTTGATCGTACACTCCAGCACCTGTTGAATATTACCGGTGAAAGCTGTTTGCTGGATGCGACACCTTCGCTGCATTTGTCATTGAATCGACGTGAACCGTATCTGGACCCGTTAAGTCATATCCAGATTCTGCTGCTGAAGCGTTATCGTGATGAATCACTCAGTGAGGAAGAGCAGAATATCTGGTTACATCCACTGTTAAGGTCAATAAATGCAGTGGCAACGGGTATGCGTAATACGGGATAGATACTGTTTTGGGCCAGAAGTTGAGGGTTTTGTCATGAAAATGATGTGAACCAGCAACTTCTGGCCTAGAACTGAATCAAATGATTAATTCACATTTATCCGGGCCAAGCTTGAACCCCTTCTGGCTTTAGCTCATAATTTCATATTAGTGTTTATTAACTAACTGACCTGAATACCATTGCAGGAAAAACCATGCATTTAACATTGCTCAAAGCCAAACTTCATCAGGCCCGCGTAACCCATTCTGAACTGGAATACGAAGGTTCCTGCGCGATTGATGGCTGTCTACTGGACGAAGCAGGTATTCGGGAATATGAGCAGATCCATATCTATAACCTGGCCAATGGTGAACGTTTTACCACCTATGCTATTCGAGCTCAGGAAAATACCGGTATTATTTCGGTGAATGGTGCCGCTGCTCACAAAGCGAATCCCGGTGATCGTGTCATCATCTGCAGCTATGCCGTACTGGATCAGAAAGAAGCGGCTACGTTCAAACCCAAGCTGGTGTATATGAACGAGAAGAATGTGATTACCCACACCAGTGACCAGATCCCGGTGCAGGTCGCTTAAGTCATATCAGTCGTCTACTGAAAATTATCATCCCGAGCAAAAAAATTGTCATCCTGAGCGAAGTCGAAGGATCTTAAACCGTGAGACAGAGCCCAAAGATTCCTCGTTACCACTCGGAATGACAAAGAGACAAAACCACCAACCATCAACCACCAACTTTCTTTCCACCATCAACCATCAACCTTTAACCTGATCTCTTCAATCGCCCACTCAATATGCTCACGGACATTGTCATCTACGTCAGTACACCTGGCCTCTAGAGCTTCCATTATCTGCTGTGAGTAGGGTGCATTGCCCAGGGCGACTGCAATATTGCGTAACCACTGCATATACCCGATACGACGAATCGGCGAGCCCTGCATACGATCCAGGAATTCAGCCTCGGACCAGTTAAACAGAGCGAGTAACTCCGGTGCATCGAGACCGTGTCTGACTTTAAAATCCTCTTCCTCACTGGGGTGGGCAAATCGATTCCACGGGCAGACCAGCTGGCAATCGTCACAGCCATAGATACGGTTCCCCATGGCCTTGCGAAACTCAATAGGTATAGTCCCTTTTAACTCGATGGTTAAATAGGAAATACAGCGGCGGGCATCGACTTGATAAGGCGCTACAATCGCCTGTGTTGGACAGATGTCGATACAGGCCTGACAGCTGCCGCAATGATTATGGGGCGTGACAGCAGAAATCGGCAGGGGTAAGTCAGTATAAATTTCACCCAGAAAAAACCAGGAGCCAGCTTGCCGATGAATCAGGTTGGTGTGCTTGCCAATCCAGCCCAGACCGCCTTTCTCAGCAAAAGCTTTTTCCAGCACCGGTGCGCTATCAGTAAACACGCGGTACCCAAATTCGCCGACTTCGGTTTGTATACGGTCGACTAGTTTCTGCAAACGCTTACGAATGATCTTGTGGTAGTCGCGGCCCAGAGCATAGCGAGAAATATAGCCCAGTTGTTTGTTGGGTAGAGTGCTCTGGATCGAGGCTGAATCCGGCGGGAAGTAGTCCATACGCACAGATATCACCCGCAGTGTTCCAGCTTCCAGCTCCGCTGGTCGTGTACGTTTAGTACCATGGCGAGCCATATACTCCATGTCGCCGTGGTAGTGGTTATCGAGCCAGGCCTGGAAGTGAGCTTCATGTTCAGGAATATCGATATCGGACACCGCCAGTTGCTGGAAGCCCAGTTCATGGGCCCAGGTCTGAATTTTTTCAATCAGTTGTGCGGGTAAAGTGTTCAATGCTTAAGCTTGCTAGTCGATCATGAAAGGTGATGGTCGGGTATTCCAGTGATGGTGGAGTTCAGTAGATCAAGGAAGCATTTAACCTTTTTCTATGCATCTGGGCAAGGTGGAAGCATTTAAGTTGGTGGCCAGGATTTCTCCATACCGTCGAAATGACATGATGCTGTCATCTCGAGAGAAGTACAATCGGGGTTGTCATCTCGAGCGAAGTCGATGCCTATATGGATATAGGTAGTAGGGCAACGCAGGATGCTTACAGGGATGTAAGTAGTAGGGCAACGCAGGAGCGGTTGCCGAGCAGTTGCCGAGGGATCTTAAGGTGTGGCACAAGGCCATTAAGATTCCTCACAATTACTCAGCATGACATAATTGCAGGCAATACCGCACAATCACCCATCAGCCCTTAACTCAAATAATCATTGATTAATGGGGCTTTTTTTGATGATATAGCGCAT
>JBFFSQ010000290.1:0-2946 GCA_041572275.1 Gammaproteobacteria bacterium
ATTTTCGGTCCCTGCTGTTCAAACCGCGGGCACCAAAGTCATCCAGTAGTAGATACACGGAAACCCCGCGATGACTGGCATCCGCCATGGCCTGGAAAAAGCGCTGGCTAAGATGACAGGAGTTCACCAGATACATTTCCAACAGGATGTAATGCTGCGCTGCCTTGATATCCTTGAGCATTTCAGAAAAAAAAGCAGGACCATCAATGAGGAGTCTAAAGCTATTGTCGTTTTGCCAGGGAAAACGGTATTTGTTGTGTCGATCCTGCATGGTCAAATGATAAACGGATCTTGCTCTGGAGTCATGGCTTTCCCGGTTTTCGACTGAATGCAGCTTAACCTGTGGGAGACAATCTCTTATACTCAGTTGTTTCCAGAATAAAGACCGGATGGCTATGAATTTTACTGGTTTGATACCCGCAGAATACAGCGAGATGTTTGAGAATGTCGTCCAGGACCTGGTGCCGAGCTTAACCGCGGCTTCTGATGATGAGTCGAGCGCCTCAGTCGATATGATTCAGGCGATGCGTGGCAGTATTGATATCATGGCCAGGGTTGAGTCTGATCAACACAGCCAGCAGTCAGAGCCTTTGCAGGCGACGGAAATAACACAGATTGGAGAATATGCGCTGTCGCTGCTGGAGGTGTTATCGATTCAGGCAGCGAATCGCGGTTTGCAGAAAACGATGCTGGAGTTGCAGCGTCTGTCATTGCCGGTGGCTCTGTGGGTCGAGCAGCATCAGGGTGAAGTGAATAAACTGGATATTGTAGTAAATGCAATTGCTAGCTATGCCAATGAAATCACTGAGCCAAAACAGCTGGCTGAATTATGCCAGGCCATTAGTCGTGTCGTAGCTGTTGTCGGTGATGACATAAGGCGTGATATTGAAGCGACTAACCCGATGCGACCCTGGCGAGTGTTAAATCTGAACTGGGGTATTGTTGCCACCCGTAGTCATGATGCTGCACTCATGGAGCAGGTATTTGAGGCGTTGATTAAAAATATTCCTGCCGATGCAAATGCATTCTTTCGTGAAGGTATGCAGCAGATGGATATCATTGGTTATCCGGACCATGTTCGCCAGGTGATGGAAAAGTATAATAAGCAGCTTGGCAATGATGCGCGCTTACATTAACGATATGGTAAAGCGACTACTGGTATCAAAACAGGCGACGAGTGTTCGCCGCCTGCCTTAAACCAGTTTAATGTTTGGCAAACTTGGGTTGGCTCAGGTTCATGAAATCAATCAGAATGTAACCGGTTTCAGTTAACAGTGGGTTGGTTTCATCGTCTCTATCGTCATGATTTTCATCGATTTCGTCAGTATCTGTTTCTTCCAGACTTGTTAAAGCCGGCAGGCCTTTTGCAATGCGACGTTCGTTTTCGATTTCGAGTTGTTGTGCTTCCAGTGCCTGTTTTTCCTGGCGACGAATCTCTTCATTGAGTGATACTTCTTTGATCTGTCGACGTTGATCGATCAGCTCATTGGTTTTAAGCAGGAATTTAAAATCAGGATCCTGACTGGCTCGTTGTTCATGTAGCGCTTTTAGGCGTGGTAGTAGTGCTGAAAAATCACTCGCTGTCTGGTAACGCGCGGGCTGGATGCGATCCCATGGCAGGGCACCATCGAGGGCGCTTTCGCCGATTTCATTGATGTCATACAGCGAGGGTAGTTTGATATCGGGAATGACACCACGGTTTTGCGTGCTGTTGCCAGAAATGCGATAAAACTTCTGTTGTGTGAGGGTGATCTGTCCATGATGCAATGGCATCATGGCTTGCACAGTGCCCTTGCCATAGGTTTGTGTACCGACAATGATGCCTCGATTATAGTCCTGGATGGCACCAGCAAAAATTTCTGAGGCTGATGCGCTGAGACGATTGACAAGAACTGCCATAGGACCGGTGTAGACCACTTCGGCATCATCATCTTCATGAATATAGACACGGCCACCGATGCTCTTGACCTGAACTGTTGGGCCCTGTTTGATGAACAGGCCGATCAGTTCATTAACCTCCTGTAACGAGCCGCCGCCATTGTCACGTAAATCGATGATGATTGAATCAACCTGATCAGCAATCAGTTCTTTGAGCAGTTTGCGGACATCTCGCGTGGTACTCCGGTAATTGGGTTCGCCACGGCTTGCGGCGGCAAAGTCGATATAGAATTTTGGAATATCGATTACACCCAGTTTGTAGGTCTGACCATTACTGTCGAGTTCGATGATCTTTTTACTGGCCGCCTGTTCTTCAAGTTTTACCGTGTCACGAACAATGGCAATGGTCTTGCTGTTCTGATCATTAACGGCATTACCCTGAAGTATCGATAAACGTACAGTGGTGTCTTTTTTGCCGCGTATCAGGTCGACCACATCATCCAGGCGCCAGCCGATGACATCGACGATTTCACCGTTTTTGCCCTGGCCAACGCCAATGATGCGGTCATTGGCTTTGAGTTGGCCGGATTTATCCGCCGGTCCTGCAGGAATGACGCGAGTAACTTTGGTGTATTCGTCATCGGTCTGTAGCATGGCGCCAATGCCTTCCAGCGACAGTCGCATGCGGATATTGAAATTTTCAGTGGCACGGGGCGAGAAGTACTGCGTGTGTGGATCATAACTCAGGGTCAGTGCATTCATATAGACACGATAAGCATCTTCACTGTTGCTCTGTTGGATGCGGTTGAGTTGATTGCTGTAACGCTTGACCAGTAGTTCCTGGGTCTTGTCTGTATCTTTGCCGCTGAGTTTTAAGCTGAGGACGGCATTTTTAAGGCGCTTGTGCCAAAGTTGATCCAGTTCCTGACTTGAGTGTGCCCAGGGCTCTTGCTCGCGTTCTGCTTTCAGGCTTTCTTTGCTGCTAAAATCCAGTTTGTCGATACCCTTGTCGAGTTCAGATAGCATGAATTCCAGGCGCTCGATAATACGTTGGTGATAACGGTTAAA
>JBFFSQ010000291.1:0-2829 GCA_041572275.1 Gammaproteobacteria bacterium
AAATCACCCATAATGCTCTCAGCTTACTATCCGCCAAACCTGTGTATACATGACTTAGCGGATAGTTGTTAAAGTGTTCATACTGTTAATTTTGGTAGTTTGCTCGGGTTCACGTCGGCCTGACGTTGTCCTTTCATCCTCCCCTGATGACTTCGTGTACACATCCCTGAAAAATTTAGTGTTAGGAATAGTTCTAGTGAATACTGGTATTGTTAAGTGGTTTGATGCCACAAAAGGTTTTGGCTTTATTGCTCCAGAAGATGGTAGTAAAGATGTTTTTGTGCATCACTCTGCAATAAAAGGTGACGGCTACAAGTCTCTGGATGAAGGTCAGCGTGTTAAATATGATATTCAGGATGGCCCTAAAGGTCCTGCTGCTGCTAATGTAGAGCCTGCCTAAGGCTTTCAGCGTTAGTTGGAAAACCCACCATTAGGTGGGTTTTTTTATCTTTACTGATATCATCATTTATAACCATGATATTTCAGTAAATATTGGCTTGTGAATATCGAATATCAGACTTAGTTATTTTTGGCTAAGTGACTGATTTAATATGCTATTGTCAAAATATTAGTCTGCTTGACTAACACCTCATACACATAAGCCTACAGCTTACACCCCAGTTAGGGCGCAAGCCGCTCACTATACCATTCCTCTGCTTCATTTTTCTGGTATATAAAACGGTCATGCAAACGACTATCCCGTGCCTGCCAGAACTCGAATGTATTGGGCCTGACCCGATAACCACCCCAGAATGGTGGTAATGGTACCTCGTTATTTCCGAACTTTTGTTTCATGCTATCGAACATTGATTCCAGCATCGTTCGAGATTTTATTACCTGACTCTGTCCCGATGCCCAGGCACCAATTTGACTACCGCGCGGACGGGTCGCAAAATATTTAAGTGACTCGGCAGTCGTAATCTTTTCTGCAACTCCGGTAATCTTCACCTGTCTACCTAACGGATGCCAGGGGAATAACAGACCCACCCTGGGATTCGCTGCAATCTGTTTCGCCTTACGACTTTCGTAATTAGTAAAAAACACAAAACCCTTTTCATCAAACAACTTCAACAATACGATTCGCTGCCAGGGTTGGCCCTCAGCATCAACAGTCGCCAGCGTCATGGCACCAGGTTCATGAATTCCTGATTCAATGGTCTGTCCATACCAGGCTTCAAACTGTTTAAATGGATTCGTATCCAGCTCATTATGCTTGAGCCCTGTTGCCATTAACTTCTGGCGTAGTTCATCTGCGTTCATAGATTTATGTTTCTTTATATGTAAGGGGAACTAACCCCTGATACCCTAACATTAGTGTTCACGATGCCAGATTAGCTGACCATCCTTATACACGGACTTGATACGATGCAGTGGCACATTGTGTTCCACACCATCATTATCAAAGTAATGAAAGAAAAAATGATTCTGTTTATCAAAACCCATCGTTTTAAAATGGATACGGATCTCATGATTCTCAACATGATCGAGAAAACCTATATCAAAATCACACTGCGAGAACTCAGGGTCCCAGCGAATTCGGTTTAACAGGTCCTGTATGCTTTGCATTATACCTTGATGTTTATGGACACCAGTCTGATAGCCGACCAATCAACTTTGATCATTTGAGTAATTCCGGCCTGATCATCCAGTTAATCTGCCAGTGATCGAGCTCATCGCTTTGCAGGCATACCATACTACCGGGCTGAAAAGCCATAGTCAGGTGCTTGTCATCATCGACCAGCAGATCGGACACCAGTCTAGCCATGAACGGCAAATGCCCGACAATCAGTGTATCCTGCTCCTGGCATTCATCTTTCCAGTCAAAAGCTCGGGGCTCATCATTAGGGTTAATGTGATCGCTGATGGTCAATTCTGCGGCCGGTGCTATTGCCGATACTAAACACTCAGCCGTCTGTTGAGCTCGCAGCTTGCCGCTGTGTATCACCCGTTGCACACGTATACCTGCTTGTGCAATGAAAGCGCCAAGACGATGAATATCAGCCAGACCCTGATCAGTCAGGGGTCGTTCAGGATTAACATCTTTGCTACAGGCTTCGCCATGCTGTACCAGATAAAGCTTCATGTTCATTACCCCTGGTTACACATACTGTGTATGACCAAAGTATATTACTTTCTGTCATCGAAAATAAACGATCCAGATTACACTAGTTGCCAATATTAGAAAACACCCGATCGATACCTGGCTTTTTTAGCTCGACCACCAATGACTTCCATGCTTTTCTGACAAAAAATTCACGACATACACCATCATTTTCATTAAGCTTTATGCAACATCGCTATTTTTTAAGCAACCAGAATGGAGTGACTAAAAATGAACCAGGATCTATTTTCTCCTGTCACCGTAGGTGACCTCGAGCTTGCCAACCGTATGGTCATGGCGCCGATGACGCGCAACCGCGCCAATGCGGAAAATGCCCCCCATAGCTTAACAGCCACTTATTACCAGCAACGTGCCAGTGCAGGTTTAATCATTACCGAAGCGTCTCAAGTATCTGCTGAAGGTGTCGGGTATCCAGCTACACCCGGTATCTATAACGAAGCACAGGTTGCAGGTTGGCGACAAGTGACTGATGCCGTACATGGCAAAGGTGGTCGTATCTTTATTCAACTCTGGTACTGCGGTCGAATATCACATCCAAGCCTGTTACCCAACCAGCAAACGCCTGTCGCACCCTCAGCACTGGCCCCGGAAGGTGAAGCCATTACCTTTGAAGGACCACAGGCATTTGTGGAACCGCGCGCATTGGAGACAAACGAAATCCCTGACATCGTAGCCCAATATAAGCACGCAGCCGCAATGGCCAAACA
>JBFFSQ010000292.1:0-2778 GCA_041572275.1 Gammaproteobacteria bacterium
ATACCACCGCCGGCACGGAAACTGATCTCATCACCATTGCGAACCATAGTTCTGATCAAAATATTCAGATCCATGCTGCCATCATGGTTTAAATACCCCAGGGAACCCGTATAGGCACCTCGACCTGTTGCCTCCAGCTCTGCCAGAATTTCCATACAGCGCACTTTAGGACAGCCGGTAATGGTACCACCTGGAAACACAGCCTTAATTACCTGCCCGGGTGTCATGCCTGATTTCAGACGACCTCTTACGTTGGATACAATATGATGAACGTGCTGATAGGATTCAAGCACCATCAATTCATTAACCTCAACTGTTCCAGGTTCACAAATGCGACCAAGATCATTACGTTCAAGATCAATCAACATGATGTGTTCGGCCCGTTCTTTAGGATGTTTCATTAACTCAACAGATAGGGCCAGGTCCTGACTATCATTACTTGAGCGTGGCCGTGTTCCAGCAATTGGACGTGTTTGGACTTTACCTGATCGTACCTGAATAAGTCGTTCAGGTGATGAACTGAGCACTGCCTTATTATCCAATGTGGCTAACGCATTGAAAGGGCCAGGATTACACTGAGTTAAACGATGAAACAGACTAGCGTGACTAATATTTGAGAGTAAACGAGTTTTCCATGCTCGTGACAGATTAACCTGAAAGACATCCCCTTCGATAATATAGTGCTTAATCAGTTTAACTTGTTGTAGGTACGCACTCTCATCATCTTCTCTTAATTCAGCAATCTCAATTGGTTCATGATATTCCTGATCGATTGCATCAAGTTGATCAAGATCAGTCATAATCTGTTGCATGCAGTTGCTGTACTCATCTTCACACATTAGGTAGGCAACTTGTACCGACTTATCCACAATGATGGCGGCAGGGATTCGAGTTGAAAATGCAACCGGGAACCCGTCAGTTGATTCAGGCAAATCTAAACTGGGCTCAATTTCGCCAGCAAGCTCATACCCTAAATATACAAACCAACCACCAGTAAAAGGCAAAGGTGAATCAATATCAGCAACTTTATTTTTCTGCCAGCTTTGATCAAGTTGCTCTAAAAAGGACGTTTCATGTGTATATCTCAGCGTTTCCTGTGGACATGCAAATAAAATATCATATTGAGTAATATCAGATGCCTGAGCGGTACTGACTAATAAATGAGGATAGCGTTGTGGAAAACGTGCGTGTAGTGCGAGTAAATCGGGGATAGAACCCAGGGTCACAGTATTAAAGTGCACTTCATCCATTAACTGGACCCTGGAATCTTAGAATTTAGATTTTTTTGAACAGGACTGTTCCATTCGTGCCGCCAAATCCAAATGAATTTGACAATGCATATTCAATCTTCATATCACGAGCAGTGTTGGGTACAAAATCCAGATCACATTCTGGATCCTGATTATCCATGTTGATAGTCGGTGTCGCCACCTGATCCTGCATACTCATGATAGTAAACACTGCTTCAACTCCACCTGCCGCACCTAACAAGTGTCCAGTCATAGATTTTGTTGAAGTTACTGCCAGCTTATATGCATGTTCACCAAATGCCGCTTTAACGGCCATGGTTTCAGCTAAATCACCTGCAGGTGTTGATGTACCATGAGCATTGATGTAATCAATGTCATCAACATTAATGCCAGCATCTTTAATGGCATTAATCATACAGCGTGCTGCACCTTCACCACCTACTGAGGGTGATGTCATGTGGTAAGCATCACCACTCATACCGAAGCCAGCAAGTTCAGCATAAATTTTTGCGCCACGAGCTTTGGCATGTTCGTATTCTTCGAGTACCAGTACACCCGCACCATCACCAAGAACAAAACCATCACGGTCCTTATCCCAGGGACGACTGGCAGCCTGTGGATTATCATTGCGTGTGGATAAGGCACGTGCAGCAGCAAAACCGCCGATACCCATTGGTGAAGATGCTTTCTCGGCACCACCGGTAATCATGACATCAGCATCGCCATAGGCAATCGTTCTGGCTGCCTGGCCAATGCTATGAGTGCCTGTTGTGCAGGCAGTCACAATAGCGATATTGGGACCTTTAATACCGTATTTGATCGATAAATTGCCTGAAATCATATTGATAATTGAACCTGGTACCATGAAAGGCGAGATTTTACGTGGACCACCTTTCAACAAGGCTTCATTGTTACGTTCAATCATCGGCAGACCGCCAATACCGGAACCAATAGAGACACCAATACGTTCTGCATTAGCTTCGGTAATTTCTATGCCTGAGTCTTCAATAGCCTCAGCTGCTGCTGCAATACCGTAATGGATAAAGGTATCCATTTTTTTGAGATCTTTCTTTGGAATAAATGGCGTTGCATCAAAATCATTCACCGTACAGGCGAATGTAACACTGTGACCTTCAGTATCAAATTCAGTAATAGTAGATGCACCACTTTTACCCGCTTTGATATTGTCCCAGGATTCTTTCAGATTATGGCCTACTGGTGAAACTATACCGAGACCCGTTACAACAACTCGACGCTTTGCCAAGAAAGTTCTCCAGAATTCTTTAGTTTTCTAATGAAAAAGGGCAGACACAAGGCCTGCCCTTCAAATTAATTCAACTTAGCTATGTGAATTAATGTAATCCAGTGCCAGCTGAACTGTAGTGATTTTTTCAGCTTCTTCGTCTGGAATTTCACATTCAAATTCTTCTTCCAGAGCCATAACTAACTCAACAGTGTCGAGTGAATCAGCACCCAGGTCGTCTACAAATGAAGCAGCGTTAGTTACTTCTTCTTCTTTAACACCTAG
>JBFFSQ010000293.1:0-2748 GCA_041572275.1 Gammaproteobacteria bacterium
AGGTGACAACGTTAAGATGACAGTGAGTCTGATTGCGCCAATCGCGATGGAAGAAGGTCTACGTTTTGCGATCCGTGAAGGCGGTCGTACAGTAGGCGCCGGTGTTGTAAGTAAGGTTATTGAATAAGCCTTACTAGAAAAAGAGTATTGAGGGCGGGGTGTTCCATATGGGGCTCCCCGCTTTTCAATGTAGGCCAGTGGCTCAATTGGTAGAGCATCGGTCTCCAAAACCGAGGGTTGGGGGTTCGAGTCCCTCCTGGCCTGCCACTAATTTAATGATACTTAAAAGATGAGATCCATGGTCGCACGGACCGATACAGAAGATACAGGCAAGCTGGATAGTTTGAAGTTTGTAATCGCGATTGCGCTGTTGATCGCTGGTATTGCGCAGTTCTATTACTTTGAGGGTGAGTCGCTGTTATATCGCGTGCTTGCTTTGCTGGGTATTGTGGCGCTGGCTGTCGGGGTTGTGTATACCACTCGTATGGGTAAGGGTGTCTGGGTTTTCGCTCGTGATGCACGTACAGAAGTTCGCAAGGTTATCTGGCCGACACGGCAGGAGACTGTGCAGACTACATTGCTTGTGGTTGTGGTGGTTATTCTGGTTGGTATCATGCTCTGGTTAATTGATATGTTTTTACGTTGGGCTGTCTTCTTTTTGACAGGGCAGGGGGGCTAACATGGCAATGCGTTGGTATGTGGTTCACGCTTATTCGGGATTTGAGTCCAAGGTTAAGTCATCTCTTGAAGAGCATATTAAGCTTCATGGAATGGAAGACAAGTTTGGCGACATTCTTGTGCCTACTGAGGAAGTGGTCGAAATTCGTGATGGTAGCAAGCGTAGATCAGAACGGAAGTTTTTCCCTGGGTATGTGCTTGTGCAGATGGAAATGACTGATGATACCTGGCATCTAGTGAAAGATGTGCCAAAGGTCATGGGCTTTATTGGTGGAACGAAGGATAAACCAGCGCCAATTTCAGAAAAAGAAGCTCAGGCTATCATGAGCAGTGTCCAGGAAGGTGCTGAGAAGCCGAAGCCAAAAGTGTTGTATGAGCCCGGGGAAGTGGTGCGTGTTACGGACGGCCCATTTAATGACTTTAATGGCGTTGTTGAAGAAGTGGATTATGAGAAAAGTCGTCTCAAAGTGGCTGTGCTGATCTTTGGGCGCTCAACACCTGTTGATCTTGAGTTTAGTCAGGTCGAAAAGGGTTAAGAATTTTTACTGGTCATTATATAATGGCCTGTTGTTAACAGGGGAGGCTGAGGGCGAAAGCCGCTAAGCCGTTTGTACCCGCAGGAGTAAATCATGGCAAAAAAAGTCGAAGCTTATATCAAGCTGCAAGTGCCTGCTAATCAGGCGAACCCAAGTCCACCAGTCGGTCCAGCTCTGGGTCAGCATGGTGTGAATATCATGGAATTTTGTAAAGCATTCAATGCCAAAACTCAGAGTTTTGAGCAGGGTATGCCTATTCCTGTTGTTATTACCGTATATAGTGATCGTAGCTTTACCTTTGTAACTAAAACACCGCCTGCTGCTGTTCTGCTGAAGAAGGCTGCTGGTATTGCCAAAGGCAGTGGTCGTCCAAATACAGAGAAAGTGGGTACGGTTACACGCGCCCAGTTAGAAGAAATCGCCAAGACGAAAGAGCCGGATCTGACTGCGGCTGATATGGATGCGGCAGTGCGCACGATTGCGGGAACCGCTCATCGCATGGGTCTTGAGACGGAGGGTGTTGAATAATGGCTAAGCTATCAAAACGAATTAAGGCTATCCGTGAAAAAGTCGATGCCGACAAACTGTATTCAATTGATGATGCGCTGGGTTTATTGAAAGAGCTTTCAAGCGTTAAATTTACTGAGTCAGTTGATATCAGTGTGAACCTGGGTATTGATCCTCGCAAATCTGATCAGGTTGTCCGTGGCTCAACTATTCTGCCGCAGGGTTCAGGTAAAGAAGTTCGTGTTGCAGTGTTTACTCAGGGTGAGAATGCAGAAGCGGCTAAAGCTGCCGGCGCTGATGTTGTAGGTATGGAAGACCTGGCTGAACAGATGAAGGGCGGTGATTTGAATTTTGATGTTGTTATCGCTTCGCCTGATGCTATGCGTGTCGTAGGTGCACTGGGTCAGGTTTTGGGTCCGCGTGGCCTGATGCCTAATCCTAAAGTCGGTACAGTGAGTCCTGATGTTGCGGCGGCAGTTAAAAATGCAAAGGCAGGCCAGGTTCGTTTCCGTGCTGATAAAGGTGGTATTGTGCATGCGTCAATTGGTACTGCGAAATTTGACGTCAATGCACTGAAAGAGAATGTAAGCGCTCTGTTATCAGATCTTAAGAAAGCCAAGCCTGCTGCGGCTAAAGGTGTCTATGTGAAGAAAGTTACAGTTTCTTCAACTATGGGTCCGGGCCTGGCAATTGATCAGAGTAGTCTGGATATTTAACAGACAATAAATTTTGACTAGCCGAGTATTCGGTGTCGTCAAAGACCGTGAGAGTGTAATTGCTTAATCAACTTTAGCTTGGTTAATAAGGTGAAGTTATCTCACGCAGATGGTGGGTCCGTTTTTCGGAGCACCGTAGGTGGTTAGATTGGACAGTTTTGTCTGATTTGACTGAAGTACTTGGCTGGACATGGTATTGCCATGCTCCAACCGAAATAGGAGTAACACACGTGCCTCTTAATCTTGAAGACAAGAAAAGCATTGTATCTGAGGTAAGTGCGGTTGCTGCTGATGCGCATTCAGCCATTGCG
>JBFFSQ010000294.1:0-2747 GCA_041572275.1 Gammaproteobacteria bacterium
CTATTCTATCTGGCTATAAACAAGAAAGGGAGCCCGGCTTGCACTGGGCTCCCAACATCTCTACTTAGTGGTTGGTTATATCCCTATTATTGTTATCAATCCATTAATCCACTTCTTCGTAACCAGTGACCATCGCCTTGAAATGCGCAGTCGGTGTATGACCGGCAGTTCCAAGGTAGACATGCGCGATTACGAAGATCAGCATCAAGTAGGCACCCATCACATGGAAGTATGACACATACTCCAGGTTCAGCCAGCTTACACCCCAGTCAGCCCAGGAATTGTAGAACAGGTAGAACCAGCCAGTGAACCAGATCAAGGGACTAACCACTACTAACACGAACAGATAAGCCAGTCGCTGCAGCGGATTATGCTTGGTCAAAGTTGTGGTCTTAACTGGATGTGGTGCATCGGTGAATATACCGGTGAGGTAATACTTCAACATTGCATCCACTTTTTCCATGGTTGGAATGTACTGCTTCCATTCCCCGGTGGTGAAATGCCAGAAGATGGCAAATATCCACAGGCCCACCAGCGTCCAGGCTGCAACCGTGTGATAAGCCACGGCATTTTCAAAGCCGAACAGGTTATACAGCCCATGTACTTCAAAGCCACTGACCAGCAGGAATAAAATTAATCCTGCCTGAGACCAATGCCAGAAGCGTTCAAAACGTTTGAATATATAGAGTCTTTCAGCCATGGTATTAGCCTCCTCTCTTATGCATGATGATACGAATCAGACCGTGTAACAGAACACCAATCAGGGTCAGCGCAGCTACAATCAGCATCAACTTATCCAGCATAGGTGTATTGTTGGTTGAGGGCATGTAAATACCTTCAACACCGGCCAGTCGTCCATTTTCACGATGACACTGGTCACATCTCAGTGCATCCTCTTTAGGCGCTACCATATGGGTAATCGGCCAGCTCATTTCAGACTTGGCAAAGCCCAACTCACCACTGAAGTCTTTACCTACATACTGCATGCCTGATTCAACGGCTTTCTGCATGTCGTAATTACCCCAGAAGTTGCTGTCTTTATCACCTGCCAGATTGGTCACAACAAGTGTCTTGTTGCCTTTATCAATCATCTGCTTGCCGCGGAATACACGGATTGGCCAGATGCGTGATTTACCATCATCAGGTGCACCCATGAAATCATTGATTTTGACTACACCATCGGGATCGATCTTGTCGTCAATCAAGGTCCATTTCACTTCACCGTTAAACCACTTGTACTCTGGAATCACATAACGGTCATAGGTGAAATCACCTTTCTTGCTGTCATACTCAACCTTACCCTGACTACCTTTAACCTGGATACGATGACCTTTGTCATCCAGCTTGCCAGAAGTTGACCAGTCCCAGGTCATCTTGGTGTAGGTATCACCACGACCATAGGCAGGGATATGACAGGTCTGACAGGCCAACTTATCAGTATGGTCATTCAGGCGAGCCATTTCCTCATCATGGGGTTCATTACCATGACAGGCAACACAGGTCGCTGGATTACGATGCTCAACACTACCGCGAATCAGCGTACCTTCAGCATCCGCCGCAGTTGGCTGATAACGACTACCGGCAACTTCATGGCTGTCAGTTACATGGCATTTAGAGCATGAGAAATTCAGGCCCTTGGCATCCATGTGAACATCCAGATAACGATTTGGTTCTGTCAGTGAACTATCGAGATCACCGTGTTTAACCGCATCACCACCACCGCCACGGAAGTGACAGGCACCACAGGTCGCACGGCTGGTTTTACCCACGCTCTGTGCAATAGTCTTCAGGTCTGTAGGTGCTCTGAACTTACCAGAATGGGGTGGCCATTCAATGGTCTTGTAATTGGGGTGACCCGAAAGACCTGGTAGTTTTTTGTATTTGCCGGTGGTGTCATGACAAACGACACAGTCGACATTTTCTTCTTTAGTGAAATCAAACTTGTCATCTTTCCAGCCATAACCGATATGGCAGGCAGTACAGAACGTGTAGTTTGATGGCACTGATGTACAGAAGTTATTGATTACATTGTTTTTACCCAGATGCTGGTTGGTATCTGGATTAATGTAATCCCACTTCCAGTGTTTAGTTTTATGTAACTGTTTGGCGGCCTCAGTATGGCACTCCAAACAGGCCTTTGTCACAGCAGGACCGTCGGCAAAATCTTTATCCAGTTCTTTGAACTTGGAATGATCAGCTGTTGATTTCTTAGCTTCACTTTCAACACCTATACCAAACACATCGGTAGGTGCTGCTGCCACACTCGCTGCTGGCTGGGTGACCGTGGCCTGTGCTGGCAAAATAAATGCCAGCCCCAGAGCACCGGCCATTGCCAGGCTTTTTATAAATTGATTAGACATAATGCTTCCTCAGGTTTTCGATTTATGACCGGAGTGTAACGACTAGCAACCGTCGCCACCTTTACCACCAGCTGCAGCACCGCCGCCAGGACGAGTGCGAATGAGTGGAGGCGCAGGTTTAGAAGCATCAAACTCAACAAATTTTGCTTGATCCTTGGCTACTTTACCCATGATCTCACCAACTTCAGGACCAAACATGCGGCCCATCAGTGCTGAGTTCATCAGACCAATGTAGGTTTTGCCATCATCTTTCTTGTATACGGTAATCGTACAGGGCATCAGGATCGATAAAATACGGAATCTATCGTCGGCCAGCATAGGACCGGAATATTTAGTACTACAGGCTTCAATTAACAGTACAGGGGGGACATTACCACCGGCATTTGC
>JBFFSQ010000295.1:0-2729 GCA_041572275.1 Gammaproteobacteria bacterium
AAAGCCGGCCCCGTAATCTACGGATTTCCCACGCTATGCTTAACTCTAAAATTTCGTTATCTCGAGACCAATCAGGTTACCCTATTCAGGCCAGTATTTTCTCAAGAGGCGAAGATCATATTTAGTCAGAACCGGCTTAAGAAATCAAGTCATCTTATTTTGCAATAAAACAGACTTATCACTCTTATTAAAACAGCCTATTGATCATTATTTTGCTAATATACTGCTTTCTGTATGGATACATTTAGAGTTAATTCACGTTAAACTCTAGTTTGAGCATCAATAGCCTTTTTAAGGACATTGTATTTCAATGAAATATGGAATTGCGTTAAAGCAACGACTGAACATACGACTGATGTAAAATTTCCATCTGTCCCGTGAATTAATCAGTGCCAGATACCAACATACAATACAAAGTGGCCTCTGAATGACCGAATATGCACTAATACTGATCAGTACCATATTGGTAAACAATTTTGTATTGGTTAAGTTTCTTGGGCTCTGTCCATTTATGGGGGTATCGCGAAAACTTGAAACTGCCATTGGCATGGCACTTGCCACCACATTTGTACTCACTCTGTCTTCCGTTTCAAGCTATCTGGTCAACACCTACATTTTAGCCCCCCTCGGACTGGAATATCTCAGAACCATCATGTTTATTCTGGTTATTGCCGTTGTTGTACAGTTCACTGAAATGGTTGTACATAAGACCAGCCCACTGTTATATAACGTACTCGGCATCTTTCTACCCTTAATCACGACCAACTGTGCTGTGCTGGGTGTGGCATTACTCATTGTTCAGGAAGAACTCAATTTCCTACAATCAGCCTTTTATGGCTTCGGCGCTGCCGTGGGCTTTTCCCTGGTGTTAATTCTATTCGCCGGTTTACGTGAACGCCTGGCAGTAGCCGATGTCCCCGAGGCATTCCAGGGTAATGCCATCGCACTCATTACAGCCGGTATCATGTCACTTGCCTTTATGGGCTTTGTTGGACTGGTTAACTAATCCATGTCTATACTGATTGCCATAGCCACGCTGTCACTGATTGCCGCCCTGTTTGGACTGTTGCTGGGCTACGCCGCCATTCGCTTTCATATCGAAGGTGATCCGGTGGTTGATAAAATTGACGCTCTGCTACCCCAGACCCAATGTGGTCAATGTAGTTTTCCCGGCTGCCGACCCTATGCTGAAGCCATTGCAAATGGGGAAGCGAATATTAACCAGTGTCCACCCGGTGGTGAAGTCACCATGTTAGCACTCGCTGACTTGCTGGGTGTTGAACCTGTACCTTTGAGTGAAGAACACGCCGATGAGCCGGTTAAAACCATTGTCAGAATTGATGAGCAAACCTGTATCGGTTGTACTTTATGCATCCAGGCATGTCCAGTCGACGCTATTCTTGGTGCAGCCAAACAGATGCATACTATTATTAAAGACGAGTGCACAGGCTGTAATTTGTGTATTCCGCCCTGCCCGGTAGACTGCATAGAAATCATACCTGTGAAGGTCGATACCAACACCTGGCGATGGCCATTACCAAGCAACGATCATATGGCACCAACTGCCTGAGACAGCTAAGTTAGACGATAATATAAAAAACATGACACGTACGGCTCACTCACTTTGGCACTTTCACGGCGGTTTACATCTAGCCGAGGAAAAAACCATGTCGACAGGTACCCCGATTACCCGGGCACGCCTACCCAGACAGGTCATCATACCGGTACACCAGCACATTGGTGAGTCCGGTGAGTTACTGGTAAGAGCAGGAGATAAGGTACTCAAGGGCCAGATGCTGGCGCAACCAAAAGCCTATGTCAGTGCACCGATCCATGCTTCGACATCTGGTGTGATCACTGATATCGGTGAATATCCCGCACCACACCCTTCTGGCCTGGCCACACTCTCTATCGTTATCGAAGCTGATGGCAAAGACGAATGGTGTCCTCTTGAGCCCGTTGCTGATTTCCGACAGCTATCACCGCCAGACATACGCAACATCATTCGCCATGCCGGCATTGTCGGTCTTGGCGGCGCTGCTTTCCCAACAGCAGTAAAACTCAATCCAGGACCCAGTCACCAGATCAACACATTGATCATAAATGGCGCCGAGTGCGAGCCCTTTATCACCTGTGACGATATGCTGATGCGCGAACATGCTGATGAAGTCATCGCAGGCACCAACATTATTATGCACGCCATCGAAGCAGAGCAATGCCTGATTGCAATTGAGGACAACAAAACCGAGGCCATTGGTGCCTTAAACCAGGCCCTGCAACAAAGCGATTCCGATAAAATCCAGGTCATTGCCATTCCAACCCTTTACCCCTCTGGTGGTGAACGACAACTGATCAAAGTACTGACCAACCAGGAAGTACCCAGCAATGGCTTGCCAGCAGACATCGGTATTGTCGTACAGAATGTCGGCACCACTGCGGCAATCCACCGTGCCATCAACCTGGGTGAGCCGTTAATTTCAAGAATCATTACCATCAGCGGCTACGGCATTAAACAACCACAAAATATGGAAGTATTGATCGGCACGTCTATGGCTGAAATTATCGAACAATGTGGTGGCTACACGGAGGATACCAGCCGTTTAATCATGGGTGGCCCAATGATGGGCTTTAGCCTGCACTCCGATCAACTGCCAATCATCAAAGGCTGCAACTGCCTACTACTTCAGACGGATCCTGAAACGCCGTCTTCACACACCATGCCCTGTATT
>JBFFSQ010000296.1:0-2656 GCA_041572275.1 Gammaproteobacteria bacterium
CGCCTTTGACCGTGCGGGCTTTACCTCTGTTGATGTGCATATGAGTGATGTCCTAAGTGGTCGTGTCCAGTTATCCGACTTTAAAGGTCTGGTTGCCTGTGGTGGATTCTCATATGGTGATGTACTCGGTGCTGGTGAAGGCTGGGCGAAAACCATCTTGTTTAATGCCCGGGCGCGTGATGAGTTCAGTGCCTTTTTTGCCCGTAACGACAGTTTCAGCCTGGGTATCTGTAATGGTTGTCAGATGATGGCTAACCTTAAGGACCTGATTCCAGGGGCTGAGCACTGGCCGCATTTTGTACGCAATTTATCCGAACAGTTTGAAGCCCGTTTTAGCACTGTTGAAGTCATGGAATCACCATCGATCGTACTGCAGGGTATGGCGGGTTCTCGCATGCCAATTGCTGTGGCGCATGGGGAAGGGCGAGCTGAGTTTAAATCAGCCGATCAGATTAACCAAAGCCAGAGCGTTTTACGCTATGTTGACCACTATGGGCAGGCCACCGAAGAATACCCGCTCAACCCCAATGGCTCACCTGATGGATTAACGGGATTCACCAGTAATGATGGCCGTGCCACCATTATGATGCCTCATCCTGAACGTGTGTTCCGGGCTGTGCAGAATTCATGGCACCCTGATGAATGGACAGAAGATAGTCCCTGGATGCGAATGTTCCGCAATGCTCGGGTCTGGGTTGACTAATATAAACAAGACGAACAGGCTGTGGACTTGAATCCACGGCCGGTTAATTGAACTTGCCTGTCTTCACAGGGTCTTTATGTAAACTCGAATAATAGAGAACATCAAAGGCCCCCCCATGAGCATCATCATCAAATCGTCCAGTGAAATTAAGACATCAGAAATCACTAGCGAGTCTGAGTACTTAGAACGACGCAAATTTATCAAGCACTCTGCGGCCTTGTTAGGTGGGGTATGGGCAGGGCGAATCGCTATGCCGGCCCATGCCACAGGTCAGGACTTTCCAGGCTTGATCAAGAGTCCGTTCAGTACGAATCTGAATCCCAATAGCTTTGATGAAATCACCCATTACAATAACTTCTATGAGTTCGGCACGGCTAAAACCGACCCATATAAGAATGCAGTTAATTTTAAGCCTCGACCCTGGTCAGTAACGGTTGAAGGTGAGGTCAACAAAACCGGTACCTTTGATCTGGAAGACTTTATCAAGCCCCATGCGCTAGAAGAGCGCATTTACCGTTTTCGCTGTGTTGAAGGCTGGTCGATGGTCATTCCCTGGGTCGGCTTTTCGCTGGCGGATATGATCAAATCATTTGAGCCGACATCACGGGCAAAATATGTTGAATTCACGACTCTGTATGATCCTGAACGTATGCCGGGTCAAAAGCGACGGGTACTCAACTGGCCCTATACTGAGGGTTTGAGAATGGATGAGGCCATGAACCCGCTGACCTTAATGGCCGTTGGCCTGTACGGCAATTTGATGCCCAATCAAAATGGCGCACCCATCCGATTGGTGGTTCCCTGGAAATACGGTTTTAAGAGTATCAAGTCCATTGTCAAAATTCGTTTTACAGAACATGAGCCAAAATGTACCTGGAATCAGACCAATGCCAGCGAGTACGGTTTCTACTCGAATGTGAATCCAGAAGTTGATCATCCACGCTGGAGTCAGAAGACGGAAAGGCGTATTGGCAGTAGTTTCTGGGAAGGCAAACAATCCACTCTCATGTTCAACGGTTATGGCAAGGAAGTGGCGCATTTGTACTCAGGAATGGATCTAAGGAAGTATTTTTAGTGTCAGTAAAAAGTCTGGGTGCCACAGCTATAATGCCGTCTAATCGTGCAAACCAAAAGCTATATAAGCTTACTCTCTTTCTGGTCTGTCTATTGCCATTAGCACTGTTATTCAACGGTGCTGTAACGAATTCCCTGGGCGTCAATCCAGTGGAAACGATTATTCGTACTACCGGAGACTGGACACTGTATTTTTTATTGATAACACTTAGTGTTACACCTGCCCGGAAGTTACTGGGTTTTAAAAGCCTGATTCGATATCGCCGCATGCTGGGCTTATATGCGTTTTTCTATGGTTGTATGCATTTCTTAAGTTATATCTGGTTCGATCAGTTTTTCGATATTGCCGAGATCTTCAAGGATATAGTCAAGCGACCCTTTATAACACTGGGCTTTATCAGTCTGCTGCTCATGTCGTTATTGGCCATTACATCAACGAATAAAATGATGCAGCGCCTCAAGCGCAACTGGAAACGCGTGCATCAGCTTGTCTACCCGATTGCTATCATGGGCGTGCTGCATTTTTTCATGATGACAAAGGCAGACTATAAGCAACCGTTAATACTCGCCACGATACTTTTGACTCTGTTGGGCTATCGATTGCTTGTTTTTCGAATAAAATAATAAAAACTTAGACATTTTTTTTCATAATGTTATTATTTCGTCACGCTTAATACATACAAAATAAAATAGTAATAACAACTAAGCGACCCCCTCATTCTAACGGATCATGTCAGCCAAGATTTCCGTATTAACGGATTAGTATAATATGACGACCTGCTTATGGAGCAGGGTGGAGATAGTTTATATGTCAATTTCCAGACGTGAATTCATACAATTAATGGGCCTGGCCGGTGCTTCTGGAATGCTGCCCGGTTC
>JBFFSQ010000297.1:0-2631 GCA_041572275.1 Gammaproteobacteria bacterium
ACCTGTTGTTGGTGTTCTTCCTGGAACGCCTGCAACAGCTGCTGCTGTTCATCAGACAGCGTCAATTCACTTAATAACTCTGGTCGTCTTAACCAGGTTCGGCCCAATGCCTGTTTCATACGCCACTTCTCAATGGCCTGGTGATTACCACCCAGTAACACCTCGGGTACACCTAAACCGTCAATCTCTTCCGGTCGAGTGTAATGCGGGCAATCCAGTAATCCCTTCATAAAAGAATCTTGTGCCGCAGAGTCCACATCCCCCAAAACACCGGGAATCATTCTCGCCACCGCATCGATCATGACCAGGGCAGCCAGTTCACCGCCACTTAATACGTAGTCACCTATCGACCATTCTTCATCGATTTCCGTCTCGATGATACGTTCATCAATACCTTCGTAACGACCAGCTACCAAAATCAGTCCAGGTCGCTCAACCAGTTCCTTGACTGCTGACTGTGTCAGCGTCCGACCCTGGGGACTTAAGTAGATGACTCTAGCCTTATCACCTGCGGCCTTTCGCGCATCATGAATGGCAGCACGCAGTGGCTCAACCTTCATCAGCATTCCAGGGCCACCACCATAAGGTCGATCATCTACCGTACGGTGTTTGTCATGGGTGTAATCTCGCGGATTCCAGCATTCGAGTTGAACCAGGCCTTTCTTGATCGCGCGGCCCAGCACACCTGTTTCAGCAACAGTGTTCACCATATCAGGGAACAAAGTTACTACGTCGAAACGCATGTTAAAAATCCGCATCCCAGTCAACGGTGACAACACCGGCCGACAAGTCCACTTTCTCTACAGCATGCCCCAGGGTAAACGGAATCAGTCGTTGCTGATCACCTTTTACCACCATGACATCATTGGCTCCGGTTTCCATCATATGATCGATGATACCCAGTTCGATACCATCGGTATTCACCACCCGAAGACCTTCCAGGTCACGCCAGTAATATTCATCTTCGTCCAGTGCCTCGAGCTGATCCTGACGAATCGCAATTTTAGCCCCGGTCAGGAGCATGGCCTGGTCACGGTCATTAACACCTTCAATCTTGGCAATAACCGTTTTTCCCTGGCGCTGTCCAGCTTCCAGCTGTACTTCACGCCAGACTCCATTCTGCAATATATGCCAGGAGCTATAATCTGCAATTCCTTCGCGTGGGTCGGTGTAGGAATGCACCTTAACCCAGCCTTTTACTCCGAATACGCCAGAAATCTTTCCGAGTTCCAGCAAATCATCATTCATATTGGCCATAAGCCTGATATTGAACGACTACAGGGCAAACTTAAGCGTTAACCGCTTTACGAGCCTGTTTAATCAGAGTTTTAACGCGGTCAGAAGTACCTGCACCTTTTGAAACCCAGTGATCAATACGATCCAGGCTCAGTTCAAGGCCTTTTTCAGCACCACGTGCTACAGGGTTAAAATAGCCAACACGCTCGATATAACGACCATCACGTGGCATACGTGAATCAGTTACAACAACATGATAAAAAGGCTTCTTCTTTGCGCCGCCTCGCGATAAACGAATGGTTACCATTAGCTTCTATCTCAAAATCTGTTAATCGAAAACCAAACCGGCTTTCAGGAAACGCGGAATTTTAGCGATTTGTGTACCGGGTGGCAAGTGAATTGAACTTAATTATACCGTTATTTCGAAATTCAATGGCCCGGAGCACCAAAACCACTCACTTTTTAGCGTGTCCTGGGCATGAAACCGGCTTTTCCCCTCTAACCACAAGGGCATAGAGGGAAAAAGACTGGATAACCTAGAAGGCGATATTAACCTTCACGTAACCAGGGATACCGGTTGCTGGGTCGGCAACCGGGTCACCATCATCAGCATACACAATCAGATCCGTGGTTATTTTTTTAGTTGGCTGCCAGCGAAAACCCAGTGAAGCCTGGGTATCAAGAACATCACTATCTTCCAGTCCAACTTCCACGATGAAGTCAGTATTGGGTACCAGCTGATGGGTTGGGATTACCGCCGCTGCCTTGGCAAACAGGGTAGTATCCGCGCCTCGTCCTTGCAAACCTTCATCATCCGTCACCAACTCAACATTGAAATTCAGGGTAATGCCACTATTAGCTGATTGTCCATTAGCGCCCACCTGCATGGTGTAGGCCAGACCCAATGCAAAGTCAGTCGCTGAATAATTGCCTGGACCAGGCGCATTAATGGCGTCATTGGTATAACTCAGCACACCGTAGGCAGCCAGCTGCGGTTGCAAAATACGCTTATAACCAATACTGGTACTTCTAAAGCCTGAAGGATCTGTCACAGATTTGGCATTGATCTGGATTTCACCGCCGGCAGCACCGAAGCGGACCCCGGTACCGAAACCATCTGATGTGAACGCGTAATCCAGATCCAGTGAAGCAGCGCCCTGCGCAGCAACTTCAGCTGTCTCGGTAAAAAATGTACGTGTTGGTTCAGCGACAACAGCCGATGACGAGATTGCCAGCAGGCCAGTCATGGCCAGTGGAGAATATATTTTCATTTTTGTTCCTTTATCGTAATTTTGAAACGTTAAAGTGTAAGTCAACAAACCCGCTGTTCGGCTAGGCCAACAGCAGGATAATAATAATGATTAACAACAAATCAACCGTACTTAATCCGGCACC
>JBFFSQ010000298.1:0-2604 GCA_041572275.1 Gammaproteobacteria bacterium
ACTCTCAAGGTGTGGTGCCAGTGGCCGATTGACCAGGCCATCTTCTAATGACCATAAACCATAACGATAGTAAGCGACCTGTTTGCTGTTTTGATTCAAACTACCCCAACCACCGCTACATTCTGCCAGAACCTCGATATCCCAAACCACGCCATTGGCACTGATAGCACGACCACCACTGGTTTCGATAACCTGAAGCACCCCCAGAAAAGGATTTACGCGTCGAATCGCGTAACTACGAGCGTTAACCATATTCAGCAACGGCCTTTCTTTAGCTGACATTTGCAAGTTTTTCTCGAAGTAAGGAAATAAGTGTTTCGGCGTTATCCTGCATCTCGGGTGGAATCACCTCGAACAGATATTCAAGTTCATCGAGAGCAGTCACTATTTCATCGCGACTATTGAGCTCATGCAGTTGAATAGATACCTGCTGCATATAAGCATAGGGATCAATACCACTCATAAATATACCCTCGTCTAGTAGCTATATTTTTTATAGCATAACGGGATGATCAATTACCCTATAACATCAATGGGAATAAATAAAAATGCATGACCATCTGAAAAATTGGTTTCGTTATTGCTTAATTAATGTGGTGACTATGTCGAAGCGCTTCGTACAGGTAAAACTGATACAGGCGCCCACCAATATCTGATATAAGGCCGCAGACCATGTATAAAATTCGAAATTCTGACAATGAGCTGGACTGTGAATCTATTGATGAGCTCGAACAAAATTTACAAACATATAAAGGTCAATCAGCATCAATTGAATATTACCCGATATCAAAGGAACACAAGCGTATTTACTTTGTTGATGTGACGGAACAGGGCGAAGTGTACAATAGCTACGGGCCTACGGCTCGAATTGATTTGAATACAATTCAAGTGAATTAAAACAATAGCCGTTTCAAACCAATCAACCATCGACACAGTCAGCCTGTCTGGATATTTTAGTCAATATGTACCTGATCATGCCTTAAAATATGGCAACGTTTAGGCTTCTGCACTGGAATCGATCATTCCAATTGGGCACGACATTCTAATTTTTCTATTGTTGCCTAATTATCGTTATATTCCGCACGAAGCAATCAATTGCAATTATTCATCACCAGGTTATTTACTGACTACTTTTCATCATAAGGTGACATTCGGGATAGAAGTAGTGAGCACTTACTCAGAATTACTAGCAGAGCAATGTATTAATTTAAGACTTAATTCCGTCTGTGTATGGAGGGTTTAAGATAAAACACAGCAACAGTATTAACGAATACTAATAGCTAACCATATCTTCATATCTACAGCCCGGGTAGATGTGATTTTCTTCGTCATAGATTGATTGGTTGCCTTTAAATAATTCCCAGTCAGCCATTAATCTAGAAATTTTCTGTTCATATTCATCTTTTAATGAGGTATCAAAATAGACGAATGGACAATATGACAATCCGTTTTTACTGTTGTTTATCATGATCTCGAAGCGCCCGAGCGAAGCACTCCAGGTACCCGGCTTACCGAGTATCTGGCCGGCTACCAGGTGATCACCAAGTCCTACCGTTGGAGCTGTAATATGGTCATATCCAATATAGTAATTAGAATTCTGTGTTGATATGGCGCCAATCTCATAATCTTGCGTATCCGGTTGATAGACCATACGAGTCACCTTGCCATCCGTAATGGCCATAACATTAGCATTTGGATCTATTCTATATTCGAAAGTAGGCAGTTCTTTGAAGCCATCAGGTGAACTAACCTGAGCGCCAAATTCCAGAAAAACTTTTTGCTCTTCAGGTACAAAAATAAAATCACCGGCTTTTCCAGTGCTCGAGTCATAGTCAGTTATTGTTACTCCCAGCCCACTAATAACTAATGGAATTATAGGGCTATCATCATCCTGCCATGGAAAGTTGCAACTAGTCATGATGATAAGGACTGCAATACCAACAAAAATAAATATGTGTTTCATTATCAGTCTTTAAGGGGTTTTGTAATATGGTACTGATATAGTGTAAAGAATATAGTGGGAATAAACATTCTTTTCTGACAGGTTCAACAACATCTCGGTACTCATACGCCTTTGCCAGCTTTGATTTATTAGTCGATTTTCGGGCAGTAAACCCATGAATGACAATACCTAAGGCGAATTACATTTTTCTAATCACACCTTACATAAGGCACCAATCAAACCAAATCCGTTGGTGAATCAATATCCTTAAGTACACCGGCATCTTCAGTGTCGATGACAGTGAGACGATCAGCATGCTGATTCAGAATATGGCGAGCACCGACGTCACCATCAAGAGTAGATAATGCATCGAAAAAATTGGAACTAAAAGCAACTGGATGACCACGCTGGTTTTGATAAATTGGTGTCGCCAATACCGCACCAATACGCAATGTATCAACCAGTTTTTGTGTAGTTGATACCTGCAGTTCCGGCATGTCAGCAGGCAGGATACACCAGCCATTACTTTGAGAAGTGGCGTTTACAGCACATGCAATAGAATAGCCCATTCCACGCTCCGGTTCCGGGTTCACTACCCAGTCGATACCCAATGTCTTCAGCATCGACTGCAGAGGCTGGTCATCGTCCTGCACCACAGCGAT
>JBFFSQ010000299.1:0-2198 GCA_041572275.1 Gammaproteobacteria bacterium
CCTCTTTGTGCGGCAGCATCTAGATCGATATGGTCGAAGGCGTCACCGGCAGCCACAATTAATTGCAGTTTGAAGGAATTGTCGATTACCTGTTTATCAATTGGTGTGCCAGCACTGATGATGATATCTGAACGCCAGCAACGTTCGATAACTTCATTTTCATCAAGTTGAATAAACTGTTGCCAGCCAAATTTATTCAGATTAATCATTGGAAAGTCGGCGTCACCGGCCAGGTTTCCTGCATCAACCATTATTACATTCATAAAATTACATGCCTTTGTGAATAGTGTTTATTATATTTGTATTCGTTTTTTTAGTAACATGAAATAATATAAGTATTCTTACGGGTTAACAAATAAGCGGCAATGACTACTGTCAAAAAATCAAGAAAACTGGCTGATGTCTGTTATGACATACGTGGACCTGTGCTGCAGGAAGCCAAACGTATGGAAGAAGAGGGCCATCGTATAACCAAGCTGAATATTGGTAATCCGGCACCTTTTGGTTTCGAAGCACCAGATGAAATCATTCAGGATGTTATTCATAATCTGGCAAGTTGCCAGGGCTACAGTGACTCCAAGGGGGTTTTCTATGCCCGTAAAGCGGTCATGCAATATTGCCAGGAAAAAAACTTTCCGAATGTGGAAATTGACGATATCTATCTGGGCAATGGTGTCAGTGAGCTGATTGTCATGACCATGCAGGCGTTACTCAATGACGGTGATGAGATGCTGATTCCAGCCCCGGATTATCCCTTATGGACAGCCTCGGTGAGTTTATCCGGTGGTAAACCGGTGCATTATCTCTGCGATGAAGAGAATGATTGGCAGCCGGATCTGGAAGATATTGAACGTAAAATCACACCACAAACCCGTGGCATTGTGGTGATCAATCCTAACAATCCGACCGGTGCAGTGTATTCAAAAGATATTCTGCTGGGTCTGGTGGATATTGCCCGCCGTCATGAGCTGATTATTTTTGCAGACGAAATCTACGACAAGATTATTTATGATGATGCTGAGCATATCGCGTTGGCATCGCTGGCTGATGATGTGCTGTTTATCAGTTTCAATGGTCTTTCCAAAGCTTATCGTGTCGCTGGTTTTCGTGCCGGCTGGGCAGTGATCTCCGGAGCCAAGCAAACGGCCACGGATTATATCGAGGGACTGGAACTGCTGGCTTCTATGCGCCTGTGTTCCAATGTGCCTGGACAACACGCCATCCAGACATCACTGGGTGGCTATCAGAGTATTAAAGATCTGGTTAAACCGGGCGGGCGCCTTCATGAACAACGTGATTACGCCTGGGAAATGGTCAACAAGTTACCCGGTGTATCCTGTGTGAAACCCAAGGGCGCCTTGTACTTGTTTCCGAAGCTGGACCCGGAAATGTTTCCTATTAAGGATGATGAAAAGTTTGTGCTCGATTTACTGCGACAGGAAAAAATACTACTGGTACAGGGTTCGGCCTTTAACTGGCCGGGTACGGATCATTTTCGTATTGTTTTCTTGCCACGTAAGGATGATATGGAGCCTGTCTTTGAACGAATGGATCACTTTTTACGTCATTTTACTGCGTAAACAGTTGTCTTTACCCAGGTCATAGCGAAGGGTGATTCAGTGTCAAAAGACCTGAATCACCCCTGATGTATGCTCATACTGCTTCTATAAAAACAAAATCTCCGGGCTTCGCCGCTTTCAGATCCTTGACGTCATTTAATGCACGCGCCCAGATATTGGTGCGTGCCGCCAGTCGAATTTCATCACCCTGGGAGATGGGGGTCGGGCCAAATCCGATCGCGATACAGCTACCCTCTGTCCAGAATGCCAACTCACCTGCTTCCACCACATCTTTGGCATCTGCTTCCAGCTCAACCTGAACGGGTGTTTCAAAATATACTTCGTCTCCCCAGGTCTGTGCTTTGCTGGCAAAAGGCAGTGCTTGTTGTATTGCCTGAGCTGTTGGCGTATCAAGAAGTTCGGCACCGATGACCAGGTTGCCGATGGAAATTTTTATCTGGGACATGTGTTTACCCTTGTGAATAAGTGGTGCTGCCTTTATATGTCGGTCAGTCAGATGAGTTGTTGGCAAAAAAATACGTCCAGTCGAAGCCAGATGTTTCCTTCAGGGTTTGCAGAATTTTAGCAGACGGTATGACTTCCTGTAGATGTATCTGTGTAATGTAAAAGCAGTAACGC
>JBFFSQ010000300.1:0-2175 GCA_041572275.1 Gammaproteobacteria bacterium
GCGTACAGCCTCTCATGAGTATCTCATTGAAGAATCCCTTAAATCCCTGGAAGAAGAATTTGGCCAACTACTGACACGTATTCATCGTAATGCACTGGTGGCCAATCAATACCTCACCGGTCTGGAAAAAACAGGGGATGGCCACTGTGTTGTCCTGTTCCAGGATGTCGACGACAAGCTCGAAATCAGCCGTCGTCACTTACCGAAAGTGCGCAAAACCATCAAGAACCTGTCCCGATAAGCTTGATCCTGCTCATAAAATCCATTCATATCCCTTCTCCAATCATCTGTCAGCAATGATAGAATAACGGCTTTGTCATTCACAGAGTCCACACTATGGCCACACCGATTCGTATAGCCACACGAAAAAGCCCGCTTGCACTCTGGCAAGCCGAAGAAGTTGCCCGCCAACTTAAATTACATCATCCTGATATTGAAATTGAACTGGTTAAAATGACCACCAAGGGTGATAAATTTCTCGATGCACCTCTGGCCAAAGTAGGTGGTAAAGGTCTGTTTGTTAAAGAACTTGAGCAGGGCATGCTCGATGGCGATGCCGATATTGCCGTTCATTCCATGAAAGATGTGCCCATGGAGTTCCCGCCCGGCTTACATCTCCCTATCATCATGGAACGTGAAGATCCCAGTGATGCTTTTGTTTCCAACAAGTATGCGTCTCTGAACGAGTTACCTGCGAATGCACGCATCGGTACATCCAGCCTGCGTCGCCAGCTACAGATCAAGGCCAATATGCCCAATGCAGAAATGCTGGACCTGCGTGGCAATGTAAATAGCCGCTTACAAAAACTTGATAATGGTGATTATGACGCCATCATCCTGGCCACCGCTGGCCTGGTACGTCTCGGCTTTAATGATCGTATTCGCTCACGTATCACCCCTGAACAAAGCTTGCCTGCCATTGGTCAGGGTGCTGTTGGCATCGAATGTCGCGAAAATGATGATCGCATCATGAAGCTTCTCGCACCCCTCGATCACCCGACCACTCACATACGCCTGAGTGCGGAACGTGCCCTTAACCATCGTCTCAATGGCGGTTGTCAGGTACCCATCGCCGGTTATGCCATCCTCGAAGGTGATGAAATTTATTTACGTGGCCTGGTTGGTCGCCCCGATGGCTCGGAAGTAGTTCGCGGTGAAATCCGTGGGCCTGCCAGTAATGCTGAACAGCTCGGTACAGAGCTGGCTGAAACCCTGCTCAGTCAGGGTGCTGAAACCATCCTCCGCGATATGGGTATGCTTAATTGATTCAGCAGACGGCTGATTCATTAAAAAAAGCCACTGTCCTGGTGACACGCCCTGCCCATCAGGCAGGGCCATTTATACAGAAACTTGAAGAAGCTGGTTTTGCTGCCATACCCTTCCCGGTCATAGATATTCGTGAAATTAGCGACCCTGACCGACTACAAGCACAACTGAATTCGCTTGAATCCTTCAACATCCTCATCTTCATCAGTGTTAATGCTGTTGAACATGCCCTACAGTTCATTAATCCCTCAAAACTACCCGATGGACTTCAAATTGCCGCCATTGGCAAACGTACGGCCCAGGCCCTCACCGATCATGGCTTTAAAGTCAGTTTCCAGCCTGAAACAGGTTTTAACTCCGAGGCACTACTGGCCCTGAACGCCTTTCAAAGTCCACAGATCGAGCAGCAGTCTATACTGATTATCAGAGGGCAGGGTGGCCGGGAACATCTTGCGAATACCTTACGTTTACGGGGTGCCCAGGTTAACTACGCCGAGGTCTACCGCCGCTGTCGCCCGACTATCGATCCTGAACCTGTACTGGCCCTTTGGGCTCAGAGTGGAATTCAAATTGTGACAGTTACCAGTAACGAAGCCCTTAAAAACCTGTATCATATAGTAGGATGTGAAGGGCAAGTGCATTTATGCAAAACTCCGATTGTTGTACCCAGTCAACGCGGTGTAGAACTGGCTCAAACATTGGGGTTTTCTTCATCAATATTACAGGCGGCATCAGCAACAGATGCTGATATGCTGGACACTATAGAAAACTGGTATCAAAATCAGATTCAAACAGGTTAACAGATAACATCATGGCAGATACTGATAACAAACAACTGTCCAAGTCAGAACCAGAGGCAATGCCAAAGTCGAATTTAGACTCCGAGGCATCGCCGAAGTCAAAGTCAGA
>JBFFSQ010000301.1:0-2163 GCA_041572275.1 Gammaproteobacteria bacterium
CGGGATTGCCAATCATGAACACACGGTGTACATCGCCACAGACGAAGGCAATAGAGAACAACTCATTGCTGTTATAGCTGGTTTCTATATCCAGTGACAGTATTTTAAATGTGGGCTGGTATTCACTGGGCTGGAGTCTGGGGTTCAATATCGGCTGGTTTGCCTGGATGTCATTATAGCTACTGATGCGAACTGGCGCGGTAATAAAGCGCTCAGTTAGAAAACGTTCAGTGGGTCGAATATCGGATTCAAAACACGGGATATTATTCGTTCGCAACAGATCACGTGCACGATACAACTGTTGTTGGGACTTAAAGTAGATAGCTGCTACTGGCTGGAACCGAAAATCCTGTAAGTCGAGGGGTTTGATTTCAGCATAACTGGATGCTGACAAAATATTTTTAACGTGCTCTATATTGTCCTGATGAATAAAAAACAGGCTGGTCTGGTGATTGATCAATACACACAATGGTCCGGAGTCGCTGGCGAACCAGAGCTCAAGCTGCAAGCCCTGAGCGGTATCTCGCCATTGACGCGTGAGTAAAAAGGCCTCAGTCACCATTTAATGTATTGATTTAAGGCTGAGCCGTTGGGGCATTAATCATTATTGTACTTTGCCGTGGTGAATGCACGTTTGCCAGCTTCGTATCGGCGCTTACAGACGGGGTTCTCGAAGGCTTCGATAAAGCCCGCATTAAGATCATAGATTCGATCATCATAACCGTGGGCATGTAGTGCTGCCATGAAGCCATCACTGCTACCCGTTGCTGCAACATATACTTCCGGTATGTTGTTGTTCAGAATAGTCAGATCCTTGGGGTTTTCGTAGGCAGCACGACAACTGCTGTTATCTGTAGCATGAAAGTTTCTGCATTTGATTGATCTAACGGGATAGATGACACAGCTACTGTCTAGCAGTAGTGGGCATTTCTGGTTGATTGTCGCCTGTTCCTCATGGCTGAGGTTATGGGCTTGTGTGATATTACGTTGCGCGGATTGAATAATCTGATTGATTTGATGTTCATTCAGGTTTGATTTTACATAATCAACCATGGCAAAAATTTCAACAGCATCGGTGACTACTTTGAGATGACAGCAATAGGCACAACCCTTGAAGCAGGCTTTGGTCTGCTGAGAGTGTAGCGTGGTCTGTTCAATGCGCTGTTCATGGCGAGAGTGAAAATTGATCAAGGCCGCATGGGGTGATAAGTCCATCAGTTCAGCATAGCTAATTTCAAATTCCTGACTGGCTGCATTGGGTTCGGTTCGTTTAAACATGACGAGTCAGGCCTCAGGCAATATTTGCAGTCGAGACAGCTTAAGACTCGAGTATGGCAAACAGATCATGTTCATTGGAATCGACAATTTTGACGTTAAGATAGGTGCCAGGCTCAAAGACTTCATCAGTCTCCACAAACACCATGCCATCAATTTCTGGGGCATCGGCCTTGCTGCGAGCAATGACGCCTTCATCGTCGGTTTCATCAACGATAACTTCCAGGGTCTGGCCAACTTTTTTCGCCAGTTTGGCAGCGCTGATCTCCGCTTGCAGTGTCATGAAACGTTGCAGACGTTCCTGTTTAATGTCTTCCGGTATTTGATCTGCAAGCTCATTGGCCGTGGCTCCTTCGACAGGTGAGTAGGCAAAACAACCCACACGATCTAGCTGGGCTTCCAGCAGGAAGTCCAGCAACATGCCGAAGTCTTCTTCGGTTTCGCCGGGGAAGCCGACAATAAAAGTGCTACGGATGGTAAGTTCGGGGCAGATCTCGCGCCATTTCTTAATTCGCTCCAGGGTGTTTTCACTACTGGCCGGGCGTTTCATGGCTTTGAGTATTCTGGGGCTGGCATGCTGGAACGGGATATCCAGATAGGGCAGGATTTTACCTTCAGCCATCAATGGAATGACTTTGTCGACATGGGGGTAGGGGTAAACATAATGCAAGCGTACCCAGATACCCAGTTCACCCAGTTGCTGTACCAGGTCCTCAAAACGGGTTTTCACTGGCCGACCATTCCAGAAACCGGTCTGGTATTTCACATCAACACCGTAGGCACTGGTGTCCTGGGAAATGACCAGCAACTCTTTGACCCCGGCGTTGACCAGATTCTGGGCTTCATCCAGGACCTCGCCAATGGGACGACTGACCAGATCACCGCGCA
>JBFFSQ010000302.1:0-2159 GCA_041572275.1 Gammaproteobacteria bacterium
AACCCTTCGCATCGGCATCATTTCAGATACCCACGGCATTATTGATCCCGCTATTGTCGATGTCATGAAAGATTGTGATCAGATCATCCATGCCGGTGATATATGTAGTGCACGGGTAGTCGAACAGATGCACCAATTATCTAATTCAGTGACTGCTGTTGCTGGTAACAATGATGCTTCTGGCCTATGGCCTATAGAAGAGACTCATGTCGTTAATAGCCTGCCCCACATGGCTGAGATCGAGCTCCCTGGCGGTAAACTTGCCATTGAACATGGTCACCGCCATGGCATGCACCAACCCTGTCATGATGCCCTTCGACACTCGCACCCCGATGCACGTATGGTTATCTATGGACACACTCATACCATGCTAATCGACAAAGACCGTACACCTTGGGTTGTTAATCCTGGTGCTGCTGGCCATACTCGCACAAGAGGCGGCCCCTCATGCCTGATATTGACAGTAACTGGTGATCAGTGGGATGTGGAAATGCTACGTTTTCCTGAAGAGAATGCGGCGTGAAACTATCACTGACTTAATAAATACTGGCTCAACTTCACAAAATCTAATGCCGTAACAATACCCACGAGCTTGCCATTATCGACAACAGGCAAGCACGTGTGCTTGTGTTCAATAATTTGCCTCGCAACCTCTTTCAGGTTTTCAGTTGACGAGACGGTAGGCCAGGACTGATCCATGACCTCACCAATTCGGGTTCTTTCTTCACGTGATTTCAGCTTGCTGAAACCATATTTTTCGACCACATTAAAAGCATGATTGAGAATATCTCGTTGTGAAAGAAGACCTTTGAAACTTCCTGTTGATTCATCGATTACAGGAAGATTCCGTATACCATGCTGCTTGAACAACATTCGCCCAGTGTATAGTGTATCTGACTCCTTCAGTGTAACGAGATTTTTAGTCATGAGATCCCTAACTGTCTTCATTTTCTACTCGCTTGTGTCATATATTCAGTATAAGTATAGAAGCTATATTTATAGATTTTTTACGACTGAATAAAATTCTTTATCTGCAAAGAAAGACCTATCTTCTTTATATAAATACCCCCAGTTCAAATACTGCTTTATTTACATTTATCAGGCATAAAAAAAGGCGCAGTTAAAACTGCGCCTTTTCTAATACTGGATTCAAGAATCCGTATTATTTAGCGGCAATATCTTCGAGCTGTTTAGCTCGAATCACCTGTCCTTCCAGTGCAGCTTCTTTTGCACTCTTACCAAAGGCTACTGCCATCAGCGTACTATAGTAAGTCACCGGGATATTAAACTTAGTGCCATAAGTGGCATTAATTTGATCCTGATAGACTTCCACGTTCATCTGACATACAGGACATGGCGTGACGATCATATCAGCACCATTATCCAGTGCAGATTCAATAATGCCTTTTACCAATGCCTGAGACTTTTCAGGCTCAGAGAATGCAAGTGCACCACCACAGCAGGATACTTTCTTCTCGAATCCTGGCAGTGAATCGCCACCCAGGGTTTCAACAAACTTGTCCAGATATTGTGGATTCTCAAATGATTCACCATCAATACCAAATGGACGGTTCGTCTGACAACCAACATAGCCTGCAATCTTGATACCTTCCAGAGGTTTGACAACCTTTTCTTTAATGCCATCAAAACCAACATCGTCAATCAGCACTTCCACCATGTGGCGTACTTTCTTGTCGTTTTTCAGTTCCAGACCGGCTTCCTTCAGGGCAATGTCTGCTTCTGCCTTCATCTCTGGATCTTCCAGACGCTCTGAAGTCTCACGAGTAGCTAACCAACAGGCCGCACAGGTTGCCACAATGTCCTGACCCGGATGTTCTTTTTCTGACAACGCAATATTACGTGCAGACAAAGCCAAACGAGGCAGTTCACCACCACCTGAATAACCAATCGAAGCTGAACAGCAGTTCCAGTCAGGAATCGTGTTCAGTTTGATATCGAGAACATCGCACATACTCTGTACAGATGTCAGGTAATTAGACGATGAGGCGCCCTTTTGAGAGGAACAACCTGGGTAAAATGAATATTCTTTAGCCATTATCTATTCCTCAGGATTTCACGTGTTTAGCAATACGCGCTTCTTCGATCTCTTGCGCTTTTTTGATCATGGCATGCAGTCCAGATTTGTCTTTCACACTGTG
>JBFFSQ010000303.1:0-1868 GCA_041572275.1 Gammaproteobacteria bacterium
GCCAGGGCCCACCATACAGAATCAGGTTTCAAAAATATATACTACCAGGATAACAAAGGCCTTTGGGCATTTTTGAAATGGCGGTGGCAGAAACTATTTAAAGATATACCCGAAGCCGGTGATTATAATTTTCAGCTGGATACCAGTAAGCATCATTTATTGAAAAACAATATAGATAAAACCAGCCTGACCTGGATAGGTCATGCCACCTTTTTGATTCAGTTGAATGGGCTGAATATTCTGACTGATCCACAGTTTTCCAATCGGGCCTCACCTGTCAACTGGGCGGGGCCGCAAAGAGTGATCGCTCCGGCAATGTCAATAAACGACTTGCCCGATATAGATGCAGTGATTATCTCCCATGATCATTATGACTCCCTGGATGTCGAGACGGTTAAGTCACTAGTGCAGCATAATACTAAGCGTACAATAACATTCCTTGTGCCCCTGGGCATCAAATCATGGTTTGATGAATTAGATATCGG
This sequence comes from Gammaproteobacteria bacterium, assembly GCA_041572275.1. Taxonomy (GTDB): domain Bacteria; phylum Pseudomonadota; class Gammaproteobacteria; order SZUA-229; family SZUA-229; genus JBFFSQ01. The sequence continues at coordinate 486 of JBFFSQ010000303.1, forward strand.
TGATGTTCAAGTTGTTGAGCTGGACTGGTCACAAAGTCATACCATTAAGGATATACAGTTTATTGCTGAACCCAGTCAGCACTGGAGTAAGCGAACACTTTTTGATAGCTTTGAACGCTTGTGGGCGTCGTGGGTTATTAAGACAAAAAATCAGCGAATATTCTTTGCCGGTGATACCGGTTATGCGGATCATTTTAAGCAGATCGGCAATAAGTATGATGGCTTTGATCTCGCTCTGTTACCGATCGGTGCCTATGAACCTAGATGGTTTATGAAATCCTATCATGTGAATCCTGATGAAGCAGTGAAAATACATATGGATATCAAGTCCAGATATTCAGTGGCGATGCACTGGGGGACATTCATATTAACCGATGAATCATTGGATGAGCCGCCGTTAAAATTGCGTGAAGCATTGAAAAAATATCAAATATCCAAATCAGAGTTCGAAATATATACACACGGTGAAACCCGATTTTTAGAATTCTAAAACAGCTTTATTAGATAAAGATCAGGTATGATGGCACGGTAAATTGAATGAAATCAGAGGAACTTCATTTCCGGATAATATAGGGCCATATTCTGCCTAAATAGTAATGCAGAACTGTTGTTATCGCTTAATTGATTTATCTTATGAAAAGCCAAAAAATATTCGAACGTTGTATCTTTTGCAGGCTCCAGGGTAAATAATAATTAACTACACTGTGCTCAATAGTTTTTCAGTTTAAACTGCATATTAAAGGGATCTACTATGGTGGAATCAACTTCAACTTTGCAGACTCTTCAGGGACTTAATCCTCGTTCACTAAAATACCTATCCGATTACTTGCAGGGGCTTATTCGTGGGCGTCTCTGGTTGCAGGTGCTACTTGGAATGATACTGGGTATAACAGTCGGTATCATTATGGGGCCATCAGTTGGTTGGGTGAATCCAGCCACTGCTTCAACGGTCAGCGACTGGTTGGCTTTTCCAGGGAAATTATTCCTTGCGCTTATACAGATGATTGTTATACCGCTTGTGTTTGCATCTATTATCCGTGGATTGGCCGGAACGGAAGATGTCGATCAGTTACGTAAAATAGGCACGCGGGTTGTTGTTTATTTCATCGCTACGACTGTATTAGCTATTATTATCGGTCTTGTTTGTGTGTCATTGATAAAGCCGGGTGATTATATTGATAGTCACACTCTACAGGTTAATTTGGCAGCTAAATCAGTTGCTGTCAATGAAGAGGCTGTTTCTGAGATTAATTTCAACGAATTGCCTCAAAAAATTATTACTCTGCTGCCTGCTAATCCACTGAATTCCATGGTCGAGAGCAATATGTTACAGGTAGTGATATTCGCTATGATGGTCGGTGTTGCACTGGTAGCCATGTCACC
>JBFFSQ010000304.1:0-1853 GCA_041572275.1 Gammaproteobacteria bacterium
GCACTGCTCGACGCTGCGGAAACCGATGCCAAAAACCTGGGCGCGAAAGGCATGGCTGCATGGGGTTTATGGTTACCCTTCTGGATGAAAGCCTCCTGGTTTAAAAAACAAGGATATAAAAAGGCTGATCGTGACTCTTTGCGTCTGCTGGTTTGGAAACCATTTACGGATGATGCAACTCAGCCTCATTGGATTCTTCCTAAAAAACAAGTGCCAACATACCCTGGCAAAGTAACCGTTACCGCTTTTATTAATGGCTGGTGCCCTGCTCAGAACATCGTTTTTGAAAGGACTAAAAGAGCATGCGCTGACTTTGCTGACAAGGTCGTCTTTCAACGTATCGACACTTCCGATCGAGATGTATTCCTGGAGTGGGGTATTTCAGATGGGATATTTATTGATGGAAAACCACTATCTTTTGGCCCGCCCCTGTCCTATGAGAAAATTTTTAAAAAAATATCACGGCATGTAAAAAAACTGGCTTCATGATCAGCATGCCAGCAGCCGATACCCCACAAACCGAACTTGCATCTTTTTTAACCAGCCGCATAATACGGGCCTACCTTAAGCCCAGAGATAGTCATGACAAGCAGTTCAGATCAACAACGCATCCAGCAATGCTTTCAGCAGCTGGATCAATGTATGCTGGTTGATCGCCACGGCTTCTTCAAGCGCATCCAGAAAGCCAGACACAGAATCAAACAAAAGCAGCCGGTTGACACGCTGTTGCAGCAACTATCGGATGATTTAAAGCAGTCCATTGCTCGTGTTGCTCTGCGCAAGAATAACTTACCACAACCCAATTACCCGGACGAATTGCCAGTTAGTGGCAAGAAAGATGACATATTACAGGCTATAGAGGCTCATCAGGTCGTCATCATTTGCGGTGAAACCGGCTCGGGTAAAACCACACAGCTTCCTAAAATCTGTCTTGAGCGCGGCTCGGGCAGTCGCGGCCTGATTGGCCATACCCAGCCTCGTCGTCTTGCGGCCCGCGCCGTGGCCAGTCGTATTGCTGAAGAATTGAAGACTGAAGTGGGGCAGTTTGTCGGCTATAAGGTTCGCTTCAATGACCAGGTCAGTGACAGTACCGGCATTAAATTGATGACCGACGGTATCCTGCTGGCCGAGATACACCACGACCCGTATCTTAGTCAGTACGATACCTTGATCATCGATGAGGCCCACGAACGCAGCCTGAATATTGATTTTCTGCTGGGCTATTTGAAGCGCCTGCTACCCAAACGCAAAGACCTGAAAATTATCATCACCTCAGCGACAATCGATCCTGAACGCTTCTCTACACATTTTGATGATGCGCCCATTATTATGGTGTCTGGCCGCACATATCCAGTGGAAGTACATTACCGTCCCCTGCATGGTAATGATGAAGACGAGCGCCAGAAGGATTTACAGCAAGGTATTTCAGATGCGGTTGATGAACTGTCTCGTATCGACCGTAGCGACATTCTGGTGTTCCTCAGTGGTGAGTGGGATATTCGCGAAACGGCCGAATTTCTGCGAAAGCGACATTTACCCAACACTGAGGTTTTACCGTTACTGGCGCGCTTATCGGCAGCTGAACAAAACAAGATTTTTCATACCTCGAATAAGCGTCGCATTGTACTGTCAACCAATGTGGCCGAAACCTCGCTCACAGTACCGGGTATTAAATATGTGATTGATAGTGGCGTCGCCCGCATCTCGCGCTATTCCTGGCACAGTAAAATCCAGCGCCTGCCTGTGGAACCGGTTTCGCAGGCCTCGGCGAATCAGCGCAAGGGCCGTTGTGGTCGTGTCAGCTCCGGAGTCTGTATACGCCTGTATTCTGAAGAGGATTTCAACAGCCGCCC
>JBFFSQ010000305.1:0-1732 GCA_041572275.1 Gammaproteobacteria bacterium
AATAGTCAGGTAATGGCCCTGATGGCCGAAAATTTTGATGTCTGGAGATATTTTTATGACAGCTGAAAACGCAATACCGGCTCCATTAAACTTTACTGATGCTGCTGCGGCCAAGGTAAAAAGCCTGATTGAGGAAGAAAATAACCCTAATTTGAAACTGCGTGTATTCATTTCTGGCGGTGGATGTTCGGGCTTCCAGTATGGGTTTACGTTTGATGAAAGCATTAATGATGGTGATACAACTGTGGAAAACGGTGGTGTAACGCTGTTAATTGATCCTATGAGTTATCAGTACCTGGTAGGTGCTGATATTGATTACAAAGAAGACCTGCAGGGTGCGCAGTTTATTATTCGCAACCCGAATGCCCAAACAACCTGTGGCTGTGGTTCTTCGTTCTCACCTGCCTAAAATTCAACAGGCTGTGTTAGAACCCAAAAGGGGGAGCGTTTGCTCCTCCTTTTTTTTGCCTAAAGTTAATTGTAAATGCGCCTGACTGTTAAAAAGCAAATAAATTCAGCTGGTTACGTTAATTTCAGGTATCAGTGTGATTCTTTATTTTTGTCTTTAGTGGCTTAATGTATGCAGAAAGCAGGCGTGAATGCTAGAAAGGCTAGTCTGTATGTTGGTATATTTGTTATTGTTAATAGACTGATTTAGCCGGTCCCGGGCTAGATAGTTTGCTATTCTATATGTTCTGATTCTAATAATTTTAATAAGAAGGTCATCCAGATGAGTGAGTATATACCAGGGTTAGCAGGCGTTCCTGCCACGCAGTCTAAAATTTCATATCTGGATGGTGAAGCAGGGTTACTGGCCTACCGTGGTTATCGTATTGAGGATCTGGCCGTAAATAGCACTTTTGAGGAAACTGTTTTTTTATTACTTAAAGGTGAGCTGCCTTCAGCTGAAGAGTTGGCTGAGTTTGATATCCAGTTAAGAAATAACCGGATTGTTAAGTACAATGTCCGGGAGATTATGAAGCACTTGCCTGTCACGGGTCATCCCATGGAAATGCTACAGACTTCGGTCGCCAGCCTGGGTATGTTTTACCCTAGTGATACAACCACCCCGGACCCTGCCAAACATTTCAAGATATCGACGAAAATAATTGCCCGCATGGCGACCTTGGTGACCATGTGGGAGCATATTCGCAATGGTTATGATCCCAACCCGCCCCGTAAAGACCTTACGTATGCCGAAAATCTGCTTTATATGCTCAATGGCGAGGATCCGGATCCGGATTTGGCTCGGATTATGGATGCTTGTCTCGTATTACATGCCGAACACACGTTAAATGCATCGACGTTCGGATCACTAGTGGCGGCGTCTACACTAGCCAGTCCCTATCTGGTGCTAGCAGCGGGTGTCGGGGCGTTAGCTGGTCCTTTGCATGGAGGGGCAAACGAGAAGGTGGTACGAATGCTGCTGGAAATTGGTAAACCTGAACATGCACGGGATTGGCTGGACAAGAAATTGGCAAATAAGGAGACCATCTGGGGCATGGGGCATAGAGAATACAGTGTCAAGGATCCCCGTGCGACGATACTACAAAAATTGATGATGGACTGGGCACGTAAGAAAGGTAGCATCAGCCCCATGTTTGATACGGCGATGGCTTTGGAAGAGGCCTGTGAAGAGCGTCTGGCTGAAAAAGGGGTATATCCGAATGTGGATTTCTACTCCGGCATTCTTTACAAGGAAATGGGAATTCCCACGGATCAGTTCACACCT
>JBFFSQ010000306.1:0-1637 GCA_041572275.1 Gammaproteobacteria bacterium
TAATAAGACTCGCAGTAGAAACTATCCCGTCGTTTGCTCCAAGTACTGCTGCACGTAACCAGCCAACGCGATGTGATCGATGGATTTCATTATGGCTCATAAGGTTTCCCGATAACTCTATGCATAGCTAACACTTACATTGGTGGCCGCTTTAATAGAACCTGATCTGGCATCTGCTGGGTATTTTAGTCAAATGGCTGCCCATCGAAGCGGTGCTGGTACAGTTGCGAGATTTATGCGCAATCCATGTTGAATTGCCTTGTTGGGGTCATTATTTGGATTTGGTATCACGATGTCTAACATAACCATGCAAAAACCAACCAATGATGACACCAATAGCAAGCAAAAGAAACATGAGTAATGAACGTGGCATTTGAGTGGCCCAGAACAGAAACTGTATCTCAACGACAGCTACATTCTGAATTATAAAAAGAACAACAAGTCCTGAAAGAATTAAAATGAGTAACATTTTGTAATTCATTGAGTCGTCCTATATGCAATTTATTAAATTTTAATTTTATCCAAACCGTAACAAGTATAAAGTTTACTGAATAAATTGGGTTGCCAGAAGTTTCTATTCAAAATGCTGCTATTGGCTTAGTTTGTACAATAACATCTGGCGATCAATCAAGGGTGTCTTTTACGGAGGATTTATGTTCACCTAATAAAACTCATGCCGATGTATATTGAATGTTTCATAATGCGTCATGGTCTTTAATATTAATTGAGACTACCATGTCATTGACTTTGGTTGCAAATACATCCGACCTGAAGACAACTATAGTTGATTTATTTTATTTGTACTTGAATCAGGAAAACATATCTAATTAACCTGGAGTACGGGTATTGTATATGGGCTGAGCATATACGGTGAAGCGTTGTTATTTAAAATCTCGTAATAAGTATATTGATTAGTGGACACTGTCGGTTCTTTATAATATCGAGAGCTTGTGTTGCTGGTGGTTGTATAAATAATAACGAAAGGGTAATAACTACTCACTGGTGTTCCAGAGGCTACAGTAATAGTTTCAGTCAGGGTTTGTGTGGCAGGATTGAATATATAGCTAGACCCAGCATCAATGCCAGAATTAATATCCCGTAAAAATATATCCACTCGATCAATATCTGTAATATTTCCTGATAAATTTAAAGTGACATCTATTGACCCGCCTGTGGCGCTTGAAACAGAGGCAGAAGAAAGTGTTGGTGCGGTCTGCAAGCAGGGTAGTGTGCAGCTATATGTTTGCGTGTTAGATGAGGAGCTGCTGCAGCCTGATATGAATATTGCGCTTATAATAGTTAGAATCGTAAAATTTTTTATGTTCATGTTGTTCCTGTTTATTTGTTTTGTGTTAGTTGCAGATGGTGGTTTAGTTGTTTTGGTTTTGTTCAGATCTCTCAGTATATCCCAGGAATCAGGCGATAGCGCACGCGTCGTGTATAGTCTCGATAGCCAGGCAACTCTTCCTGTAAAGTTTGATCTTCAAGTACGGTTCTAATTACCGTGATGATTGATGCCACCGCCGCAGGGATCAGTGTCCATACCGAGTCCAGAGCAAGAACAATACCGAACAGTGCAAGAATATTTCCCGCATAACCCGGATGACGCACTAGCCGGTAAGGGCCACTGTCACAGA